>NZ_LT896716.1:1922500-2045000 GCF_900187405.1 Geobacter sp. DSM 9736
TGCTGGACGGAGAAGATAGGGAACATCTTTTACGAAATCAAGTGACTCCTTCTTGTCCCAGACATGGTTTCCGGATGTCAGGAGGTGAACTCCAGCTCGATGCAGCTCCAGTGCAACTTCTGCAGTAATACCGAAACCACCGGCAGAGTTCTCCCCGTTCGCGATTACCAGGTCGAGAAGATACCGGTCGACCAACCTGTCCAACTCGCGTGATACCGCAAGCCTACCGGGCTTACCGATAATGTCTCCGATGAAAAATACCTTAACGGGCATACTCGATTGCCCGCGTCTCCCTTATTACGTTGACCTTGATCTGGCCGGGATACGTCATCTCCGCTTCTATTTTCTTTGCCACATCCTTTGCAAGCACTACGGCCCCATCATCTGTAACAGCGTCGCTCGAAACCATCACCCGGATTTCCCGTCCGGCCTGTATTGCAAAAGAATTAGTAACGCCACCGAAAGAATTGGCAATACGCTCCAGATCCTCAAGCCGCTTCACGTACGTTTCCATCATTTCGCGACGCGCCCCAGGACGTGCCCCGGACAACGCATCCGCTGCCTGGACGAGAACGGCTAGGACCGACGACGGCTTTTCATCTTCATGGTGAGCCATTATGGAATGAACTATTTTCGGAGATTCACCGTATTTGCGTGCTAAATCCGCACCTATCACCGCATGAGATCCTTCTATCTCGTGGTCCACAGCCTTGCCGAGATCGTGCAGGAGGCCTGCCCGCTTGGCTTGTTTTACATTTATCCCCAGCTCTGCAGCCATTATGCCGCAGAGGAAGGCTACTTCCAATGAATGCTGGTAGACATTTTGGCTATAGGACGTGCGATAGCGCAACCGGCCAATAAGCTTGAGGATTTCCGGGTGAATCCCATGAACCCCCAGGTCAAAGGCTGCCTGCTCACCAGCCTCTTTCATCGCAAGCTCTACTTCCTCCTCAGCCTTTGCCACAACTTCCTCAATCCTTCCCGGATGAATGCGTCCGTCGGCTATAAGGCGTTCAAGAGCTATTTTGGCAACCTCCCTTCGAACCGGATTGAACCCGGACAAAATAACGGCTTCCGGCGTATCATCGATTATAAGATCAATACCGGTTGCTGCTTCTAGCGCCCTTATGTTGCGCCCTTCCCGCCCGATTATGCGTCCCTTCATTTCGTCTGAGGGCAGAGCGACTACCGAAACGGTTCGTTCTGCGACATACTCCCCTGCGTACCGCTGTATCGCAAGAGAGATAATTTCCTTCGACTTCTTGTCAGCTGTTTCACGGGCTTCTTCTTCAATGGCTTTCACACGTTTGGCTGCATCCAGCTTTGCTTCGCTTTCCATAGCCTCCATCAGTATTCGTTTCGCTTCTGCAGAGGAAAGACCCGAAAGTTCCTCTAGTTTTTTCCGCTCTTCTTCAATTATATGGTTAAGTTTTTCCTCTTTCTGCACCAGCCCCTGCTCCCGATTGACAAGACCCTGCTCCCGCTTAAGAAATTCCGTCTCCCGCTGATCGAATGCAATGATCTTCTTGTCAAGATTTTCTTCTTTCTGCTGAAGCCGCTTTTCCAGTGCCTGCAGGTCGCGCCTCTTGTCCTTCGTCTCTCTTTCAAATTCTGCCTTCGCCTGGTAGATTGCATCTTTGGCTTGCAAAGACGCTTCTTTGATAATTGTTTCAGCCTGGCGTTTTGCATCCTCCAAGGACTTTGATGCCATTTCCTCCGCTTTTGAAACCATGGAATCGGAGAACTTCTTCCTCAGCAGATTCCCGATGAAAAAACCAACAGCTGCAGCTGCTACAATAAGTATTATCGCTATTTCTATTTTCAACTCCTGCACCTCCCCTATATGATTAGCCGGTGAAAGGCCGTTGGGCGTTCCCGGCGTGTTTCCTACCTTACAAATCTGACTTTCGAGGCAAAACAACAATCTGCCGCTCAGTGATAATCATGTCCATCTGCACATCGTGTGGTTCCCCGGCAATCTCGTCTACGAGTTGGAAATCAAAACAAAAGCCTACGAGGCGACCACTCCCTTCTAACCTGTGCAGCGCCCGGTCGAAATACCCCTTCCCGTAGCCTATCCGACGTCCACTTCTGTCAAATGCAACCCCAGGAACAACAATTATATCTGCCGCTTCGGGGTCAACTATACCCCTTTCGGCTGTCGGTTCGCTGATGCCATAGGCCCCGGGACAAAGATGATGAACCGTTTCTACTGTTCGAAAGAGCAGGCCCTCGGGTGCCACGGAAGGAAACAGTACCGTTTTTCCCATCTTCAGTGCGGCAGCCAACACCTCGCCCGTCTCGACTTCATTCCTGATTGGAGCATACAACGCGATGCTCCGCGCCTGTATAAACAGGTCACAGGTAATGAAGGTGCGCTGGATCCTCCTGCTCGCATCTTTGATCGCGGAGAGAGGAAAAGCTGCCCGTTGAGCAAGCATGCGTCTTCGAATGTCTGTTTTAGGCATTAGATTGACGGCACCACGAAGGACAGGTGCCAATGGAACTACTCCGGGAGGAATTCGAAACAGGAGGTGTAAAGTTGACAGGCTATTAGGTAGAAATGCTGTGGCGAACTATGCAGGACTAACGCATAAGCGTGATCTTATGCAACTCCTTCGACATAGACGTATTCTCTTAGGCTACCTATCAGCAAAACGGGAACCAATTGCGCATTAATCCGCCGTTGATACTGGCAAAGCTTTACCAAACCTGGACCGAACATATATGTAAAAAATCTCCCAGAGAGATCGTTCAGCCTTTTTCTACCACATCGTCAATTCGCTGCAGCAGATCAGACAACTTCTCTTCCTGCCGCTTACTTACTTCGTACTTCGAAAACAAATCTAAATATGCTTCAGCTATATTAAGCAAGGCCAGTACGGCCACAATCTGGGGGTCTCCCCCCTTCACCGAAGCGGCAACTTCGGAAATCTTGTCATTAACAAAGGCTTCGACCTCCCGTACCTTCTCGGGAGGCGCCTCGCTCTTTACGAGCAATTCCCTGCCCAATACTCTGATACGGTGCGAATTCAAGAAGGTTGTATCTCCTCCAGCTTGGTGAGTATGGCATCAATGCGGGAGCGGAATCCATGACGCTCCGCCTGTAACCGCTGATTTTCTTCCCGCAGTGAATGGTTCTCCCGCTGTAGAGTGTGGTATCGCTCTATCAGCGTATCGATCCTCTTTTCCAACAGGTCCAAAACCTGATCATTCATACAGACACGTTCCCGGCGCTGAATACTAGATGACAAATCGTTTAAAGTCAAGGTTGTTATTGAAAAAGAGCTTCAACAAACTGTCCTGGGTCGAACTCGCGCAGGTCATCAACCCGTTCTCCTATTCCGATGTAGCGCACGGGGATGTTGAACTCGTTACCGATTGCGACCACTATTCCCCCTTTTGCCGTTCCATCCAGCTTCGTAAGCGCAATTCCAGTGACACCGGCCGACTCCTTGAACAGGCGAGCCTGTGAGATCGCGTTCTGTCCGGTTCCTCCGTCAAGGACCAGGAGTGTCTCATGAGGCGCACCGGGAATTTCTCTACTCATTACCCGACGGATCTTCTTCATCTCTTCCATCAGATTGACCTTAGTATGCATTCTTCCTGCTGTATCAACGATCAGTACATCCGATCTACGAGCCATTGCCGCTTTGCAGGCATCGAACACGACAGCCGAAGGATCGGCACCCTCCTGATGCCTGATCACATCCACATCGATCCTGTTTCCCCATACCTCCAGTTGCTCGGCTGCAGCGGCACGAAAGGTATCGGCCGCTGCGAGAAGCACTTTTCTCCCCTCAGCTTTGAACTTACTGGCCAGCTTGCCGATGGTCGTAGTTTTGCCTACGCCATTGACACCGATAACCATGATGACGAATGGAGAACTTCCTATTACGAGCGGTGCTGGCTGCCGCGCAAGCCGCGCAACGATCTCCTCCTTAAGGGCAGCTTTAAGGGCATCACCGTCGCGCAACTCATTCCGCTTAAGGCGCTGCTCAATGGTACGGATCAGTTCCACTGCCGTTGGGACTCCAATGTCGGCAGTTATCAATATCTCTTCAAGATCTTCGAGAGTATCGGCATCTATCTGCTTCTTGCCGAGAACAAGCGTATCTATACGACCCACAAGACTCTCATGGGTCTTGCTCAACCCCCGCTTCAATCTCTCAAAAAAAGAGTAAGTTTCCCCGGGAGGTTCGCTGGGAGTATCGGCTGGAACAACAGGCGACTCCGGCTGTTCGGGCGCAGGTTCTTCAGGCTGAAGATGTTGTTCCCCCCCGGTAAACCTGTCTATCCACCCCCGGAAGAATCCCTTCTTCTCTTCTTTCCTATCTTCAGACATCTACATGCTCCTTGAAAATTTCAAGCTTCAACAGCAAGTTTACCCCGTCCGGGGCGATAAAACATGCAACAAGAAGATTACATTCCGAGCCGCACCGATACCAATTTGGAAACCCCCGGCTCTTCCATTGTAATTCCGTACAATGTGTCGGCAACCATCATCGTGGTCTTGCTGTGAGTGATCATGATGAATTGCGAAAATTCGGTCATTTCTTTAACCATCTCATTGAATCGCCCAATGTTGGCGTCATCAAGCGGCGCATCGACCTCGTCAAGCAAACAGAAAGGTGAAGGCTTTATGAGAAAAATAGAAAAGATGAGTGCAACTGCGGTCAGGGCTTTTTCACCACCGGACAGAAGGGCGACGTTCTGCAGCTTTTTTCCTGGTGGCTGCACAATGATATCGATGCCTGTTTCAAGCAAGTCCTCCTCGTCGGTAAGCCTTAGTTCGGCCCTACCACCGCAAAAAAGGCGGGGGAAGACCTCCTGGAACTTCTGGTTGACCTGCTCGAACGTCTCGAGAAATCGTTTACGGGTAGTGCGATTGATCCGCTGAATCGCCTTCTGAAGACCCGTCAGAGAATCCTCCAGATCGACCTTCTGCTCCACTAGAAAGTTATAGCGGGTCTCCAGTTCCCGATATTCCTCTATAGCAGTGAGATTGACCTCACCCAACTCATCGACCAGCTTCTGCAGCTCAGACTGACGATGTCGTTGCGCCTCCTCACTCCAATCGTCATTGTCGTTAAACTCGTTAAATCGCTGCCGCAATGCATCCACTTCCAGACGATATTTTTCCATCACCGAATCACGGAGATGTGAAATCTTCATCGAAAGCTCTGTCGCCTGAAGGTTACGCTCCCCTTCCTCCCTGCGCACTACCCCTAAGGCCTCACGGAGCTGCCTCAGTCGCCCTTCCTCTTCGCGTACCTGCTCTGAAGATTTCTCATATGCCTCTCTTACTGTCGCCAGCGACTGCTCAGCGGCCAGCTGTCGCTGAAGCAGAGACGTCAGCTCTTCTTCCCCTGCTGCCGCTGCGGAAGCAAGCTGCTGTCGTTCCAGCTCTACATTCTCCAGCTCTTTGCCACGATTGGTTATCCGTCTCTGCAGATCGTGGGCATGCTCTTCAGAACGTTTTATGGCACGGAGGTTCGCCTCGCGTTTCTCCCGCAGCGCCGCGGCTCGTACTTTAATCCCTGTTACTTCCTCCCGGACCTGTTCGATCTTCCCCTTCTGCAGGGAAATCGCTTTTTGCAGCTCCTCCAAGGATGCTTCAAGACTCCCCTTCATCCCTTCCGTCACACACTTCCTATGCTCTGAGTCTGCCAGCTCCTTTTCGAGAAGGTTCTTTTCTTCCGAAAGCTGCTTATCCTCAACAGCCTGGACCGACAGCCGCTCCTCTATTCGCTGCCCCTCGTCACGAACCCGCTGCAGATCCTTCTCGTGATTCAGAATGGCTATCTCGGTCTGATGAAGATTCTGGCGCTTGCTTCGCAGGCCATCCTCAGCCGTCGAAAGCGCGCTCCGTGATTCCTGCTTCCCCGTTTCGAGCTCCTGAACTGCGCGCGTCAGGAGCGTCATCTCCTGCGACAGCTCCTTGATCTCCCGCTTCTTATGGATAAGCCCCTGCTGCACCGTCTCAGATGACCCTCCGTATATACAACCACCAAAGGCCATATCACCTTCACGGGTAACGAAAGTACAGCGGGGATAGTGACGAGAGAGTTCGACGCCTGCCTTAATGTCATCGCAAAGATGAACGTCCGCCACCAGCGGCTCTACCTGCGAACGGAAGCCCTCTTTGACCGTTATCAACTGCAGGAGCGGTATCGACTGACCACTCGTCGGAACAGGTTCAAGGGTGGAAGCACCCGGAACTACAAAACAACAACGCCCTCCCTCGGCTTTCTTGAGGTATTCAATGGCTTCGAGGGCTGCTCCCTCATCGCCTCCCATAACGTACTGGAGTCTTTCACCCAGAACCGCTTCCAGAGCTGCTTCATATTCGGATCCAGTTTCTATTACATCCGCCAGGACTCCCGCAAAACGACTCTTGTAGTGGTCCGAAAGCAACAACGTGCGGACCCCCTTGCCATAACCTGCTAGCTGGGCATCGAGTTCCTGGAGAGAATGAAGACGGCTGCTCTTACGGCTCAGCTCGTCCCTTTTTGCCACTAGCTCACGATCCTGCTTCTCCAGTTGCCGTTTCAGCTCCTCCTCACGTTGCCTGAGAAGATCGATCTCGGAAGCCAGCACGGCCTTGGCCTCCCTCTCATCTTTCAACTGCCCTTCAAACTGTGCAGTACGACCTGAAGTATCCGCGAGCTTCTCGCGCAGCGCCGCTTCCTCCCGTCGATTTCGCGCGTGACGCTCCGCGATTCCCTCTATTCTCTTGAGGAGTGCTCCCTTTTGGTTATTAAACTGAGCTATGCTGGAAAGAAGCGAGAATACCTCCCGTCGCTTTTCCTCCAGTCGCTCCGTCAGCTCTTTTTCCGTAAGGGACAGGTCATCCAACTCCCGCTCCTTCTCCTGCAGAACAAGGTCCTCGCCTGCGGCGTCCGTTCCAAGAACCCCCTTCTTCTGCTGAAGAGACGCCAACTCTTCTCCAGTATCCACAAGCTGCTTTTCCAGCGAAGCGAGTTCCTCCCTGAGCTTATCCCGCTGGCGCTCGATATTGAGAAGCTCCTTCCGTTGGAAATCGATACGGCTTTCACAGCTCTGGCAAGTGCTCTTGGCCCTGTATATCTCTTCCTGGGCCGAATTGAGCTTCTTCTCCTCCTCTGTCAGGGAGAGTCTGAGCCCCTCAAAATCAAGTTCCCCCTTTTCCAGCTCTGCGCCGAGAGCGGCCACACGCCCGGCCAGAGAAGCAGCCTCCCTGGCGGCATCCTCGTAGGTGCTGTTAAGCGAAGCATACGCTATAGCTGCAAATTGAAGCTCAATCTCCTTCAGTTCTTCACGATAAGTACGAAACTTCTCAGCCTTCTTTGCCTGACGATGGAGCGAGTTCATCTGACGACGGATCTCGGAAACTATATCCCCGATCCTCACCAGGTTCTGCTTTGTCACCTCTATTTTTTTTATGGCGACCTGTTTTCTGGCCTTGAATTTGGTAACTCCAGCCGCTTCTTCGATAAGGAATCTCCGCTCCTCAGGCTTTGAGAGGAGAATCATGCCGATCCTCCCCTGCTCAATCACGGAGTATGCCTTAGCCCCTACACCGGTATCCATGAAAAGCTCATGTATGTCGAGAAGACGACAGGATGTTTTGTTGAGGAAGTACTCGCTATCTCCGTCCCGATACAAGCGCCGGGTCACCTGTATCTCACTGTAGTTGAGGTATTTAGCGGGAACACGGCCATCTTCGGTGGAGAAAACCAGTGAGACCTCAGCCATCCCCAGCGGCTTGCGTGTCTCGCTGCCTCCGAAGATGACATCTTCCATGCTTCGCCCACGAAGGTTCTTCGCCGACTGCTCCCCCATAACCCAGCGGATGGCGTCTACGATATTCGACTTGCCGCAGCCGTTGGGACCGACTACGGCAGTAATGCCATGTGGGAAGTCGAGCACGACCCTGTCGACGAAGGATTTGAATCCCAGTATTTCGATGCGTTTGATCTTCATAAGCCGACGTATACTAACAGAGCGATAATCTGATTGCAACCGGCGGGCTTGCGTAGGCTTGAAGGGGAGAGTATACTTCCAGATCTCCGCCGGGCACTTACCGGCAGGTTGTTTTGAAAACTTCAATCAATACAGATCGTCGCACCCGCAGAAAGCCCGACAGAGGCGTACCAGCGTTACACCCCTACAAGAAGCGGCTTTCTGGGAGGCGCCAACAACTTCCTTAGAGCAATCAGACTAACGACTGATCCTATGAAAATGCCACAGAAGAACATACTTCTTGCCGTTCTCATTCTTGCAGCTGCTGTTGCAACAACGGGCGGCCTGCTCCTCGAAAAGATACTCGACCTCGACGCGTACAAGAATACCATCATCGAGACGATGCAGAGGGAGCTGAAAAGGGAGGTTCGATACCGTTCCGCAGAGTTCTCCTGGCGGTTCGGCCCCTCTTTTACCTTTAAAGATGTGATGATAATGGAACGGGGAACAGCCAGACCATTTGTGGGGGCCAAGCGATTAACCTTCAAAATAGCTCTCCTTCCGCTACTCCAGCGGGAAGTCTCGCTAAAGGAACTCCTCCTCGATCAGCCGAACATGCACGTTGTCAGGGACAGGGAGGGAAACCTCAATTTCAGCGACCTCCTGGAACAGAAGCAGGGATCAGTTCCTTTCCATATCAATCGGTTGCGAATCCGAAATGGCGCCATCGGCTTTATAGACTACGCTGCTGCTCCGGAAGGGGTAGCAGTGGCACTTACAGATATCCACCTATCACTTGCCCATTTTGCCAGAGGTAAGCAATGCTCTTTCAAATTAAGTACGTTGATCGGAGACGAAAGAAATAAGGAACGGGTTACTGTGCAAGGATCGGCCAAGCTGGCATCAGTCGACAGGCCGCTGACTGAAACGGATTTCAACTTCCGGATAACCGGGAAAAACATTGAAGCCAGCCCTTACTGGCCCTACTACCGGCAGTATGTTCCCTTCCAGAAGGTCACCGGGCAACTGACGATGGATGCGGAATTCACAGGAAAGCTGGCATCGTTCACGTCCAGGGGTAATTTCGGGGTAAGGAATCTTTTCTTTAACTATCCTGAAGTCTTCCGCTCCGTTCTTACACCAAAGACGGTGCAGGCGGATTATCAGTTGCAGTTCAACTCGCGGGACCTTACCGTCAGTTCTCTCGACCTCAATGTTGACGGCCTGCAGGTCCATGGGAATTGCGCC
Organism: Geobacter sp. DSM 9736; assembly: GCF_900187405.1. Taxonomy (NCBI): domain Bacteria; kingdom Pseudomonadati; phylum Thermodesulfobacteriota; class Desulfuromonadia; order Geobacterales; family Geobacteraceae; genus Geobacter; species Geobacter sp. DSM 9736. The sequence goes on from NZ_LT896716.1 coordinate 1,931,693, forward strand.
CTTCGCGATATCCCCAGCGGAGATCTTCGCATTACAGCCCGTGCCGGCATACTACCTTTTCGCCTTGAAGATTTCCGCCAGTATATCCCCTACGGCATCATAGTTACTGATACTGCCGAATTCATCGAGCGGCACATCAAAGGTGGGATATACCGGCTCGACGAAGGAGTGCTGGACGGAAGGGTCAGCCAGATTGCGCATATGGAAAGGGGAGAAAACTACAATGTCCTTTACGTTAGGGCTCGGGTTGAGAAGGGGCTACTGACCTTCGGTCGCGAAGTACCTCCCTTTAACCAGATCAGGGGGGAACTTGAACTTCGCGGCAAAGATTTCAATCTGAACCGCATGTCCGGCAACTTCGGCTCCTCTCCCTTTACCCTTGAGGGGAAAATAACGGACTATCCCCTTGATCGCCCCTCCGGCTACCCTTTCAAAATGGTCATGACGCCGCACCAGGAAGAAGTGGCATGGCTGCTGGACCGCAAGAAAACGGGAAAACTCGTCTTCTCCGGGCCTTCCGTGCTGCATCTCTCCGGCGAAGGCTTCACTTCGGGGTACAACCTGGATGGAGACTGGGATCTGTCAAGTGCTGCCTTCAGCTACCCCAACATCGTCAACAAGCCCGCCGGCAGAACGAGCAACCTTTCCTTCTTGGGCAGCATCTCGAAAGAGGAAATGAACCTGTCCAGGCTCAGTTTGAACCTTTCGCCACTCTCGCTCGCAGCCACAGCAAATCACAATTTCTCGGGCAAAGAGCGGTTCCTTTGCGAGCTCAAGACCAACCAATTCCTCATAAGTGAAATTGCTCCGATGCTCCCGAAGCTCTCAAAATATCAGCCAGCGGGAAAAGTCAGGGCTAGCATCCGGGGGGCCGGCAAGCCTGAAGATATTCACTGGTCAGGAGAGGTCTCGCTCACGGGAGCTTCTCTAAAGCCGTCGGCTAATATCAGCACCCTCAGCGGCATCACCGGTACGGTTCGCTTCAAGGACGAATCTCTGGAGTCATCTTACCTTACCACTCGGTTAGGTAATTCAGTCATCTCCGGGAAAGGCTCCTTGACTGGTTTCCGAAACCCGTCATTCTCAGTTGAGTTCTCTTCTCCACTTCTACATCTCTCCGATCTGGGTTTCAGCCTCCCCAAGGGCGGGGCAACCCTGACTAGCGTTTACGGGAACCTGTCGTTGAACGATAATAACCTGAAAATAAATTCCCTCACTGCCAGCGCCGGCAATTCTTCTCTCTCAATAAAGGGAATGGTGCAAGACCTGCAGAATCCAACTGTCGAAGTGGCGGCAACGTCCCCCTATCTGGACCTCGGCGACGTTCTTCCCCTCATGGAACTGAAATCGACAAAAACTGGGCCGGAACCGCCGACACCTCTTCGGGTAACGGCATCGTTATCAGCGGAAGCCGGGAAAGCAGGCCTGCATTCTTTCGAAAAATTGAAAGCCAAAGGGGTAGCGGAAGACAGCATTCTGTATCTGCAGTCATTGGAGAGTAATGCTTACGGTGGGCGCATCACCGCCAAGGGAAGATTCGACTTCACCAGCAAACAGACACCCCGTTATCATGTCGGCTATTCGATAGAACGAATGTCTGCAGAGCGTCTGACGAAAGCTATCGGTGCGAGTAAGCAGGAAATTTCAGGAACGCTTTCGGCGTCGGGAGAATTGACGGCAAAAGGAGAAACAATCGCAGAGCTGAAAAAAACGGCTCTAGGTTCTGCACACCTCGAAATCGAGGATGGAGCACTCCGCCGTTTTGCCGTTTTATCCAAGGTTTTCTCAATACTCAACATTTCCCAGCTTTTCAAGGGCAGGCTGCCGGAGATGGTCTCGGGAGGCATGCCATACAACCGGATAACCGCTGACCTCGCAATAAGAGACGGCGTAGTGAGCAGTCAGGACCTCTTCGTGGACAGCAATGCCATCAACATGTCGGCGGTGGGCAAGCTCGATGTTGTGCGGAATGAAATTGATGTGACCATCGGCGTTCAACCCTTGCAAACCGTCGACAAGGTCGTCAGCCGGCTTCCTCTGATCGGCTGGGTGCTAACAGGTAAGGACAAGGCACTGATCACCTACTTTGTGGAGGTCAAGGGAAACGTCGACAATCCTTCCGTCAAAGTTGTTCCTGTCAAGGCCATGGCAAAGGGAGTGTTTGATGTTTTCAAGAGACTCTTCCAGCTACCCGCCAAACTGATAACCGATACAGGAGAAGTAATTACAGGAAAGTAGTGAGTGCTGTTTTTCAACCCTTTGGAAGGTTTTTTTATTGTAAAAGAAAAAAGACCTGTGTTATTTTACCCAACGGTTGAAAACAAGCCTTTACAGGAGGAATTCAGGTGAAGAAGACATTAGTGGTAGGTTTGGCAATCGTTGCGCTCGCAGCCGCCGGCTGCAAGAAGAAAGAAGAAGCTCCCAAGGCACCGCAGACCGGTGCACCTGCCCAGCAGATGCCGGCTGACGCCACTCATGGCGGAGACCCCCATGCCGGGCTGAAACCTGTCGAAATTCCTGCCGGTGCCGGTCACAAGGGCAAGGTTCTCAACACCATGGACGCCGCTGGTTATACCTACATCGAGGTCGAGGAAAACGGCCAGAAACTTTGGGTGGCTGTGATGCAGACCAAGGTGAAGCCTGGCGATATGGTAGAGTTCCCCGACTCCCCCCCGATGGTGAACTTCCAGAGCAAGACCCTGAAGCGCACTTTCGACAAGATTATTTTTGCTCCCGGACTGCGCGTAGTAAAGCAGTAAGCACAAACCTTTTAATGCAGGTCATAGCGAAGCCTCCGGGCTTCGCTATTTTTTTGCCTTTCGCCCGTTTTCCAGCTTCTGCCGGGCCTCTTCGTCGAGCGGATCCAGCTGAAGTACCTGCCGGTAATATTGTTTCGCGTCGCTCCTGTCTCCCGAGAGCCAGATCAAGTCACCCAGCGCGCGGTATGCCGGAGCATGGGCCGGCACCAGACGGATGACCTCCGTGTATGCCTCGCGAGCCTCCGCTACCCGGCCCGACCCACCACACAGATCTCCCAGCGCCAGCCATCCCCAAGGATTCGCCGGCTGCTGCCGGACGATCTCAAGATACTCCCGCTCGGCAAGATCTTCCCTCCCCTCCCCTTCGTACGCCTCTCCAGCGAGCAGGTTAGTCACATGACTGTACCCAACGAACCGTTTCTGCTGCCGAAACTCCCGAGCCTTAAAGCAGCTGGCAGAAGAAACGCTCTCCAGAGCTTGCAGCAGGGTGCGCATGCGAGGTGCCGTCGCCTCAGCTGGCAGAACCGGAAACGCTGCTGCACTGTTTTTCTCAAACAGATCACCAGGCACGGTACCAGCCGCTACGGCTTCGGCGAACATGGCGGTACCCGGATAGTAAACAAGGGGAGAAATCTGGCCATCCTGAGGCCGTATTTCCTCAATAAGTTTCGATGTCGCCAACACGTCCTCCCTCGTTTCACCGGGAATACCGGTGATGAGGTAAATGGAGAGATTGATCCCGACACGTCGGATCGCCGATGCCGCTTGCCTGACCTGTTCCGGGGCGATCCGCTTGCCCAGCGCCTCAAGCAGTCGATGGGAACCGGACTCCACGCCTAGCTGAACGCATTCGCAACCGGCCCTTTTCATCGCCAGCAGCAGCTCTTCATCAAGATGGTTCACACGGGACTGGCAGTTCCAGAGGATATAGATCTGTTCCTCCAGCAACAACCGGCAGAGTTCCAGCACCCTCTTCCGATCGGCCGTAAAGGTATCGTCACGGAAGGAAAAATAGATGAGCCCGAATCGGTCCCTTATATATCGTATTTCCTCGACGATGGTCTTTGGAGAACGGAACCGCACCTGCCGAGACCAAAAATTGGGGGAGGAACAAAAGCGGCACGCTGCCGGACACCCGCGCGAAGTCGTGATGAACTCGAGTTGACGGCGCAAATCGAGACCCCAGGACTGAACCAGAGAAATTGCCGGTACCGGAAGGAGATCCATATCCGTGAGCGGAGGCCGACGCGGAGTAACGGCTACCGACCTGCCTTCCAGGAAGGCCAAGCCCCGTATGTCGTGCATGGAAGGGGATGACGACTTCGAAAGAGCGTCGACTACTTCCCTGAGGGTATCCTCGCCTTCGCCCAGAACAATGGCGTCTACATTGCTGGTAGAAGCAAGAATATCCCGATAACGTGATGTCGCATGAGGACCTCCCATGACAACGAATGATTTCGGATTCTGTCGCTTTACTTCATCAGCTAGACGCAACGACTCGAAGCGATTGTGAGTAAACTGGGAGATCGCAACGACATCGGGAGCCGATTCCCGCAGAAAGGAACGGATGGCGGGCCAACCTGAACGTGAAAAATTGGCGACGACAGCATGGTGACCGGCACTTATGAGGACACCCTGAAGATAACCTAGACCAAGCGGCGCCAAAGACGTATACGGGTCGTCTTTACCTTCACGGTTCGCTTTATAGGCAAGAACAACCCGCATCCGAATACTCACGTGCAAGCCTTTCGACCAGTGGGATATCGGCCGAGAGAAGGGGAAATGTAAGCAGTTTTTCCGGCGCAACCCAGCAGTGGCCGGCAACTTCCAACTCTACTATATTACCACCAGTCCAGCGGCAGCGATAAGCAAGAATGAGCACGGTCCGCTCAGGATACCGGTGGTACACAACATCAAAGATGCCCTCTACCACAACGTCGATACCCAGTTCTTCCCTCAGTTCCCGCACTATGCACTCGGCAGGATCCTCATGTGGCTCAAGCTTTCCACCCGGCAACTCCCACAGGAGCGGGTATGGTGCATCCGGCCGGCGTCTCGTCAGCAGCACCTTTCCCTCATGCTCAATGACGGCTGCCGTCACTAGTAAAGGATATCCCGAATCGATTCCAGTAGCCATAAAGTCACCCTGGTGAATCCCCAACCTAACAAGGAGTTATACAATAACTTTCGACAAGCTAAAAAAAAACCGGCCGGAGCCGGTTCATAAGGATATAGAGAAAAGCTAGTTACTTGCCCCAAGACCCAGAGTATCGTTCTGGAGGATATCCCCCTCAGTCTCCTCTTCCACGCCAATCAGCAGGTCGTCGAACCTGAATTCATCGGGATTTATCTTGCTGATCCTCTTTGCCCCCATATACCTGGAACGGTAGTAAGGAGTGTCGATGGAAGATACTACAACGCGACGGTCGCGTGAGGAGGCATGAATCATCTTGTTTCCTCCCAGATATATTCCGACATGGGAGGCGTAAGGAGCATAGGTACGGAAGAAAACAAGATCCCCCTTCTGCAGGTCACCCAGCAGGACCCTGTTGCCTATTTCGAATTGCTCCCTTGCAGAACGGGGCAGCGTCACATCCAGTTCGCGGAAGACCTGCTGAACGAAGGCGGAACAATCGAGACCACTTCTGGTATTGCCTCCGAATCTGTACCGTGTGCCCAGAAAACCATATGCCGTGGTCTTGAGCAGCTTCACGTTGTCCGTCTTCAGTTCCAGGTCCTTCTTAAGCACCACCTGCTGATCATCAGGATCGGGCTCGGTCAGCTCGGCAAGGCTCTGCTCATAGTCTTTTTCACTGAAGAGGTCGCTGTTCTTCAGGTAAATCTTTCTCGTCACCTTACGGGGTGCTTCTCCGGCAGGCTCCGCCTCCCTCAGTGCAAGCACCTGTCCCTGCTTTACCTTCTTTTTGCCCAAGTCATTCAGCCGTCTGAGTTCTGCAACCGATACCCCTGTCTTCCTCGCAATTTTGGTCAGATTATCCCCTTTTTTGACTTTGTATGTCAGAGATTTCTGATCCGCTACTGAGCGTTCCTCGGCAGCACGGGGAGGGATGACAAGCACCTGGCCTGCTTTGATTCGCTTGCTGACAAGGTTGTTGGCTGATTTGAGGTCGCTGACGGAGACGTGATATTTTCTGGCGAGGGAGTAGAGGCTTTCGTTTTTTCGGACTTTGTGGGTTTTAGCGGCTAAGACTAGGGAAGGAAACGATACGACGAGCATGCATATAATAATCAATCTTATGCATCTATGCATATTTCCCCTCCTTTGTTTTAAAAAATACAATGAATGGCGCTACTAATATAACAAAACAGCCTCTTTGTCAACCTTCACGATTACCAGCTCAGCGTTTCGCTGCCGAAACCCGAACCAGGACCGGGGCCTGTCGAAGTATTCGGACCTGCGGAGAGGGTGGAACCAGCCCGACCTCCACCCGAGAATCTCCGATAAAATTCTCAATATTCAGCTCTTCGGTATCAACCGCCGAGACTTGACGAAAAAAATGCGCCGGCCCTTCCAAAGTCACCTTCGCAGGCTCGATGCGAACCTTCTTCAAGTGAAAGTTGGAAGGCAACTTCCCTCTGGTTTTCAGCCGGACCGGCAAATCCCGGCGGACCTTTCTGTCAGTGATCACCTTCACTGCCCCTGGACGTATTTCCGTGAGGGTCACCCCCAACGGCAGTTTTATGTCTTCTCCGTGTATAGGGACATGATTCGCCCCCTCCTTGACTCTCGCCAGATTGACATCAGCCACCAGATCAAGATGCTTGGGGGAGTCGATCAGGCTCGAAAAGAACTTCAGCCTCACCTCCACCTCTTCAGGTGTGCTCGTCATGAAGGCGAGATTGTCAGGAAGGTTGTGAAATTTGATAGGTATTGTCATAGAGACGATACCACCCTGACGAGCCGTTATAACCGCCCAGCAGATTATCACCAGAAGCACGATTGAAAGCTTCGGCAGAGGATCGCGCAGCAGCCTCTCCCGCACCGACACACTGACGGCCTCGGGGGCGGGGAGAGCAAGCAGCATGACCAGCTTCTCGCTCAACTGTTCGGCGGTATGCACAGGCTGCAGCTCCCCTTCTACAGCAAGCGAGACCTCACCCCGCTCCTCGGACACGACAACCACGACGGCATCCGAACGCTCAGTAATGCCGATCGCCGCCCGATGCCTCGTTCCGTAATGATGTGGAAATTCCGCCTTGACCGAAAGAGGCAGATGGCATGACGCCTGCGTTATCCTTCCATCCGCTATGACGGCCGCCCCGTCATGAAGAGGCGTACCATTTCTGAAAATAGTGCCGAGAAGCTGAGGTGTGACGACACTGTCCAGGGGCACCCCGTGGAGGAGATATTCATCCAGGTGGTCCCGGCGCTGAAACACAAGGAGCGCACCGGTCCTTACAGATGCGAGGGAGAAAATTTCGGTCGACAAAGCCATGAAATCGAGGCGCCCGCCATTTCCGGGCCGTTCGAACAGGTTGCTGAGAAGGCTGAATCGGTATAGCGCCTGCCGGATTTCGGTCTGAAAAATCACAATTATGAGGACGAACAGAACCGTCCCGAGCTCCTGAAAGACCCAGCTCGTCATCAAAAGGCCAAGATTCTTGGTCACGACGTATATCAGCCCGAGGACAAGAAGACCGATGACTACCTGGAGCGCGCGCGTGTTCCTGAACCAGGTGTAGAGAAGATACACCAGAAAGCTCATGATAATGATGTCTGCGATATCCTGTGGACGAATGGCGGGAGACACTTCTTCTCCTTGGGTACGTAAGGTCACCTGCCGCCGACGGTGCACCCTTCGCAGGGGAGAATACAAGAGAGGGGCTGATCTGAGTTCTGGTCGAAGGGTGGCAGGTGCCGATTTTAGTGGCGGGGTTGCATCGATTGTGCTACAAACTGAGTCTCTCCGCTGCTTTACCGGCGGAGGACCCCGTTTTTATATCACCTTCCTCCTGCAAAGGATAGCTAAAATGTACAAGCTTTCGGAAAAGGGGGAGCGGATCCAGCAGATGTTCGACAGCATCGCTCCCCGCTACGATTTCCTGAATCGTCTGCTCAGCTTCGGTATTGACAGGAGATGGCGCCGGTTCGCTGTCCGGCAGATCCAGTGGCATGAAGGGGCGAGAGCACTGGATATCGCGACCGGCACCGGTGATGTCGCCTTGGAAATAGCCTCGCAGACACCTTCATCGGTAACCATAGTCGGTGCGGATTTCTCCCGCGAAATGGTGGAACTTGGAAAGGAGAAGGTCCGGAACTCTCCCCACGCGGCGAGAATCAGCTTCGAAATCGCCCCGTGCGAGTCGCTCCCTTTTGCAGACGGAAGCTTCGATGCAGTGACCATTGCGTTCGGCATCCGCAACGTCGTTGACCGACCCGCAGGTCTGCGCGAGATGTACCGGGTTCTGCGGGATGGAGGACGTGCCGTTATACTCGAATTCTCAACGCCTCGTTCAAAACTCTTCAAATCGATCTACTACTTTTACTTCCTCAAGGTTTTGCCGGTTATTGGGGGAGCCTTTTCCAAATTCAGCGCCTATAAATACCTCCCCGACTCTGTCCTCGAATTCCCCTCACAGGATCGATTTAAAGCCCTTATGACAGATGCCGGATTCCGCACCGTGCGGCATATTGATTTAACCTTTGGCATCGCCACTATCTACATCGGCGATAAATAGCACCCTCATTTTTCCCTCTGTCGCATAAAAAAAAACCCCACCTGTCATGGGTGGGGCTTTTTCTAAATAATGATTACTGTCTTATCTCATGGACGGCTACCACCCGGAGCACTCAGCAGGTAGTTGATGGCTGCTGTCTTCTGGGCAGCAGTCAGAGACGAAGCGTTGATGGCCGCTTCGACATCGTTGTCGAGTATACCGTTATTGGACCAGTCTAAAGAATCGTAGATTAGTCGCTTAATGTAGAAGCGGTTGTGTGCGTAAGCTCCTGGATCATGAAGCACCATATTGAGGTTGAAAGCTGCCCCCATAGTGTTCCTTCCGGTATCGAAATTAGCCGGAGAGAACTTGGCCCACTTTGTAACCCGAGTACCCGCCCCGTTCGGTTGAGTAAAGAAGTAGGGATTTGAATCAAAAAAGTGGATATTTAGGACTGCCAACCTAGCTTTAAGCGCTTCGGTAGCCGCAGCAAGGCCGGCCTTCTCTGATTCAAGTTCGGCAGGAGTTGGGTTGCCTGCACCATGGCACTCGGCACAGGCCGTACTGAGAACCGACGTTACGACGCCGTTAGCGTCTTTCTGGACAGGGAGAAATTCGTGACTCGTCGTGGTTTTCATATGACAGCCGACACATGGACCATCGCCGGTCGTCATCCCGACCTGATCATGCTGGTAGAAGGGGGGATTGTTATAACTGCGACCGGCATATTCGTAACCGCTAGCCGCATAGATAATGCCACCGGCAGTAAGGTAGTGGGAGTTTATAAAGTTAGTAGTGCCGGTGAAATTCAGGAATCCGGGGCTTTGCCTGATCGACGCTCCCGCCTCACGCCCCACATGACAGGTCAGACATATGTTTGATTCACGTGCATCGGGATAATGGATAGACGTGACATTGGCGTATCGGGGGTTAGTAACCGCACCGACGGGTCTCCGCTCCCAGCTGTAATCCGTGTGGCAGGTCTTGCAACCAAGAATTTCGTTTCGGCCCGTAAAAGTGGAGATCGTGACCCCGCCGGAATTGACATAGGTGACATATCCTGTGCTCGTATGGCAGCGGACACACGGATTCCTAGTGGGCCAGTTAACGTTGTCCGTGAACGCCGGGCTGTTTATATCACCGTGGCCTGAATCGGTAAAATCTCTATTTACCTGGATCACGGAGCTTGTGTCGTGGGGGTTGTGGCAGACACGGCATTGTTGAGCGTCCTGGGCACTGACGAACTGGGGCTGCCTGGCCGTCGTGAAGGTCGAGAAGTGCGGAGTGCCAAGACTTGTGACGGTATGACACTCAGCGCAAACAGTGTCGTTCGGGTTGTTCGTAATAGTGCCACCGTTGGGATGTCCCATCGGCTTATGGCAGTCGGCGCAACTGGCACCGTTTTTGGTATTGTGGGCAGAGGCTCTCCATTCATCGGCAATCTGCACTCCGGTTACCGGCGAAATTTTGTTGTTGCCGTGACAACCGATGCAGGCTGCTGAAGCTCGGAACGACTCGGTTCCTCCGTCCCCAACTTCCCTGTTGTCACTGCCACAACCGGCTATGGCCAGAAAGGAAACAACAAGCCAATACATACTAAGGCGACTTTTCATCATACCCTTCCTCCTTTGAGGTATTTATCTGAGTTCATGGCAGCGGCTACAGGCCCTGTCGCTTCGATCAAGAATGTTTCTTCCTTTGAAATTCTTAGGATGCGGACTAATCCCTGATCCCCCTTTCGATCTGGAACCATGACACCTTATGCACACATCCCCCTCAGGATGACATGACTGGCAGAATTGGAGGTTACGACGCGCCTCGGAGGCGTGTTCGCTGCTCCAAATAAACGCTTGTGTGTTCCCGCTCCGCAAATGTGACTTAATCCTGAAAGAGCCTCTGGGGAATCGGCTGTGACATTCGTTGCAAAATTGCTGATCATGACAGCGGTAGCAAGTCTGTGGATTACTCAAAGCCTTTATTGGGTGAATGCTGACGAAATCGCTCCGGTGGCTTTTGGGAATGTAATCTCGCCCGTAATTCTGCGTCCTGAGATCCACATCGATCCCTCCCCCGAAATGGCAGTCGAGGCAGTATCCCTGACTGTGGCACTGAGCACAGTTTGCTCCGGCCTTGCTAGATAGAATCCGGTGGCTCCTCATCCAGTCAGCATCGTGATTGGGGCTTACCCCTTCGGATTTATGACAATCATTGCATTCAACAATCTTCATAGAGCCATAGTCCTTGTGAGACTCTTTTTGGGCGAGTGCCTGATGAACAAAGAGAGCCGACAGAAAGATCAGCATTGCAGCGAACAGCAGGTATTTCTTCACAGTGTACCCCCCTTTCTAGAAATCATAATCAAGGATAAAGCGCCCTTGTAGGTTTTCATGGTAACGCGCGTTCACATCGTCCTCGATGCGCAATGACGCAGCCAGGTTTTTTGCCATGCGGTATTTCCCACCAATCCAATATTTTCTGGCAATCTCATCATTGGCCAGACTGTCACGCTGGTAGACATCGAACGTGAATCCACCTGCAGCCTGCAGGTTCCTGGTAAAATCATAGGCAGCATCCACGATGATCCCGTTGGTACTGCCGAAATAGCCCTGTCGGTTGTCATATTCAACGCTTACAAGGAGCGGGTCGATGGGGCGAAGGCTGCAACCGGCCTGATACACGTGCCCTAGCGCATCGTCACCAAAGTCTTCGTAGGTATATCCAAGATTGACTGCAAAGAGATCGCTAAACGTGTAATCGATCCGGAAAACCCCCTCCTGGTAACGATTGACGGCAAACACTGAATAGATTGAGGTCGCATCGAAGGTCGGGTAACTCTGATACCACTCTCCCGTGAGCACCAGGTTGGCTATCGGATAATATTTCACTCCACCGAGGACCTCATTGAAAACTTCGGTAATTGCATCAAAGCGTGCATTACCGTACATCTGGAGATTATTAAGAATATACTGTTTAAGCGAAGCACCTAAAATATCACGCGAAATATCGTTTTCGTCCCACTTCCGAAGCCAACTGACTTCAAGATCTGTTTTTCGAAAGCCGACAAGCCGGGCGGCAGTACCGACAGCATAATCCCCTCCCTGACTGAGCTCGCCTCGCAAGCCAAAAATTACATCCCGCCCGCCCAAGACAGTCAGCGCTACGGGGCCTATATTCTTCAGATCGACCATGCCGCCGTCAACAATTGCGCTCCCTGCGGAAAGGTTAATAAACTGCCGGCCAAGGCGTACATCGATTTTGTCGTAAATATTATTGAGGTCACCGTAGAGGTAATAAAGTCGTCCGTTCAGACCTTCACCGTTATTCAGGTCGGCTGTACCTCTTCCATACCCCTGAATAGAAAACTTTCCAGCCTGATCAATGTTTGTGATAGACAGTCGAAGATACTGAGCCAGCTCTACCTGCCGGCGGTCGATAAAATCGTTGTTGAACCAGAGTGCCTGTGTCGAGCTTCTGCCACTCACCGCGGCAGACCAGCAGGGAGTAGCGCCCAGCAGGCTGACTGCCATGATGATGCACAGCAATCGTGTCATCCGCATCTGGCTGACCTCCTTTCGCATTCGCACGCCAATTTATTTTCTTACTGCCGACAATTGTAAGAGGGGAATGTTGGATGTCAATAGATGGGCAGAAGGAATATTTTCTAACTAAAGAGGGTGGGATAGAGCTTCCTGAACCTGGCTCAAGGAATTAGGAACCGCGGGCAAAAAAAAGCCCCAAATTTCTTTGGGGCTAGATACTGCATTAAAGAGACTTAGCTGTGAGTATTAGCGTCTGTACCACTGGTTCGGAACACTGCGGTATCTCAGCAGTTCGGATTTAAGGGAACTAATCGAGACATCAGTGGCCACCCCTGATTTGGGGTCTGTGAAGGTAAAGGTCGGCTTTGATGTAGAATAGGCCGAGAATGAAATAATGCTGTTCGGGTCGGCCTGGCCATTAGTTCCACCCGCAAGGTTGTTAGCGGAAGAGAATGAATAAGTGTTGGACCCGGTCTGCAGGTATTGGATAGCATCGGTGATGAGGCGCTTGGCGAAGGTCCGGTTATGTGCATGTGCTCCGCCCTCGGCTGCTACGAATTTGTAGTTGAAAGCAGCCCCCATGTTCTTGGCACCGGTCCCACCAGTAGGTCCGACAGTGGTCCAGTTTTTGATGGCAGTCGTGCCGCCATCAGCAGTGTAGAAGTAAGGATGCGCAGAACCGTAGAAGATCCCTTTCTGGGCCAACTCATACTTGTAGAAGTCGAGGAAACGGGCAAATATAGCCTTTTGATGCTCGTTTTCTTCCAGAATCGTTGGTTCGCCTAGGGCAGGAGTATGACAACCGTAGCAGCCGCCTGCTCCATTTGTCAGGTCTGCGACTTCAAATGGATCGAACGTATGCGTGCTGTTGCCAACGGGGCCCAAGTGACATGCAACGCAGGCGCCATTTGTCCCGGTGCCGTTGTAGTTGCCTATACCGATTTGCGAATGGCTATTAGTGCTCTGATACTTCGCATTGGAGGTGTAGTAACGGAACCCTGACTTGGAGAACAACATAGCTGCAGCAGGGAAGTAATGCGGGTTTTTGAAGCTCGCATTGGTAAAATTGGTAATGGAAGTTACGCTATCTCCGCTCTCACGCCCAGAGTGGCAGGGAATGCAGAGGTTTGATGCTCCGGAATCAACATACTCTACCCTTGCGCCATTATACTTGTATGATGCAGTGAAAGCATCGGCAGGGCGGAGGTTATTTGCACTGAACTCAGAGGTGGAATGGCAGGCTTTGCATGCGATAACCTCGCGGGTCATGTCGCCAGCCGCAGCGAATCCTGTGGTGGGAGCAGTTTCAAACTCCGAATTGGCAAATCTTATGTAACCGGTCGTGGTATGACAACGGCTGCACGCTGCGCGGGAGTCGATTCCGAAAGACTCTTCAGCGAATGCAAGAGCATTCACGTTACCGTGCCCTTCTGCCCAGTCTTCATGTATCTGGGTCGATACGGGGCTGTGAGCGCTGTGGCAGAAGGTACAATCTACGTTAGGAGTCACGTAGCTTGCGGGAGAAGCTTCATCAACACCGGGTTTTGCCGTTGTGTAGTGGGCGGCGTCAAGAGGAGCATTCTCCTGGTGGCAGGTAAAGCAGCCACCGCCAAATTCTGCCGGGTTAGCATAGGGCAGGGGTCCGACACCGAAATGCATCGAGCCGCCGCCGTGGCACCCCTGACAGTCGGCCGTATTCTGGCTCAACCTGTAATGCAGGGACTGCTCTACCTGAGTACGGATTACCTGGCCGCTGACAGGATCGGTCTGACCTGCATGACATGTAGTAGCAAAGCATGATGACGGTGATACCCTTTCAGCAACGACTGCACCGTTTTTGTTGTCGGTGCCGCAGCCGCCAAGTGCTGCCGCTACGACGACTGTAGCTGTTGCTGTCACAAACGATTGCAAAGTTTTCCTCATCTTTTCCTCCCTTTGGTTTAGTAGGTCGTGTGGCATTTAACGCAGACCTTGCTACCTGCTTTGTTTTTGAAATTTCCACTTATGGACTTCCAGTTCTTCGGATGCGGATTGGTTCTCCCTTGCGCATGGCACTGGATGCAAACATCGCCTTGTGGGTGACAGCTCTGGCATGACTGCAGGTTGCGCCTGGCTTCGCGAGCGTGTTCAAGTGTGATAACGGCATTTTGACTGTATGCCTGGTTGTTAAGCCCGTTCATCATGTGCGACTTGATACGCATGTTCCCTTTCGGGAAGCGGTCATGACAGGCGTTGCAGAACTTCTGGTCATGGCAGCGGTAGCAGGTCTGCGGATTGTCGAGTGCCTTTATCGGGTGAATTGTGATGAAATCACTTCGATGGCTCTTCGGGATATAATCCCTGCCGAAGTTGCTGACGCTCAGGTCGGCTTCGATTCCACCCCCCTGATGACAATCGAGACAGAATGACTGTTGATGGCACTGACCGCAGTTATTGCCGGCTTTGCTGGCAAGGGAGCGATGGCTGCGAATCCAGTCGGAATCGTGATTGGGCGAAACGCCTTCCGACTTGTGGCAGCTGTTGCAATCAGTTATTTTAGAGTCCGCGTATTCCTTGTGTGGCTGCTTCTGGGCCGTCGCCTGATTGACGTAAAGGACGGTCATCATCAGCAGCATGCCTGCAAACAACAGTTTCCTCACAATGGCACCCCCTTTCTAAAAGTCATAGTCGAACGTCACACGTCCGGATACATTGCTGCTGTAACGCTCATTGACATCGTTCTGAATGCGGCCGGAGAGGGCCATGTTATTGGCAATCTTGTATTTGCCACCCGCCCAGTAGCGACGGGCAATCTCGTCACCTGTCAAAGCATCCCGCTCGTACACATCATAGTTAAACCCTGCAGCAACTTGTGCCACCTTGGTGATGTCGTACGCTGCATCGATGATGACGCCATCGAGGCTGCCGTAGTACCCGGAGCGCTTGTCATACTCCAGGTTGACCCTGAGAGGCTCGATCGGCCGCACCCCTACCCCCGCGAAGTAAACATCCGCATGGGCGCCGTCACCATATCCCTGCCTGTTGTACCCACCATTGACGGCGACTTTGTCATTAATGGTGTAGTCAACCCTGAAAACGCCCTCAGCATACCGATTTACGGCAAAGACGGAGTAAATTGAGGTGGTGTCGAACTGAGGATAGCTCTGGAAATACTCGGCAGTGAGAATCAGGTCGGATGTCGGGTAATACCGTACCCCCGCCTGAACTTCATTGAACGTTTCCGAGGGGAGATCGTAGCGTGCATTCCCGTATACCTGCAGATTGTTGAACAGGTACTGTTTTCCCATCACCCCGATAATATCGCGGGAGATGTCGCCGCCATCCCATTTGCGGAACCAGCTTACTTCCAGATCTGTCTTCTGGAAACCGGTCAGGTAAGCACCGAGACCGAGAACGGTATTCGTTGCATCACCGATTTCACCGTTGAGTCCGAAAACTACATCTCGTCCGCCAAGTACCGTGAAGGCAACGGGGCCAACGTTTTTGAGATCGACCTGTGCACCGTCCATTATGGCACTGCCTGCAGCCAGGTTCACAAACTGGCGTCCGGCCCGCACGTCCAGTTTGTCATAGAGATCCCGATATTCGCCATACAGGTAGTAGAGTCGACCATTCAACCCTTCGCCGTTAGAGAGGTCCTGGGAAGCCCTTCCATAGCCGTGAATGGAGAACTTCCCTGCCTTGTCGATATTGGTGATCGACAGCCGAAGATACTCGGCCAACTCCGTCTGACGCTGATCGTTCAGCCACTCATTGTTGAAAGAGAGAAACTGCGTGGAACTTCTACCATGTATTTCTGCCGACCAGGCCGTCGTCGTTGACGCCAACGAGGCCATGAGGAGAAACATTCGTGCAGCGGATTTAATCCCCATCAAACAACCTCCTTTCTCGCTGAATCGTAACTGTGGCAACGCATTTGAACCAAACCGTCCCCCTTTCTTGGAATTATTTTTCGAATCCTTTTCCAGATTCCGTCCTGGATTGGAAATGAATCTTTCCGAAGCCCTTTTACGATATCGGCTAGTAGCGCTAGGGGTTTAGAAAAAACTACAGAAAATATTTCTGTACAATATCATTGAGGAAAATCCGTGCCACCAGGTAGTGGTTCAACAACATGAAGAGGCGGAAACTTGTACCCGCTTTGTAACCCTCAGCAAGTAACATGCCCCAAGCTTTTCTAATCGCTGGTATTTAAGGGAGGGAATAGGAACGCCACGCGCTGATAGGCTGGAGAGGATTATGCGCCTAAAACGGCGCCGGGGAAATTATTCAAATCTAATCTTTATCGAAGCTTATTTTGACGAATCAAAAAACCGGAAGTCAATTTACCGACACCATTTCAGGAGAGAGCGTTCACAAGAGCTACTTTTGGGTTGGCACGGAGGGGTTTGTTACATTTTTTGCATTTCTTGCTGTCTAAGTGCCGCAGGTCAACGTTCTTGCTTCATTCTGAGCGCCTCGTCATAAACCTCGCTTCGCGGGCTCCCCGTTTCGAGGGCAACCCGCCGCACGGCATCTTTAACCGACAGCCCTTCCGTCTCGATGTACCGGAGGAGCAGGTCCGCAACCGCTGGCCCCTCGGCGGGGGCCGCTTCCTCTGCGGGCATTACGAGGAGCACCACCTCTCCCCTCACCGTCCCTTTCTGAAAACGCTCACGTAAGGTGGAGATCGTACCTCGCGCAAACTCCTCGTGGATCTTGGTCAGCTCACGGGCAACAACCGCCTGCCGGTCTCCGTACAGCTCAAACAGATCTAGAAGCGTGTCCGCAAGACGGTTTGGAGATTCGTAGAAGATTAGGACGCGGCGCTCACCCGCAACGGCGGCGAGCTTTTCGCGGCGCCTGCTTCGCCGGTTGGGAAGGAACCCTTCGAAGACGAAGGCATCGGTCGGAAGACCTGCCGCGGACAGCGCGGCGATGGCGGCACAGGCACCGGGAACCGGCACCACAGGAATCTGTGCTTCTACCGCATCCCGGACCAACTGGTAGCCTGGGTCGGAGATACAGGGGGTTCCGGCATCGGAGATGAGGGCGACCGACAGCCCTTCCCTCAACCGGTCGAGGATGTAGTCCCCCTTTAATGTCTTGTTATGGTCGAAATATGATGTAAGGGGCCGGGAAATGCCATAGTGGGCGAGGAGCTTACGGGAGTGGCGGGTATCTTCGGCTGCTATGAGGTCAGCTTCCCGCAGAATGCGTATGGCGCGATACGTAATATCTTCGAGATTACCGATCGGGGTAGCAACGATATAGAGGGTACCGGGCATCTGAGTTCCCTCTACTTCCCCCAGTCGCGCGAGTAGCGGAAGTCGCGGTCGATGGTGCGGTTGGAGACTTTGGCGATGATAGGCATCCGGCGCTTGAAGTGGGAGTTTTGAACCATCCTGTAAATCTTGCTTATGAAATCCGATTCGAAACCGTGTGCGAGCAGTTCTTCCCGGCTGTAACGAAGGTCCACCATGTGATACAGAAGCTCATCCACCTGGCGATAGGTAAAGCCAAGTTCCTGTTCGTCGGTCTGCCCCGCCCACAAGTCGGCCGAAGGCTTCTTTTCGATAACCTCCCGGGGAACCCCCAGTTCTTCCGAAAGCTGCCAGACCTGTGTCTTGTATATGTCGCCGATAGGATTCAGGGCGCTCGCCATGTCTCCGTAGAGCGTACCGTACCCGAGCAGCAACTCCGTCTTGTTGCTCGTGCCAAGGACGAGGCCGCCGTGAGCGGCCGAATGGTCAAACAGGATCGTCATACGCTCGCGAGCCATCTTGTTCCCGCGCCGCAGGTTCCCGGCGTCGGGGAAGTAGGCAAAATAGGCATCGATCATCTGTGTAATTTCGATCACCTGATAGTTGATTCCCAGTTGCTCCGCAACAAGACGTGCATGCTGCTCGCTTTCGGGGTTGCTCGTGCGATACGGCATGCAGTATGCGAAGACATTCCGGGGACCCAACGCTTCAGCGGCCAGATAAGCCACGAGAGCCGAATCAATTCCACCCGAAAGGCCCAGCACCACACGCCGAAGGCCGACCTTCTCCACCTCTTCCTTCACGAACCCGACGAGCATGGTCCTCAGGAGTCCCGCATTGACGATCAGTGCCGACATCAGGCTCCCCTCTCCGTCTCGATACGGCTCAGTTCCTTGATAGTGATCGTCAGGTTCTCGTCGCGCATCATCGGCGAAAAAATCCGCTCCCGTCGCAACTCGCCGGGATCTGCCCGACCGACAAGGAAGTCCTCCTCGAACATCCCGGCGCGAGCCTTAACGGATCCTCCGGGGCCCACGATTTCGGAGCCACCCCAGAAACTCACTCCATCCTCATAGCCTACCCTGTTACAGTAAAACACACGGCAGTTGAGGAACATAGCAGTCGTTGAGTTAAGTTTCTGCCATGCAGATGCGGAACCTAGAGATTCATCCCCGGAAATTCCTCTCGCAGGGCTGCTGGAGAGGCACAGGAGGCTGGCGGCGCCATCCATCGCCAGTATGTAGGGAGCCGAAATGTGCCACATATCTTCGCATATCAGCATTCCCAGCCGGCCGAATCGCGTATCGAAGGCACGGAGTCGCTCTCCGCGGGCCAAATAGCGCTGCTCGTCGAAGAGTCCATAAGTAGGCAGATAGACCTTCCGATGGCAGTAGCGGACATCCCCCTCCTCCAGATAGAGTGCTGAATTGAAGAAACGGTAATCCGCTGACGCTTCAACTATCCCGCAAGCTATGGAAATGTGCCGTGAAAGCTGCCTAAGTCGATTCACCTCCTGAGACTGGAGAGAAACTGCGACTTCCGGCACGAGATCCTTCAGAAAATATCCTGTAAGGGCGAGTTCCGGGAAAACAATCAGATTGGCTCCCTCGGCGATTCCCCGGTCGACAGCAGCCTCTACTAAAGCCAGGTTGTCTGCCACACATCCTAGCTTCGGCTTTATCTGCGCCAGGGCGACGGAAAAATCCATGACATGCTCCAATAAAATTTTCGTAAACGTAACACAGAAAGAAATCATTGGCAAATGCAAGGTTAGGGCTAGAAAATCAGTCACTGCAGTACTGTTGCTTACCCCTCGCAAGCTGATAGACTTTTTTCAACACTCGCTTTAGCAACTATCGAAAGGAGACCGAACATGGATCGAAAGGATTTGCTTGACCAACTTCAGAACCTGATAAAGCTGGACATCGATGCAATTCATGCTTACGACCAGGCAATAAAGCACATCGACCAGCCTATAATCAAAGAGAACCTGGTACGTTTTCAGGCTGATCATCGTCGGCATGTCGACCACCTTTCAGCAAAGGTGCGGGAACTTGGAGAAACTCCGCCGGCATTTGCGCCTGACTTCAAAGGTTTCTTTATCGAGGGTT
The DNA here is from genome assembly GCF_900187405.1 of Geobacter sp. DSM 9736. NCBI lineage: Bacteria > Pseudomonadati > Thermodesulfobacteriota > Desulfuromonadia > Geobacterales > Geobacteraceae > Geobacter > Geobacter sp. DSM 9736. The sequence goes on from NZ_LT896716.1 coordinate 1,951,024, forward strand.
TTACCGCACTTCGCAGCTTGACCGGCACCAAGGGTGCCCTTGAGGCTATGGAAACCAACGAGCGTCTTACGAATTCACGTTACGAAAAAGCATCCGCAATGGATGCCCCCAGCGACATTTCAATTCTTGTACAGGAATATTGGGCAGATGAGAAACGTCACCTGGCCTTCATCCGTGAAGCACTCAACAGCGGCGAGTTTAAATAATCCCTCCTGACCCATCCGCAAAAAAAGGGCTTGACCCAAAAGGATCAAGCCCTTACTTAAAAGCTGCATTGCCTTCTTACGCGCGTTTGCTCTGCCTGCTCTGAGTACTCGTAGATTTGGTCCGGGGCGAAGATGTATGCCCTTTCCCAAAGCTTTTCATTACATCTGCCATGTTACCGTATTCCCGGTCTTCAAACCCCTGAAGCTCCTGCAAGACCTCCTGGTCTGCCCCCTCATGCTTCGCGTGCTTTATTAGATCCTGCTTGTTCGCCGGGAAGTTTATGCCTTTGAGATGTTTAGTCACGTTGGCCGGTGAATGCCCGCCACCGCGCCCGACATTGCGACTGGTTGCCATTACCAAAACCCCCTTTCAACTTGTAGTGCCGGGACTACTGTCCCTATGAAAAGTCTAGCACTTGGAGTTGCAGGTACAAGGCGTTTTTTACTGATATTTAGAAGATCATGGAGGGCACTGCATTATGCTCAGAAAGCAAGGTCGAAGGCGTTCTTAATGTGGTCGATGTCGGGTACCTCATTGTCGCCGAGGACGACTGCGACAACATCGAACCGGGCGGGGGCTTCAAGCTGCCGGTGCTGTGACAGCCATACAAGTGCCGCCTTCGAAATTTGTCGCTGCTTGAATAGGGTTACCGCCTCCTGGGGCAAGCCGAAGGCGTGGTTTCGTCTTGTTTTGACTTCCACAAAGACAACCGTTCTACCATCCCGGGCGATAATATCAACCTCACCCCCCTTGCAGCGATAGTTTCTTTCCAGGATGACAAATTTCTTTCCCTTCAGGTAAGCCGCAGCGAGCTGTTCGCCACGGGCGCCCAGAGCCAGAGAGCGGGACGCTTCAGTCACTCCTCCTCCTGCACATGTTCACGTACTCCGCGAAACGTCTTGCGATGAATGGGTGAAGGACCGAGACCGGCAATGGCTGCAAGATGCGTCGCGCAGGCATATCCTTTATGTTCCCTGAATCCGTAACCCGGGTACACATCCTCGTAGGCTGTCATCATCCGGTCCCGGGTGACTTTGGCAATGATGGAAGCGGCCGCGATTGAAATGCTGGCGCTATCGCCCTTTTTTATCGTGCGCTGTGGAATCGAAACCGGAATCCCGGAGGTGCCGTCGATCAGGAGGTAATCCGCTGGCCTGCATAGAGAACCAACAGCTTCCCTCATTGCAGACAGTGTGGCCTGAAGAATGTTGATCCGGTCTATGACCTGATGGTCACTGATGCCGACACCTATGGCCAGCGCTTTCTCGTAAATGAGGTCATAAAGGCGTTCACGGGCTGAGGCGGAAAGTTTCTTAGAGTCATCGACTCCAGAGAAATCCTCTCCATCAGGAAGGATAACGGCAGCAGCCACGACGGGACCGGCCAGCGGACCGCGTCCTGCTTCATCGATACCTGCAACCAACCTGTAACCCATCCGCCTGGCGAGCAGTTCGAATTCCCATCGTGACTGCGGCTGCAGTTCACCGAAGAGGTCCATCAATCCTCCTGATATGTGCATGGCATGAAAGTTTGCAGGATAGATTACATGGGGAGATCAACCGGTGGCAATTGGAAAAGACGAAGAAGCACCAACAACTTCTGAAAGCATGAGAACTAGAAAGCCCCGATGAATCGGGGCTTTCAGAAAAACCGGTGCTTACACTGCAACGTATTTCCGCTCGCGGATGCGCGCAGCCTTTCCACGCAGCTTGCGCAGGTAGTATAGTTTCGCGCGGCGTACATGTCCGCGAGTCACAACCTCGATCCCCTCTATGGACGGCGAGTGCAGCGGAAACGAGCGCTCAACCCCAATGCCGTTGGAGATCTTCCGCACTGTAAACGACTCCCGGATGCCCCCGTTCTGGCGGCCGATGACAACCCCCTGGAAGGCCTGGATACGGCTCTTGTCACCCTCAACGATCCTGACGTGGACCTTTACAGTATCCCCCGGTTTGAAGGAAACGATTCCCTTCTTCATCTGCTCCATTTCGATAATATCGATCTTGTTCATCTGCTTGCTTCCTCCCTTATGTTGCAAAGCCTAAACTTGCAGTGGTGTGATGTTAAACAGACCGGTTCCCCAGGAGCCGGTCAAGAATTATCGATACTGCCGAACGTACTGAGAGGTGATTATAATCTCCTCGGCCATAGATCGGCTCAAGTACGAAATCTGCCTTGGTCATTATTTCTTCTGTAAGACCCCACCCCGTTCCGAAAACCAGGAGCCACGGCTGCCCAGGGTCATCAATCAGGCGACCCAGTTCTGTGTAGCCGATGCTGTTTCCTCTTTTACGCGCCCCCGTCGTTATCAGTTTCGGTTTATTACCATAACGTCGGGCAAGATCGGTCTCGACCTCTTGGAGATCGTTTGCCAGAACGATATTTTGCAAGGCTTCGCGGCGCTTCGGATTATAGGAGGCGCCCCAACCTTCACGCCAATGATCGATCACCCGCTGAACTAGCCGCTGCTGTTCTGGTACGGGTGTCACTATGTAGTAGCAACCTAGCCCAAAGGTTCGTGCAGCTCGAGCGATATCATGAATGTCCAGATTCGTCACTGCTGTTGTTACTATCTGACCATTCTTGTCGTAAACAGGATGGTGAAGCAGCGCAATGTAAACATTTTCGACAAGCGGCGCTGCGTCGGTCACAATACTTCCTCTGCTTCATCCAGAAAACGCCTCTCCTCCGCAGAAAGTCTGGCGGCTTTGAGAAGCTCCGGCCTAATTTTCCGGGTCCGCATCAGCGACTGATTGCGACGCCAGCGGACAATCTCCGCGTGGTTCCCCGACAGGAGAACCTCCGGCACCTTTTGCCCCTGGAATTCCGGTGGACGCGTAAACTGGGGGTACTCAAGCAACCCGTCACAGAATGAATCGCCCGAAGCAGATTCGGAACTACCGAGTACTCCAGGCACGAGCCGCGACACCGCGTCTACGAGCGCCATTGCGGGTATTTCGCCCCCCGTGAGCACGAAGTCGCCGAGTGAAATTTCATAGTCGGAAAAAAGATCGATCACCCGCTGATCAACCCCTTCATATCTGCCGCAGATGATTATAATACCTTCTTCTGCAGCCAGTTGACCGGCAAGTTGCTGATCAAGGGGCTTTCCCGCCGGAGAGGTCAAAACAACACGTGATGCGGGAGCTTCTGAGCGGACGGCTTCCAGGCAAGCCGCAATCGGCTCCACCTTCATCACCATCCCCGCACCCCCTCCATACGGCGCATCATCTACAGTCTTGTGGCGGTCGACGGCGTAATCCCTGATATTGTGCAGGCGTATTCTGATTAGGCCGCTGTCAACGGCACGCCGGATTATGCTCTCCGAGAAGGGTCCTTCGAACATCCCGGGGAACAGGGTAAGTATATCGAATTTCATAGATCAAGCAGCCCTTCAGGAGGGCTTACCGTCATGATCCCAGCATCAAGATCGATGTCGGTAACGATCTCTTCCACTGCCGGTATCAAATATTCTTTCTTGCCCCCGGTTACAACATACACATCGTTGCTGCCTGTAGGAATAAGGGAGGTCAGTTCACCCAGCAACTCTCCCTTATCCGTGCGAACCTTGAGCCCCTCCAGCTCGCACCAGTAAAACTCACCTTCGTCTAGTTCTGGCAACTGCTCCCGGCGCACATAAAGCTCCCGGCCAACCAAACGCTCCACAAGATTGATATCCGCCAAGCCCTTAAGGGTGATAAGTACCTTTTTACCATGAACTGCAGCCGCTGCCACCGTGAAGGTTTCCGTTTCGCCCGCAGTACCCTTGAGAATAAAAGAGTTAAGGGAAAGAATAGTATCCAACTCGCCGGAATAGGAAACGATTCGCAACTGCCCTTTGATTCCGTGGGTCGCTGCAACCTTCCCCAGCAGAACCAGCTTACCACCATCGACCATCATTCAACTATTTTCAGTATTGCTTTCTTGTTGTCTTTAGTCGACACGGCATTAAGCAGGGTTCGAATGGCCTTGGCTGTTCGCCCCTCCTTGCCGATGATCCGGCCCATATCCTCTTTGGCAACTGTCAGCTTGATTACCGTAGCTTCGTCTTCCATTTCCTCCGTTGCTCTTACCTGGGTCGGGTCGTCAACAAGTGCTTTCGCGATGGTTTCTACGAGCTGTTTCATGTCGGTAACCTCTGTACATGTAAATTGCCGGCGGGCCGGTAAAAACAGAATTACGCAGCTGCTGAAACGAATTTTTCCCAAAGACCGGCATTTTTAAGGAGCTGCTTCACGGTATCGGTAGGCTGCGCCCCTTTCCCGAGCCACTCCAGCGCCTTCTCTTCCTGCAGTTTCACAGCTGCGGGAGTCTGATTCGGATCATACGTGCCTACGTTTTCAATGAAACGTCCATCCCTCTTGTTCCTGCCATCTGTAACGACGATCTGGTAGAAAGGTTTCTTTTTAGCGCCTGCACGTGCAAGCCTGATTTTAACAGCCATGATTCCTCCTGGTTCGTTCCGGCTCGAAGCCGTGACTATGTTATATGCGTTGTTGTTAGAAAGCAACTAATTAGCTGCGAATAAGCAAGGTCATGAAAAGGGGAACATTCCCTTCCCCAGCCCTCCCATACCTTTCATAAGGCCTTTCGGCCCAAGCTTCTGAAGCTGCTTGATAACCTTTTGAGCTTCGGTGAAACGCTTCAGCAGCTGGTTCACCTCCTGAACGGAGGTTCCGCTCCCTTTGGCAATCCGCAGCCTGCGGCTGCCGTTGATGATCGTGTGGTTTGTACGCTCGGCACGGGTCATGGAATCGATGATGGCTTCAATCCGTTTAAGCTCTTTCTCACTCGGCTGGGCACCCTGCATCTGCTTCATCATTTTGCCCATTCCAGGAATCATCCCCATCAGAGACTCAAGAGAGCCCATTTTTTTGACCTGCTGCAGCTGGTTCTTGAAATCCTCAAGGTCAAACTGGTTCTTCTTCAGCTTCTGCTGGAGACGATTGGCTTCTTTCTCATCTATGGCGGCGTGAGCTTTCTCGATGAGGGTAAGAACATCGCCCATACCGAGAATTCGCGAAACCAGCCGGTCCGCGTGAAAAACCTCCAGAGCGTCCATTTTCTCGCCGATGCCGACGAACTTCACAGGCTTCCCTGTCACAGCGCGGATTGAAAGAGCGGCTCCCCCTTTGGCATCACCATCCAATTTCGTGAGAACCACGCCGGTCAGTTCGAGACGCTCGTCAAAGCCGCTGGCCACATTGACAGCCTCCTGGCCGGTCATGGCGTCGGCGACAAAAAGGATTTCCCGCGGCTCCACGGAATCCTTGATCCGAACAAGCTCGTTCATCAGGTAGTCGTCGATCTGATGCCGCCCTGCGGTGTCAAAGATTACGGTATCGAAGCCTGTACGCTCGGCATACTGGAGAGCATTGCGGCAGATATCGACCGGATCCTGCTCGGCCCGCGAATCGAACACCTCCAGCGAGAGCTGCCTTCCAAGGGTCTTGAGCTGCTCAATTGCAGCAGGTCGGTATACATCAGCAGGAACGAGAAGAGGTCGACGGCGCTCCTTCTTGAGGTAACGGGCAAGCTTGCCGCATGTCGTCGTTTTTCCTGAGCCCTGGAGACCGACCATCATGATTGATACCGGAGGTTTGGCAGCAAGATCAAGGCTGTTGCCCCCATCGCCGGACATCAAAGCGACAAGCTCGTCATGAACGATTTTAATAACCTGCTGCCCGGGAGAAAGGCTCTGCAGCACTTCGGTTCCGACAGCCCGCTCCCGGACTCGCTCGACAAAGTCCTTTACCACCTTGAAGTTTACATCGGCCTCAAGCAGCACCAGCCGTACTTCGCGTAGTGCTTCCTTTATGTTCTCCTCGGTCATTACACCTTGACCCCGGAGCTTTTTGAATACCAAATCGAGCTTGTCGGAAAGCGTATCGAACATAATGTTTTGGTAATGGACAGTTGTAGAAAGAGTACGGTATTCCGCATCTGCGCGCAATACGCCATTAGTAAAGGGGTAACTATAGTGGAGGGTTCCGGTGGTTGTCAAGCTAAAAAAACCCACCGGCAAAGGAGTTATCTCCGAAAAGCAGCCGCAGCACTCACTCTTCGACCTGCTTTTCCATTGCTATCGCATTAAGCCTTTGCTAGAGTCCCGTACCGGAGGTGTTCGCGCGTGGCAGAACGTACAATTGCACTTCTTGCTGCACTGCCTGAAGAAATTAGGACCTTGATCAGAAAAGCGGGGGGGAAGAAACGGAAAAGCGTTTCCAGGTTTCCCTGCTATGAACTCGACAGATACGGCGAAATAATTGTCGTAGAAACGGGTATGGGGCCGATAAACGCAGAAGAAGCGGCAAAAGCGATAGCCGTCAACCTGCGCCCGCACTTCTTCATCAATTTCGGTTTTGCCGGTGCAATTGCCCCTGGGCCAGCCATCGGCGACATTGCGGTAGGTCGACGGCTCTTCATTCACCAGAACGGCTGCCTTCGCGAGGAAGAAGGACTTACACCGGCTCTTTCCGAGATAGCTGAAAGCGCACTAGTGCCGGCCGCTGGCTACAAGAGCTTTGCAGCAACCATCGTCACTACCGCTCAGATTCTCGATAAAAAGATGTTGGAGAGAAGCCTACCTGCAGACGTTATTGATCCTGTTATTGAAATGGAAACGGCAGCAGTGGCGAAGGTAGCGGCGGAACATCAAATCCCGTTCCTGGCATTAAGGGGCATCAGCGATGCCGCAGAAGAAGAGCTTGGATTCTCGCTGGATGAATTCACCGACAGCAACATGAGAATCCGCACGCGCAAGGTCCTGCTGACCATAGCCCGACGCCCTATGATTCTACCGCAGCTCATAAGACTGGGGAGAAACTCACGTATAGCAGGACAAAATCTTGCAGAAGCCGTCCTCACCGTACTTCGGAAGCTTTGACATCATCTCTCGCTGCAGACCATGGGAAATCCCGGAGGTGCTCTGCAAGTTCCTCCCGGGTGTACCGATTGGCCCTCCTGAAGATGGATACCGCAACAATGGAGACCGGAAGGATGTATGTGAAGATGCCGGTCACCGCCATCAACCGTTCCCCTATAGATATAGTAACCACTATATTAAACACGAGCACCGACAGGTAGAGAATCGGTCCTATAAGTGAGCGCAGAGGAAGATTTCTGACCCCCGCCTGCCTCTCAGCCGGTTTCCCATCCCACGCGTCAATCAACTGCAGAGCGAGCACCATCAGCACACTGACCAAAAACCATCCAAGGTAATTTGAAAGAGGAACGCCGTAGTGGATTCCGCTCTCCCGGTAACCGTATATCTGACCGAGAAACCATTGCCCCCCCTGTAATGCAACCGGGTCGATGATAATGTCGAGAAACACCTGAAAAAGTGATGCAAGGAACAGAACACCCCACGACCTGCGAAGGGAACGGGTTTCGAGGGTTATGAAGTCTCCCCGCCTGGTCCGCACGGGTGAAACTACAAGCAGTGCAGTGGCATAGCTGCAGTAGGCAAGGAAGACGTAAGAAAGGGAATCAAAGAAAGGAACGCCGAAAACCCAAAGCTCTCGATCGCTCGTGGTGTCTATGTAGTAGTACCACCCGTACGGAATACCTGTATTGATCGAACTGAATTCGGAAATGAATGCAATGAGGTAGCCACAGACGGTAAAGCAGGCTGTCTTACGCCAGCCGAGATGAGTGACGGCTGCCAGGAGATACGCCGCAAAAAAAACGAACACGTAGGGGCGCATCGTGAAGGTGCCTATTATAATTTGCAGAATGTCGTGCAAGGGCGGCTCCTGGAACTAAAACAAGGTCCCTACGAAGCTGCCGAGAACGGAGATGGGACCGGAGTCTCCAAGTCCTTCAGCGGCTCTCTCCGCTTTTTTGAGGGCTGCAGTAGCATCGTGGTAGAGTTTGTCCTCATTTACAAGTTTGCCGATTGTCCCTTCTCCATCGTTTATCTTACGAGTTATTTCCTTGATGTTTCTGGATGCATCGCGAAGCTCCGTGTAAAGTGCATCATCGTTTACGAGTTTGCCTGCAGTGCCTACTCCACGGTTGATCTTGCCCGCTATCTCCTTCACATCCTTCATCCCGTCGTTGATGTTTACGATCGCGTTATTGGCATTGGTGTAGAGGGTCTCGTCATTCACAAGGCGACCGATTGTTCCTTCCCCCCTCTCTATCTTTCCGGTTATGGTCCTGAGGCTCGCTGCCGTATCTGTTGCATTTCTGTAAAGCGCCTTATCGTTAAGCAGCATGGCCAGCGAACCGTCTCCCCGATCAAATTTCGCAGTTATGCTGTTTAGGTTGCCGATTGCGCCCCGCAGGTTTCCCCGATTTTCGTCCAGGATTGCATTGATCTTGCCCATGACCTCATCCTGATTTTTGTTGAGTTGGGCGATGAATACCTTCGCCTCCTTTGTCAGTTCACCCACGTTATCAACGATCTGGTCTATGCTGGCGAGGTCCCTTCCCTTGACCACTCCACCGGGAGGAAGGAGAGGAGCCTCAGGAGAACCGAAGGTGATGCCCAGGAACTGCCCGCCCAGCAGGTTCGTCAGACGCAGGCTGGCAGTACTGTCCGTTTTGATCTTAGTGCCTGGCTGTACCTCGAAAGCCACTTCGATTTGCTGTTCGTGAAGTACGATCTCGGTTATTTTGCCTACGTCAACCCCCGCAAGCCGGACCGGATCACCCACCTTCAGCCCGGTAATACTCCCCAGGTAGGTTTTGTAGGGCAGCTTCTTCTCGAACGGGTTCCATTTTTCTCCCACTTCAAGCAGTGCTCCGAGAATAACCATCGCAGCAATGAAGAAAAGACCTACTTTTTTCTCCAGCGATATAGCCATTTAAATCATCCTCCCCTTCTACAGAAACACCGGCTTCCCAAATACAAGGGCTTGCCAGGCATTACATAAGCAACCGCGTCAGAAAATAGTCCGCAACGAGAATCAGCATGAACGAGAGAACAACCGACCGTGTGGTGGATACTCCGATACCCCTTGCGCCACCACTCGTTTTGAACCCGACATAGCAGCAAACCAGGGCGATAATGCCGCCAAATGCCGTCGCCTTTATCAAGCCGTTGCCGATTTCACGCAGCTTCAAAGCATCCGTGAGGCTGTCATAGTAGGTGGTGTAAGAAACGAATATCTGTGGATGCAGGTTGCTGATGATTGCGCCGCCGATAATGCCGATCAGGTCTGAGTAGATGACGAGTGCAGGTACGCAGATAAGGCAAGCGATGAGACGTGGCATGGCCAGATATCGAACCGGACTAATATCCAGGGTTTTCAGCGCATCTATCTCCTCGTATACCTTCATCACTCCTATTTCTGCAGCCATGGCTGAACCTGCTCGTCCTGCCACCAGAAAACTGGTCATGACGGGACCAAGCTCACGTACCATCGAGTGCCCCACAATGGCCCCAATGATGTTCTGACTGCCGTACTTCTGCAACTCCACCCCGGTCTGCAACGCCAGGACCATACCCACAAAAAAGGCCATTACCGACGCGACCGGAAGGGTCTCGTATCCGATGATCGCCATCTGAGCAAATATGCTCTGGATATTTCGTGGCGCTTCACGGAACGAACAGATAGTCTGGAAGAGGAGGATCAGCATCTCGCCAATGATCTCATGGAACTTCAGCACCTTCTTGCCGAGTCTCTCAACAGCGTCTGTCACTGATTGCTCCTTGGGGTATTTGATACAGGGCCGGCCTCACCACTCCCCCAATTCAGAAGGGGAAGCCATAGCAACGAAAGCGTGGCGTGCCCTTCGGCAGCGCGGTAGCCGACGAGCCCTTTCAAAATCCTTGTCTCGGTAATTCCCTTTTCCGCGCGGTGGGAGATGACTGGAAAAAACTCGTATGCCAGATCATTCCCGCGCACCTGATGCCAGTAAAGGTTCCAGAGAAATGAAACCGCCGAATCACCATTGTCCGCCCATTTCTGCTGATATACTCGCCAGAGAGGCGCCCAATTCTTTTCGATTCCATCCCGGTCAAAGATCGGCTCCGCCAGTGCCGGGAGAGAGAGCGATTTGACCCCTTTGACGTCGCGGCTGTAAAGGAAAAGCGGCCACAGAGCGACTCGCCGCCTCTCATCGCCTACCTTCGGCCACTGCTCTTTGGTATTTGAAAAAAGAAAAAACATCACCCGGTCCCGCTCCCACCGGAAGATGTCGGAGTTATCCTCTTCGTGCCTGTAGAGTGGCCACATGTACCAGGTCTTGCTGCGCCCCTTGTACTGCTCGTGGGAATACAGGGGGAGGTAGCTGTCTACATTCCGTTGCTCCCCCCGGATTTTTCGCCAGAAGGGCCAGAAGTAATCCCACTCCTCCTCGATCTTCGCACTGTCCGTCACGTGGCCGAAAAATGGCCACATATAATAGCGGGAGCGCCGATGTGGCGAATCGCTTGCCGCATAAAAAGGAAGCATGTACAGCTTCTTCGTCGGGTTGTCAGTGTCGAGCCCGCTCTCCTCGCGCAGGTAGAAGGGCCACAGAACGAAATTCTTGTTGTAAACTCCAGTTTTTTCGGATTGTCCATAGAGCGGCCAGAACTGGAAGCCCCTCTCATTTTCACCTTCTGTCGTCGAAAAGAAAGGATAGAGATAGTTCCGGTTCGTCGTCCCCTTTTTAACGGTTCTGCTGTACAGCGGAAAAAGAATGTAGTGATACTCGTCTTTCCAGAATCGTTCGTAGATATCTCCATAGAACGGAAACACCGATGTGTAAGGCCCGTATTTAGGAGAGGTGCCGCGTATGTAAAAGGGAAAGAGCATACTGTCGCTCTCCCGCATTTCACCCTCGTTCTTGCGGTACACATTTCTCTGCAGAAGGTGAAGCACTTCCACTCTGCTTGTATCGGGGGAAACATCTGAACGGGCGAGCGGGTAGAGGTATATGGTCTCGGCTGCATCCCCCTCACTGTTGGCACTCCGGTAAAAAAGAGGACGCAGTGCCGTATCAACATCTCCCTTGTTCGTCTGTATCTTGATCAGCGGCCCGAGGATAGAGAGGTTGCTGAAGCCTTCCTGGGGGCTCTCCCGATAGTCGAAGAGGGGCCACCCGGTTATTATTTCACCCTGTGCATCTCCTACTTCGTCGGCATGAAGAGGCCCTGCCAGAAGCAATCCGAGTAAAAGCAGGACGAAGTGGCCTTTAATGCCGTTCATGTAAGGGCACTCCTGTGGAATTACGAATCAAGTTTTTAACATTATCTACACGATTTAAGACGAGTCAATGGAAAATCTATGGATTCTTCATTATTGGCAGGAACAAAAAAGCCTGCGTGGTACGCAGGCTTCTTGTAACTTCGAGTTGCAGTTTAGTATTTGGCGTCGGCGTAATCCACCCATCCCCCGGCAAGGACGAGCGCTTTATCAAATGGGGACATTTGGAAAGAAAACGAAGCCGTCTTTCCTCCACCGGTGATAGTGAGAGTTTGCCCGTTGATATCCAGGCTGATCGCGGCATCCTCAAAGGAGGCGAAAGCGAAAAGGCACTCCACTTGATCCTTTGGGAGTTCGATGGCGGCCATTCCGCAATTGAACATGTTCTGCCTGAAAATCCGGGCAAACGATTCACCTATTACCGCAGTGATATCATTTACCTCAAATACCCACGGAGCATGCTCACGGGAAGAGCCGCAGCCGAAATTCGCACGTGATACTATCACCTTGGCGTTTTTGGTTTTCGACCCCTTCGGATCGAACCCCGGCAACTTCAAGTCTTCGAGGATGTATGGCTTCAGGTCTTCCTTTGTTATCTCGGTGAGATACTTTGCCGGAATGATTTCATCGGTGTTGATGTCCGACCGGTCCAGAAACAGAACCGGTCCGCCGAAATTTTTCATGGGATGCTCCTTGTGTATAAAAGTCTCGGTCGCCTCAGCGACAAAAAGATGCCGCCATGGCCCATCCTCTCAGAGAATCTAGAGTTTCACAGGTACTTGCGCGGGTCGGCCATCTTCCCTTCTATGGCGGTAGCGGCACTCGTTGCCGGGGACATTAGATGTACCATCCCCCCTTTTCCCATGCGCCCCATGAAATTGCGATTGGTAGTCGAAGCGCATACTTCCCCTTCGGCAAGAACACCGTTGCTCATTCCGAGACAGGCACCACAGGTGGGATTGGTGACGCAAAAGCCCGCTTCCATGAATACATCTATAATCCCTTCACGCAGAGCATCCTGGTAGATTTTCGGTGTGGCGGGTGAAAGGATTCCGCGAACAGTTGGTGCGATCTTCTTTCCTTTGAGAACCCCGGCTGCAATCCTAAGGTCTTCGAGACGGCCATTAGTGCAGGAACCGATATAAATCTGATCAACTTCAGTTCCGGCCATTTCACCGATGGTCTTTACCTGATCGGGCTTGTAGCCGAACGTAACCAGCGGTTCCAGGGATGTCACATCCAGATCCAGCACCCGGTCATAAACAGCATCATCATCCGCCCACCAGGTGCGGAACTCGGTCAGTGCCGCTTCTTTGGACGGATACTCATCCTTGATGAACGGCCACAGGTAATCAACAGTAACCGCGTCCGGCATACATATACCGGAAGTCCCCCCAGCCTCTATAGCCATGTTGCAGAGGGTCATTCTCGATTCCATAGTCATTGCTTCAACGACAGGTCCATGAAATTCAAGGACACGGTCGGTTGCGCCGTTTACGCCGAGAGTGCCAATGACGTGCAGTATGGCGTCCTTTGCATACACGCCCCGCGGCAAGGTCCCGACAAGGTTGACCTTAATGGTTTTAGGCTCCCGGAAGGCGCACACTCCCTTGAGTATTCCGACCTCAAGGTCGGTTGTCCCGACCCCGGCGGCAAACGCACCAAATGCCCCGTGAGTGCAGGTATGGGAGTCACCCATAATGACTGTGTAACCGGGGCGAATGAATCCTTTCTCCGGAAAGAGTGCATGACAAACGCCGTTGGCCCCTATGTCGAAGAAGTCCTTGATGCCATGACGCCGGGCCCAATCTCTGAGGATTTTGGCCTGTGTGGCCGTCTTGGTGTCCTTGCTGGGAGTAACGTGATCTATTACAGCCTTGATCTTGTTACTGTCAAAAACCCGGTCCTTGCCGCGTGACAGGAGGTCTTCTATGGCAATAGGGGTTGTTATCTCATGACACATGACCACATCGAGCTTCAGCACTTTCGTCCCAGGAAACGGCTCATCAACAAGACGGCTCGCGAAGATCTTTTCCGCTGTTGTCTTCCCCATATTTTTCATTCCTTTCGCTGCGGGAGAGGTCTCAGATTTTCGGCCTACAGGTATACCGAAAAGGAAATGGCAAATCAATGTAATATTTGTTCGATATTGCTTAACGTTTGCCTCCCTGAGGGGCCGATGCTATAATCCTGCGATTCTTGCAAAGGAGCCGATACGCCAATGGAACTGAGTTTTGCAAAAAACAACGGTAAAATAGACGAGATCATAAACGGCCTACTCAAAGAAGCCGGCGGCGTAAATCATCCACGTATAGTCCGCGAAATGATTATCGCAGCATTGAAAGCAGGTCAGGAATCGGACTACTTGGCGGACCTCAAACTGATCAACAACACCATGAAAGAGATGAGGTATACCAACAAGGTATTCTCTCCTTACCGCCAGACGAAGAAAGTGACCATATTCGGTTCCGCCCGCACTGCCCCGGATGAGGAAATGTACCAAAAGTGTCTGCGCTTCAGCCAAAAACTCGTTGATAAGGGTTTCATGATAATTACAGGAGGAGGCCCCGGCATAATGGAGGCCGGAAACGAAGGTGCGGGCAGTGACAATTCCTTCGCCGTCAACATCAAACTCCCGTTCGAGCAAGCACCCAATCCGGTAATGTTGGCCAACCCTCGTCTGATTTCATACAAATATTTCTTCAACCGAAAAGTTGCTTTTATCAAGGAATCAGATGCCATAGCTGTTTTCCCGGGAGGATTCGGGACCCTGGACGAAGCTATGGAGGTGTTTACGCTGATTCAAACCGGGAAAACTTCACCGCGCCCGCTCGTCCTTGTTGATAGCGAACAGGGTTATTGGGAAGACTGGTTCAAGTTCATAAAGTCGCATCTCCTTGGAAGCGGCTTTATCTCAGCAGAAGATTTCGCCATTTTCACTTTGACAAAGGATGAAGATGAAGCCATTCAGACCATAGAGGAGTTTTACCGTAACTACCACTCCTTGCGCTTCATCGATGGACGGCTCGTAATTCGACTGAACAAGCAGCTTTCGGATGTACAGATCGAGGAACTGGAGTACGAGTTCCCCGAACTGCGCCTTCCGCGAAAAAAAATAACCCGCACGACGCCATTTCCCGAAGAAGGGGATGAACCGGATCTCCTGAACCTTCCTCGCATCAGTCTCCATTTCGACCACAAGCATTACGGATTGCTAATGGCTTTCATAGGCAGAATTAACACTTTTTGACATAAAAACAACCTCATTGAAAAAAAGCTCTTGACACACCCCAGAACCGATGCTACCGTTGAGGATAGCAGAATCGGATGTTTTTGCAGAACCTGGAAAACCGGCAATGAACTTCTCACATTGTTCCTGTTTTCTTGCCTCAAGACTCCGGCAGCTGCAGTAAATCACCGTAGTCCGGCACAGATCCGGAGGGCAACAAAAGGAGGTAGGAAGATGGCACAGGGTAAGGTTAAGTGGTTCAACGACGCAAAGGGATTCGGCTTTATCGAGCAGGAAAACGGGGAAGACGTATTCGTTCACTTTTCGGCCATTCAGTCGGAAGGTTTCAAGTCCCTCGCTGAAGGTGAAGCGGTAAGCTTTGACGTTGTAAATGGCCCGAAAGGCCTCCAGGCAGCAAACGTAAGAAAGATCTAATAGCCGCTACAACTTAATCACAAAAGCCCCGCCAGAGATACTGGTGGGGCTTTTGTCTTTTCAGCGCATCTTCCTTCATCTGTGGCGTTTACGCGAAACAGCCTTACCGGCAGTTACCACTGCAGATAAGGATAACATCATCATTAGCCCAATCATGATCAAGCGGCTATATTCAATTACTGCAATAATCGGGATGAGCAGCGCCCTGACACATCCCCGAAGCATGTCGTTGCGTGCTATAAAATCTGCCACCGGCGGACTCATCCGATAGTAGAATGTCACGAATGCCCGCCCTGCCTCTGTCTTCATCAGAAACTGATCCCTGAAATCACGCAGCGTTTTGACCTTTGGATGGAGGTAGCTACCGAACGCTGCAGTCGCAATGAAACAGCCTCCACCACCGTCACCGCCTGTAGTGGCAGCAGGCGTTTGATTGGGAGGGGCAGCCCCTTCGGATGCGACAGGGGGGGTAGTCCCATCTGTAGTAAAGCTTCCGCCCGCGCCATCACTGTTACCCGCATTGGCAAACAGAATTGCAGCCTGTGCGGTATCGGAGCCTCCAAAGGGCGAGATGTTGAAATTGCCATTTGCATCCGGCTGTATCTCTGTGATGACATTTCCCGTAGTCTCCCGGAATGCTGATGTCCGTATACCTGAAGCACGTGACACTGTCAGTGCAAGGCTGGCCGGTGCTGCCACGGAAGGTTCGAAAAAGAAGAACGCAAAGGAAAAATGCGGCAGAGCTACAGCCGGAGGCGGGCTGGTACTTCCGTTTACCGGAAACACCTGATAGTTCGCCTCAGGAAGTATAGGATGCTGATATAGAAGATCAAGCTCTGAACGGTGCGTTGTCCAGGACTGCATGTATAGCTTTTTTGTGAACGAGAAGAACTCGTCGCTAAGACTGCTTCCCCTCCCCCTCAACACCTCATCGATCAAAGGAAGCATCGGAATGGTGTCGGTAGCGTTGGTGACTGTTCCTATCCTGGCCCAGATATCCCTGATGACTGTTCCGGTAAAACGCTCAGCCAGGTGACGATTGAATATCCACCTGCCGTACCCCCCACCGGTTGAGGTGCTGACATCCGTATCCAGAGGTAAATTAGTGTTGCGAAGATACGCTGAGGAGTAGCTGTATACCTGGTTTACATTGTCATAAACTTCATCTTCAATCCAGCTTGAAGTTGCCTCTGCATACCACGCATCAGCATTGATGTTGTACCCGAACTGTATGGCGTGGTGGAATTCGTGCGCCGCTGTTATCTGCAGAGCCGGCACCCCCCGATAAGCACCATAGGCTTCATCTGCAAAATCATTATCCAGAGTCATGAAGCTCGCGAATGAAATTCCATTCGTGCTCCCCTCGGTTTCAGTCACACCGAACGCCTGCGATCCGAGCTGCCGCAGAAATACATGAAAAGGAAGCGCTGGGGGTTCCCGGTACTCTAGACGGGTCACCTCTTCTGCATATACATGGTCAAAGACAGCAGCTACCGTAGCCACCCAGGCATCTACTGTGCCACTCACGGGTTGAGGCATGTCAGGACCTGCCGCGGAATAGTGGATCACAAAGCGACCCGACGGTGAAGGAACTGTCTGCTCATTCTGAAGAGTAGGTCTCGCATAGAAGGCCTTTCCAAGCACCCTCCGCGTCTCAGGCTCCAGCTTATTCCAGTCCTTCTTCAGCCCACGGTATACATGGGTCAGACACCGTTCGACGACGGCCTGGGGGGCTGCCTCCCCCTTCGCCATCGCTCTGGCTTGCTGCGGGACAAGACGGCTCAGATAGTAATCATCAAGGGCACCGGCATAGGCCGTAACTGCTGACATAATCAGAAGAACCAGAAAAAAGCCGGATCTCACACACGCCATTTTAATCCACCATCCTTTTCCCGACCCGTATCGGCAGGAGAACAGTTTTTCCCTTCTCGAGTTTTACTTTCTTCTTCATTCCCTGGACGGAAATTTCGTAATCCCCTGAGGGAAGGGCTACGACTGCATATCCAGAATCATCGGTCCTAATGGCGATTCTCCGGTCTCTCTCCCTGAATTCAACTACAGCGCCGGCCGCAGGAAAGCTGCCACTTTGGCTTGAGAGCTTGCCCCCGCTGCTCTGGATATAGCAGAACACAACAGCCGCACCAGTGCCTTTGGGCAAATTGACAGAGGAGGGTGTATTTCCCGTCACTTGGATGACAGGGAAACTTCCGTCACGCGAGAAAACCGCTGTTGTTTTTTGTGGTGCCCCTTCCCGGAACGTGGTCCCATCGAAATAGCTGCTGCGCCAAGCAGCGGTCTCGGCACAAGCAGTCCCCGCACCTAGAAGGATAAGCGAAGCAAGCATGAGGAGTGCCTTCATTTTTTCCTCCCAAAAAAAAGGGGTGCCCCTGTATCTGCAACCCCTTTCATCACAACTGTAGATCAGTTTACCCGATTACAGGCTATGCACAAGCCGTTCCCGTTTCATATATAGACGGTTCAGCGCGTTGATGTACGCTTTTGCAGAAGCTTCAATGATGTCGGTGGACGATCCACGTCCGATAGCGGTGGCATCATCCTCTGCCAGCCGCACCGTCACCTCGCCCTGCGCATCGGTACCGCCGGTTATGGAGCCTACGTTGTACTGCTGCAGCTCTGCCTTCGTTTTCGTGAGCTTCCTGATAGCCTTGAGGGTAGCATCAACAGGGCCGTCCCCAAGCTCCGCTGTCCGGACCTGTTTGCCTTCTATCTCCATCTGGACGGTCGCAGTGGCCACAGCAAATGAACCGCAAGTGACGGTGATGTGGCTAAGTTTAAACATTTCCTTTTCGGTCGAAGCCATAATTTCGTCGGCAACGATAGCGTCAAGATCCTCGTCGAACACTTCTTTCTTAAGATCAGCTAGCGCCTTGAATCGCTCGAAAGCCTTATTGAGTTTCTCATCATCCAGTTCGTACCCCAACTCTTCCAGGCGCTTCTTGAAAGCGTGTCGACCGGAGTGTTTTCCGAGCACTAGCACATTGGTTTTGAGTCCCACCGACTCTGGAGTCATGATCTCGTACGTCGACTTCTCCATAAGGACGCCATGCTGGTGGATTCCTGCTTCATGGGCAAATGCGTTTGCTCCGACGATGGCCTTGTTCGGCTGGACCACAATGCCGGTCACGGTCGAAAGGAGTTTGCTGGCGGGAGTAAGATGCTCGGTCGCAACATTGGTCTTGAACGGAAGGATGTCCGGCCTCGTCTTGAGCGTCATGACGAACTCCTCCAGAGAGCAGTTCCCGGCACGTTCACCGATACCGTTTATGGTGCATTCCACCTGCCCTGCTCCCGCCTGGACCGCGGCAATGGAGTTGGCGACGGCCAGGCCCAGGTCATTGTGACAGTGAACAGAAATTACCGCCTGATCAATGTTCGGCACGTTCTCTTTAAGGTACTTTATGATATTGAAATACTCGAACGGGATAGTATACCCGACGGTATCGGGAATATTCACTGTAGTCGCGCCCGCATCTATTACAGCCCCGACCACTTCTGCCAAAAATTTCAGCTGTGTACGTACCGCATCCTCGCATGAGAACTCAACATTCGGAGTGTACGATTTTGCCCGTTTGACGGCCTTCACAGCGGCGTCAAGCACCTGCGACGGCGACATTTTCAGCTTGTACTTCATATGAATGTCGGAAGTCGCGATAAAGGTGTGGATGCGACCTTTTTCACCTGCATACTGTAGCGCCTCCCATCCCCGGTCGATGTCTTTGTTGTTGGCACGGCAAAGCCCCGCAATCTGCGGTCCCTTTATCGCCTGAGCAACCTTGGACACAGCCTCGAAGTCACCCTCTGAAGCAATGGGGAATCCGGCTTCTATTACATCCACATTAAGCTTCTGGAGCTGCTTTGCAACTCGCAGCTTCTCCTCGATATTCATGCTTGCACCGGGAGACTGCTCACCATCTCTCAGTGTGGTGTCGAAAACTTTGATGGTTTTGAGATCCGCCATAAGTTGTTACCTCCTTTATGTGTTCCTAGTGTTGAAATTGGTGGTCTGTCAATAAAGCAATAAAAAAGCCTTCACCCCGACAAAGGGGCGAAGGCTTAAAGCTTCCGCGGTACCACCCTTATTCGTCCCCGCCGAGCTTGCGGCACGCGGGAACCTCATTCTACCCGTTACGTGGGCCGACGTCTCCCCCTACACAAGGTCATTGCCTGTTCAGGGAAGCGGCTCAGAGGCGAGTTCATCCTTCCTTCCACCGGTTTGCAGCGACCACCGGCTCTCTGTGTCCCGCAGGGGACGGAAAGGTGGAGGACTACTACTCCTCGTCACAGCCTTTGCATCATGTGCATAAGATAATAAGAGGTGCAATTGCGACTGTCAAGCCGTTTTTCACCGTAATATCCATTATTTCGGTCGAACAAAATAAATTTTTAGGCAGCCCGAATCAGCTCTCCCTCGGCGGCTTGTGAAGCGCCTTCTCAAGGCGCCGCCGGCGCGGGTAGCTCATGACGAATCCGATGGGTCCTGAAAGGATATAGCAGATAAACACGGCGAAGAGCATGATTACAGGTTCTGCCGCAATTATGATGAGTAGCAGGACTGCGAGGACGAGAAAAGCGAAGGGCTGGCGCTTTATGATGCTCGGGTCCTTGAAGGAGTAGTACTTGATGTTGGAGACCATGAGGAACGCAAGGGAGTATATGAGGAGGAGAATCGCGAGTTTCTTATATGAACTGGGCCAGCCGAAGTGATAGAAAAGCAGTACTGTGGCCGACACCATGCTCGCAGCAGCCGGTATGGGAAGTCCGATGAAGCGCTTGCTCTCGACTGTTGTCACTTGGACATTGAAGCGGGCAAGCCTCAAGGCGCCGCACACAACAAAAAGAAAAGCAGCGAGCCAGCCGAGACGTCCGAATGGGCGGAGAGCCCAGGAATACATGAGAAGACCTGGCGTGACTCCGAATGCCACAAGGTCCGCCAGCGAATCGTACTCGACACCGAATTTGCTGGCAGTGCCGGTGAGGCGGGCAACCTTGCCATCGAGGCCGTCGAAGATGGAAGATACGAGCACCCATATGGCGGCGGTGCGGAAATCGCCGTTCATAGTGGCCACCATGCTGTAAAATCCGGCAAAAAGGCTGCCCGTGGTGAAAAGATTCGGGAGGATGTATATCCCTTTTCTCATGCTCTCCGACATATCGACCTTTTCACGCTCTTCCCCTTTCACGGCAGCATCCCCAGAACAGTCTCACCTGCTACAGTCCGGTCTCCCAGCGAAAGCCCGACGACGGCCTCTTTCGGGAGGAATACATCGAGCCGGGAACCGAAGCGGATCAAGCCGTATATCTGGCCACGCTCGAGCCTGCTCCCGATCGCGGGGTAACATACAATCCTTCGGGCAATGAGCCCCGCAACCTGCACAACCACGACCTTAACCCCCTGCAAGGTCTCGATGATCAGGCCGTTCTGCTCATTCTCGAAGGTCGACCGTTCGTCCCGAACATCAAGGAATTTTCCCTTGACGTAGAATCGGTCAACAACCGTCCCCGTCAAAGGAGCACGATTGACGTGGACGTTGAAGACCGACATGAAAATGCTGATCTTGGTCATTTCACAACCCAAATGGGCTTCGCGCGCGCTCCCCAGATAGATGACGACACCATCGGCAGGCGCCAGAATGGCCTTTTTGTTATGAGGAATAGTGCGTTTCGGATTGCGGAAGAAAAAGGCGATAAACAGCGTTGCCGCAAAAGCGACGGCAGCCGGAATGGCCCAGGAGATAAAGAAGAAAAGACCGGTCAGGCCGGCGGCTACCGCGATGAAGGGATATCCCTCTACGGCTATGGGAGCCTTCTGGTTACGCATTGGCAGCCTCGCATAAACGGGATACTGAAATGGAGTTCAATATATACATTATCATTACACTATATCAGACTTGCACATGTAGGGAAGCATGACGGCAAAAGGCCGGAAGCGGAACGGCAACTCGTTCCGGTTCCGGCCTTTCGACGGAAATTTTCTCAGTTCTTGCTCTTATCAACGATCTTGGAAGCTCCGATCCAGGACATCATGGCGCGAAGACGAGCACCGACTTCTTCGATCTGGTGCTCTGCGCCTTTGCGGCGAAGAGCGGTGAATGTTGGCTTGTTGGCTTTGTTTTCCAGCATCCACTCCTTGGCGAAATTGCCCGTCTGAATCTCGTCGAGAATCTTTTTCATCTCCTTCTTAGTCTCAGCCGTGATCACGCGGGGTCCGCGGGTCAGATCGCCGTACTCAGCGGTATTGGAGATGGAATAGCGCATGTTGGCGATGCCACCCTCATAAATAAGGTCGACGATGAGCTTCGTCTCGTGGAGGCACTCGAAGTATGCCATCTCGGGTGCATATCCGGCTTCTACGAGGGTTTCGAACCCTGCCTGGATAAGTGCTGAAATCCCGCCGCAGAGAACAGCCTGCTCGCCGAAGAGGTCGGTTTCGGTCTCTTCCTTGAATGTAGTCTCGATGATGCCGGCCCGGCCGCCGCCGTTGGCCGAAGCGTAGGCAAGAGCCATGTCCTTGGAGTTGCCCGCCGCATCATGATAGACGGCGATGAGGGAAGGAACGCCCCCCCCGCGGGTGTACTCGTGGCGCACCAGGTGCCCCGGACCTTTGGGGGCGATCATTATGACGTTGACGTCGGGGCGCGGAACGATCTGTCCGAAATGGATGTTGAATCCGTGACTGAAGGCCAGGTAGGCCCCCTTCTTCAGGTAAGGTCCGATCTCCTCGCGGTATACGTCGCCCTGGATCTCGTCGGGGAGCAGGATCATCACCAGATCCGCCACCTTGACCGCTTCGGCGGTGGGAAGAACCGTAAGCCCTGCCCCTTCGGCCTTTTTCACCGAAGCCGAATCGGCCTTGAGCCCTACGACCACGTCTATTCCGGAGTCCTTGAGGTTATTGGCATGGGCATGCCCCTGGGAACCGTAGCCTATGATGGCCACCTTCTTCCCCTTGAGCAGCCCCAGGTTGCAGTCCTTGTCGTAATACACTTTCATATCCATCCTCCTATCAGGTTGAGGTTAAGGTTGAGGTTGCGGAATTTTTGCTGTTCCGTGACCTCAACCCTAGCCTGATTCATTCTGCCTTACTGTCCCTTCCACCCCTTGGCGCCGCGCCCGATGGCGACGGGACCTGTCCGCACAATCTCCTTCAGCCCGAGAGGCCGGAGCAATTCAAGTATGGCATCGATCTTCACGGGGGCCCCAGTTGCCTCGATAGTGTAGGACTTAGGCGTGACATCGATGATCTTGGCCCTGAAGATGTCGACGATCCGCAGCACCTCGGCTCGGCTTTCGTCCTCGGCGCTAACCTTTATGAGCGCCATCTCCCGTTCGATTGCGCTGCCATCGGTATAGTCGATCACCTTGATCACGTCGATCAGCTTGTTGAGCTGCTTGGTGATCTGCTCGAGTATCTGGTCATCCCCACGGGTGACGATGGTCATGCGGGAGATTGTCTCGTCGTTGGTGGGGGCGACGGAGAGAGAATCAATATTGAACCCGCGACCGGAAAAGAGCCCGGCTACGCGGGAGAGAACGCCGAATTCATTCTCCATGAGAACGGCTATAGTATGAGTCATTGTATTTCCTCCTGGGAGAGCGCGGAGCCGAGCTCCTACGCGTTCAGCACCATTTCGTTGAGGGAAGCACCCGCCGGCACCATCGGGAGCACCTTCTCCTCCCGGGCGATCTTGAACTCCATGATTACCGGCCCCGGAGTTTCGAACGCCTTCTTGATGGTCGCCTCTACTTCGTCGGGCTTTGCCGCCTGGAATCCGGCAGCGCCGAACGCTTCCGCCAGCTTGATGAAATCGATGGGGAGCTCCATGCAGGTCTGCGAGTACCGCTTATCGAAGAAGAGCTCCTGCCACTGCCGAACCATTCCGAGGAAATTGTTGTTGAGAATGACGATCTTCACCGGGAGCCGGTTCTGGACGAGTGTGGCCAGCTCCTGCATGTTCATCTGGAACCCGCCGTCGCCGCAGACGACGATGACCTGCCGGTCCGGAAAGGCGGCCTGGGCCCCCATGGCGGCCGGAAGCCCGTATCCCATCGTCCCGAGGCCACCCGATGAGAGGAGAGTGCGTGGCTTGAGGAACTTGAAGAACTGTGCCGTCCACATCTGGTGCTGCCCCACATCGGTAGCGATGATGGCATCCGGGGCCGAAAATTCCCGCAGCTTCTGAATAACGAACTGGGGCTTGATGGTGGTGGACGACTGCTTAAAGGACATCGGATGCTTGTCCCGCCACCCGGCGATCTCCTTATGCCACGGCTCCAGGGCACTAGTGTAACCCTTTATCGTGTCCTTTCTCTTCCCCAGTTCCTTGAGCATCTTGGAGAGCACGTCCCGCACATCGCCTACGATGGGAAGATCGACTCTTACGTTCTTCTTGATCGAGGTCGGATCGACGTCTATGTGTATGATCTTGGCATGAGGCGCAAACGTGGCGATTTTTCCGGTTACCCGATCGTCGAAGCGGGCACCCACTGCAACGAGCAGATCGGTGCTTGTCACAGCCATGTTGGCGTAATAGGTGCCGTGCATCCCAAGAAGCCCCAGCGCGTTCGGATCATCCTCCGGAAAGGACCCTAGCCCCATCAGGGTTGTGGTGACCGGTATGGTGAGCTTGCGTGCCAGGTCGGTCAACAATTCGGAAGCGTCCGCGGATATCACCCCGCCTCCGACGTAGATTACCGGCCTCTTCGCGTCGAGCAGCATGTCGACTGCCCGTTCGATCTGCTTCGGATGCCCTTCAAGGTTGGGCTTATACCCTCTGATATCAACCGTTTCAGGATATTCGAGGGTACCCTGCGCTATCTGCACGTCCTTCGGCAAGTCGATGAGAACCGGGCCGGGACGGCCGGACCGGGCGATGTAGAAGGCTTTCTTTACGATCGTGGCGATCTCCTTCACGTCCCGGATTAAAAAACTGTGTTTGGTACAAGGGCGGGTGATACCGATTATATCCACTTCCTGAAAGGCGTCGTTGCCGATAAGCGCCGTCGGCACCTGGCCGGTGATGATCACCATCGGCACGGAGTCCATATAAGCGGTGGCAATACCGGTAACCGTATTGGTGGCTCCAGGTCCGGACGTGGCGAGGGCGACCCCGACGCGGCCTGTAGCACGGGCATAACCGTCGGCGGCGTGGGTCCCAGCCTGTTCATGGCGGGGCAGAATATGACGGATTTCCTTGAAGCTGAAAAGTTCGTCGTAGATATTGATCACGGTGCCGCCGGGATAGCCGAAAACAGTGTCGACCCCCTCCCGCTTCAGGCACTCGAGCAGAATGCGTGCTCCTGTCATTTTCATAGTAATTCTATCTCCTGGAGAAACTTGAATGCGTCACGGCAGCTGCCACAAGACGCAATGTACGTAGTTCGAGGAATATCACTCAGCCGAAGTAACGGCTCCCGTATAGGCCGAGGTTACGACCCGGGCGTAGCGGGCAAGCCAGCCGGTTTTTATCTTCGGCTCGGGAGCCCGCCAGGTCGCCCGGCGCTCCTCCAGAATTTTTTCGTCTACCAGCAGTTCAAGCCGGCGCGACGGAATGTCGAGCAAAATCTTGTCACCGTCCTGCACGAAGGCGATCGGCCCGCCTTCGGCGGCCTCCGGAGAAATGTGCCCGATGCACGGCCCCCTGGTCCCCCCCGAAAAACGCCCGTCGGTGATGAGAGCGACCGAATCCCCCAGCCCGAGCCCCATGAGTGCAGCTGTTGGGGCGAGCATCTCCCGCATGCCAGGCCCCCCCTTCGGACCCTCGTACCTGATGACCACCACGTCCCCCGCAGTAATCTTTCCGTCCATGAGAGCGGCCATGGCTGCTTCTTCGGAATCGAAGCAGCGGGCGGTTCCGTTGAAGGTCATCATCTGCTGCGAGACTCCCGACTGCTTGACGACCGCTCCTTTAGGCGCAAGATTTCCGAAAAGGACTGCAATCCCACCCTCCTTCTTGACCGGATCAGTGAGCGGACGGACCACCGTCTCATCTACGTTCTCCACGCTTGCCGCGAGCTGCTTCGTCGTGAGACCCATAACTGTGGGAGCATCATGTATCTTGTCCCCCAGCTGCTTCAGTACGCCAAGAACGCCCCCTGCTACGTCGAGATCCTCCATGAAGTGTTCGCCGGCAGGGTTCATGGAAGCAAGCTGCGGCGTCTCCTTCGACAGGATGTCGAACGTTTCAAGAGGCAGCTCCACACCCGCCTCGCGCGCGATGGCAAGGAGATGAAGAACCGTGTTGGAGGAACCGCCAAGAGCCAGGTCGACCCGGATTGCGTTTTCGAATGCAGCGCGGGTGAGAATCTGACGCGGCGTTACGTTTTCCTTAACTAGCCCCACGATCCGCTCTCCCGACGCAAATGCAATCCGGCGCTTCAGAGCCGACACCGCAAGGGCGGTGCCGCAACGGGGAAGGCTCATGCCGAGGGTCTCGGTGAGGATCGCCATGGTATTGGCGGTGAACAGCCCCTGGCAAGAACCCATGCCCGGGCACGCATTGTCCTCGCAGACCTTCAGCTGTTTGTCATCGATGACGCCGGCCTTGTATCGCGCCATGGCCTCGAAGGTATCGGTAACGAAGGAATACCTGCGCCCCTCCTGACCTCGGCCTGACAGCATGGGCCCGGCCGTAACCACTATGCAGGGGATGTCAAGCCGTGCGGCGGCCATAAGCATGCCGGGGGTGATCTTGTCGCAGTTGGTGAGCAGCACGAGGCCGTCGAGGCGGTGCGCTTCGGCAACCGACTCCACCATATCCGCAATCAGCTCGCGGGTGGGAAGGCTGTAGTGCATCCCCTTGTGCCCCATGGCTATTCCGTCGCAAACGCCGGGTATTCCGAAAAACATGGCGTAACCGCCGCCGCTGTGAACCCCCTTCTCTATGAACCGCTCCAGGTCCCGCATTCCTACATGGCCCGGAATGAGATCGCTGAAGCTAGTAGCGACGCCGATGAACGGCTTATCCATCTCGCTTTCGGGAACTCCGGTCCCCTTGATGAGCGCCCGGTGGGGTGTACGTTCAAGCCCTTTTTTAATCATGTCGCTGCGCATGTTACATCCCCTGCAGGCTTCGACGATTGGCCTCAGCCTTGAAATTATTCGATTGACGAACCGGCGTCCTGGGTAAAAAGGAGGGAGTTTACGGTACCGGGGAAAAAATTGAATCACGAAAATAATACATCGGGAAGGATGTGTCAATGAATAGAAAGCTGTTATAACGCATCTTTTCTTATTTTAGCCAATTCCGCTTCCGATGCTCTTATGTAGACGGGAGCAAGGGAGTGAACGGGAATAGCTTCCCCACGCAGAAGCGCCTGCCGGGCCAATGAAGCCCCCCGCGCCGCCGACGGCTGATGGCACGGTACATCCGGAAATAAGGCCTCGCCGCCGAACCGATCCTCGATAAGATGCCGGTATGCCAGCGCCCCATCTCCGAGAAAAAGCACCGGACCGCTCAACCGTTCCAGAAACAGAGCCGGCGGCGCCACGCAATCCCCAACAAGAGGCTCAGGAACCTCCCCCATCCGGTACAGCGCGGCGTATATCTCCTTTTTCCTCGCATCGAACATCGGACAGACCGGCACACCGGCATGCGACACGTTGAGGGAGAGCATGGCGAGGGAGGAAAACCCGGCAACGGGTTTCCCAGTTGCAAGGGCAAGGGCCTTCACTGTAGCAACGCCGATGCGCACACCGGTAAAGGAACCGGGCCCCAGGGCGACTCCGAAGCAGTCGATATCCTGAATGTCCAGGCCGGCACCATGCATGACCGCAGCCACCATCTCCATGACCCGGGTAGACTGATGGCCCTGCACGTTCAGCAGTGACTCGGCAATGAGGCGGTCATCACTTGTCAACGCAACGCTGCATGCGCTGGTAGATGTGTCGATTGTGAGGATCTTCATCGAAGCGCGTTACTACCCCTGCCCAACGAAATAACGGGCAATGTCGTTGTAAAAGGCGAGAAGCATGAGACCCACCAGAAGAACCAGCCCCACCTGCTGGGCCACCTCCCGGGTCTTCTGACTTACCGGCCGCCCGGTGACAAGCTCGATGAAGAAGAAGAAAAGGTGTCCGCCATCCAGGATCGGCACCGGCAGAAGGTTCAGGATTCCCAGGTTCACGGAAAGGAGCGCCATGAAGGCTATGAAACTTGCACCTCCAGCGGCAGCCTGTTGTCCCGCCATCTTGGCGATCATGATGGGCCCGCCGACGGTATCGAGAGGCACTGTCCGCTCTACGAGCTTCACAAGGGAAAGGACCGTCAGCTTCACCACGTTCCAGCTCTGTACGCTCCCTTTCAACAGGGCGTCCACAGGCCCGAAACGATCGATCACCACATCTCCCGCCGCTACGACGCCGATTACGGGGGTGGTAACGTTCTCACCAAACAGATTCTTAGCCGTCCGTGTTTCAGGGGTCATCGTGAAGGAGTGAACAGCGTCACCCCGTTTCACCTGGACGCTCACTGGCTTTCCGGCACCTTCGGCAATTTCCTTTGCGAACTCGTCCCACCGGTCCACGCTGCGGCCATTTATTGCGGTAACGACATCTTCCGCCTTGATTCCCGCCTGCGCAGCAGGTTTGTCTTTTACAACTTCCCCGATTTTTGTGGTGACCGATGGAACACCGATCATAAACACGGCGATGAAGGCGATCCACGCAAAAAGAAGATTGAAGACAGGGCCGGCGGCAACGATGGCTATCCGCTGCAGCGGCGGCTTTGCGGCAAAAGATCGGGCCTTCTCCTCCTCGGAAAGCTCGACGTCCCCCCCCTCGCCCACCATCTTCACGTATCCGCCCAGCGGAAAGGCTGAAATCAGGTATTCCGTCTCTCCCCGCTTGAATCCGACGACTTTCGTACCGAAACCGAGGGAAAACTTCTCCACCCCCACCCCAAACAGCTTGGCGAAGAGGAAATGGCCGAGTTCGTGGACGAAAATAAGGACACCGAGGACTATTATTGCCGAAATGATGCTGACCATGTGGCTCTCTCAGTTTAACTCAGGTTAAGTTGAGGATAAGGCGAGCGCCTGAACCTCTTCCGTACACAAATCGAAGGGAAACATTCATCCTACTTCAATCCCAGCATCTCCCGCGTTTTCTCCCGCGCCCACCGGTCCACCATCAGGACCTCCTCTATCGAGCCGAGAGAATGGGGCTGATGGACATCCATCGTTTTCTCTATTGCGCGGGAGATGTCAGTGAATCCTATTCTCCCCTTCAGGAAGGCCTCTACGGCAACCTCGTTCGCAGCATTCATGACTGCAGGCATGCTTTCGCCGTCAGACATGGCGCGGTAAGCAAGTTGCAGCGCCGGGAATCGGAAATGGTCCGGCTTCAGGAAGGTCAATCCGGAAAGATCGGTCAGGTCCAACGGCTTAACTCCCGTAACCACACGCTCCGGATATGTAAGGGCGTAAGCGATGGGAGCCTTCATGTCGGGAACACCCAACTGGGCGATAACGCAGCCGTCGGTATATTCTACCATGGAATGGATGATGCTCTGGGGATGGATATTGACCGCTATGCGCTCTCCCGGCACATCGAACAACCAGCGTGCCTCTATGACTTCCAGTCCCTTGTTCATCATCGTCGCCGAGTCGATGGTGATCTTCTGCCCCATGCTCCAGTTAGGGTGGTTCAGGGCGTCTGCCACGGACACTTGCGCGAGCTTGTCGAGGGGGTAGTGAAGGAACGGTCCCCCGGACGCGGTGAGTATGATTCTTGTGACATCGGATGCTCGATGCCCCTGCAGCGACTGGAAGACCGCGCTGTGCTCGCTGTCCACCGGAAAAAGGTTCACCCCCTTTTCCCGGACCCTCGACATGATCAGGTGCCCCGCCGTCACAAGGGTCTCCTTGTTGGCTAAAGCCACATCCTTACCAGCCTCGATGGCTGCGGCCGTCGGCACGAGCCCCGCTGCGCCGACTATCGCGGCGACCACCAGGTCGGCATCGGCTGCGGTTGCCGCCGCAATGAGACCTGGCACCCCCCAGGCTATTTCCGGGCGCGCGCCGGCAGGCAGCATACCCTCCAGTTGCCGGGCACGCTCTTCAGTAAGCACCGAGACGAGGCGAGGGGAGAACGTCTTTATCTGCCGGACGAATAGCTCAAGATTGTTCCCAGCCGTCAGGGCAGCGACCCGGAATCTCTCAGGATGGGATGCAACTATATCCAGAGTGCTGACTCCGATGGAGCCGGTAGAGCCGAGAATGCTGAGAGATTTCATAGGTTCCTCTATAACCGAAACAGAAACGCGGCGCAGAAGTACGCGGCAGGAGCGGCAAAGAGCATGCTGTCGAGCCGGTCGAGAATGCCTCCGTGCCCCGGGACGATCGTCCCGGAGTCTTTGACGCCGAAGCTCCTCTTGAGCATTGATTCGAAAAGGTCGCCCAACTGGCCGAGCACGCCAAGAAGTATCGCCGCCACAACGGCAGCGGCGACTGAAAGTTCCGGGAAAAAAGTGGCCTTGCAGATGAGAGCGCCTGTCAGGCTGCCGGCCACCCCCCCGAGAGCGCCCTCTATGCTCTTGTTGGGACTCACTGCCGGGTAGAGCTTGTGCCGGCCAAAGCTGCTCCCCACGTAATACGCAAAAGTGTCACCTGCCATAACTATGACAAGAAGGAGAAATATCCAGGATGTGCCGAGCGGAAGAAGCCGCAGGAGGATGAAATGGCAAAGAAGCAGCGGGACATAGAGAAAGCCGGTGGCAAGGAAACTAATCTCCCCCGCAACTGCTTTCATCTCCCGGAACCGGAAGAGAAAGAGAAGCCCGGACATGAGCACCAGTACTGTCAAGCCGCTGATGAACAGCCTGTAGGGGTCGCTCGTCAGCAGTGCAAGTGGAAGGAGCCCTCCAGTCACGGCGGCAGCCATACCTTCACCCCAACGGGCAGGAATGGCCATGGCGTAGAACTCCCGCAGCCCGAGGAAGGAAAAGAGCGAGATCAGGCAGGCAAAGGGGAAAGGCCCGGCTTTGAGGATGAAGAGAATGAGAAGCGGCAGCGCCACCGCCGCTGTAAGAAGTCTCTTTATGTTAGCCCCCTCCGAAAAGGTCCGAATAGACCCTCATAACATTATGAAACCGTCAACTCCCAGCCTGGAGCTGATCGCTGGTCCTCCCGAAGCGCCGCTCCCGCGCCTGGTAGTCCGCCAGTGCCTGGTGCAGTTCGCGAACGCCGAACTCAGGCCAGTTGATATCGACGAAATAGAGCTCGGTATACGCCAGCTGCCATAGGAGAAAATTGCTGATGCGCATCTCCCCGCTGGTCCTGATGAGAAGATCCGGGTCGGGCATCTCCGCGGTAAACAAATATCCGGAGAAGAGACGTTCATCTATTTCGTCTTCCGAAATCCGCCCTGCTGCAACATCGCCAGCCAGACGCCTGGCCGCAGCGGCGATCTCCTGCCGCGAGCCGTACGATAGGGCAAGCGTCAGAACCATCCCCGTATTCCCCGAGGTAATGCGGATTGCTTCGTCCACCGCCTTATTTATGTGGGGGGGGAGGTCACTCCGATTCCCGATGACGTTGAACCGGATGTTGTTATTCATCATTCGCGGAACTTCGAGCTCGATGTATTTCTTCAACAGGCTCATCAGTGCCGTCACTTCGGCCTTGGGCCGCAGCCAGTTTTCTGCCGAAAACGCAAAAAGGGTGAGGTAGGAGACCCCTATGGTCGAACACTCTTCGACGATGGTCCGTACCGTCTCCACCCCCTGCCTGTGCCCGACTATCCGCCGCAGCATCCTGGACCGGGCCCAGCGGCCATTTCCGTCCATGATGATGGCCAGATGCCGAGGAAGCTTCTCGGAGTTCAATAGTTTCATGACTTCCCGTGCAGAGAGGCTCGAAAGCCCCCAGAAACAAAAAATCCCCTTGGATCAGGGGTCGGGGGATTTAAACACAAAAGGCCTCGTTTCGCAAGGAAAAAAGCCGCCGGTTCTCACCGGCGGCCCGTGACGGCTAAATCTCCATAACTTCCTTTTCCTTGTGTGAACAAACCTCATCTATTTTCGCTACATGGCTGTTCGTCACATCCTGAACCTCTTTTTCCGCACGCTTAAGATCGTCCTCTGAAATGCTCTTTTCCTTCTCCAGCTTCTTAAGGCTGTCGATGGCATCGCGGCGGATGTTGCGCACTGCAACCTTCGCGTCCTCCGCCATCTTCTTGAGCTGCTTCACAATGTCCTTGCGGCGCTCCTCGGTGAGAGGAGGAAGGGTCAGGCGGATCACCTTTCCGTCATTGGCAGGGGTAAGCCCGAGGTTCGAGTTCATGATCGCCTTCTCGATGGCCTGGATCATTTTGCCTTCCCACGGCTGAAGGGTTATGGTACGAGGCTCCGGCACCGCAAGCGTCGCCACCTGACTGAGGGGCGAGGGAGTCCCGTAGTAGTCGACCCTGACATCATCGAGAAGGGCAGTACTGGCCCTGCCGGTCCGGATCTTCTGATATTCCTTGCGCAGTGAATCGATCGTCTTGTCCATATGCACAGACATATCGGTGATGACATTCTTGGTCACTTCATTCTCCTTTCACGATGGTGCCGATGTTTTCGCCGAACACCACCCTCTTCACGTTACCGGAGACGGTAATATCGAAAACTATGATAGGGAGATTATTATCCATGCACAGGGAAGTGGCGGTGGCATCCATAACCTGAAGCCCCTTCTTGAGAACCTCCAGATATGTAAGATTTTCGTAGCGCTGAGCGGCCGGATCTTTCTTCGGGTCAGCGGAATAAACCCCGTCCACCTTGGTTCCCTTGAGAATCACTTCGGCACCGATCTCCATCGCACGGAGGCTTGCGGCCGTGTCGGTGGTGAAGTAGGGGTTCCCGGTTCCGGCTCCGAAAATAACCACCCGCCCCTTCTCAAGATGCCGGATCGCACGGCGGCGAATGTACGGCTCGGCCACTTCCTGCATGGCGATGGCGGACTGGACACGGGTATAGACTCCTGCCTTCTCGAGAGCATCCTGCATCGCCAGCGAGTTGATCATGGTGGCGAGCATTCCCATGTAGTCGGCGCTCGCTCGATCCATACCCCTGGAGGAGGCAGCGAGTCCACGGAAGATGTTCCCCCCGCCGATAACCAGAGCCAGTTGCGTGCCGCAGTCTACGACTTCCTTGATTTCGTTGGCGATTGTAGTGATGGTCAGGGGATCGATCCCGTAACCTTGCTCTCCGCCCAGGGCCTCACCGGAAAGCTTGAGCAGCACCCGTTTGTAGTATGGCTGTTCCATTCGTACCTTTCCGGCACCTTCATCGCAATGCAGATGGGGATGCCAAACAGAAGCGGTCACAAAAAAGCCGGCCACTTTCATGGCCGGCTCAATCTCCTATACGCCGGCCGCGGCGGCAACCTCAGCGGCGAAGTCGGACTCCTTCTTCTCCAGCCCTTCGCCGAGAACGTACCGGCAGAACCGGCGGATACTGATGTTCTCACCGATTGTCGCGATGGTCTCGTTCAGATACGCCTGGACGGTCTTGTCGGGATCCTTCACGTACGCCTGTTCCAGCAAGCAGATGTCGCCGTAGAACTTGGAAACCTGCCCTTCGATGATCTTTTCTATTATGTTTTCGGGCTTCCCTGTCTCCCGCGCCTTTGCGCGGTAGATTTCCTTCTCCCGCTCGATGGCGTCCGCAGGCACTTCCTCCCTGCGTACATACTGGGGAGAAGCAGCAGCGATGTGCATCGCGATGTCCTTGACGAATGTCTGGAAGCCTTCATTTTTTGCAACGAAGTCGGTCTCGCAGTTTACTTCCAGGAGCACACCGATCTTACCCCCAGCATGTATATAGGAACCGACCATTCCTTCGCTGGCTACGCGCCCGGCTTTTTTGGCCGCGGCGGCAAGGCCCTTCTTGCGGAGGTAATCGACGGCTTTTTCATGATCGCCACCCGTCTCGGTAAGGGCCTTCTTGCAGTCCATAAGGCCGGCGCCGGTGGCTTTTCGAAGTTCGTTCACCTGTGCAGCTGTAATACTCACGGTATCCTCCATCGGCAGCGCCAGTTCAAAGGCAGCTGCCTTAAAAAGTTGATAAGGCTCCCCGGGCACAAAGGGCCGGGGACTACAAGCGCTACTCCGCGGCCGCAGCCTCTTCCGGCGCGGCTCCCTCGGCAAATTCCTCTACATCGGTCTGCAGTGCGGTATCCCGCGCCTGGGAGCCCTCGATCACGGCATCAGCCATTTTGCTCGTAAGGAGTCGTATAGCCCTGATGGCATCGTCGTTCCCGGGAATGACGTAATTGATGTTGTCGGGATCACAGTTTGTATCGACGATTGCCACCACCGGGATATTGAGCTTGTTGGCTTCGCTGATTGCGATCTCCTCATTCTTCGGGTCTATGACGAACATCATTCCCGGAAGCCGATTCATCCCCTTGATTCCACCCAGGGTCTTTTCGAGCTTCTGCCGTTCCTTTTCTAGCTGCAGAGCCTCTTTTTTGGTATAAGCATCGATGGAACCGTCGGCAAACATTGCGTCAAGGCGCTTGAGACGGTCTATGCTCTGCTTTACGGTGGTGAAGTTGGTAAGCATGCCTCCCAGCCAGCGCTGATTTACGTAAAACATTCCGCAACGCTGCGCTTCCTCTGAGATGGCGTCCTGTGCCTGCTTTTTGGTCCCTACGAAAAGAACGGTCTCGCCGCTCTTGGCAGCCTCGACCACATAATTGTATGCGCTCTTGAAAAGACGGACGGTCTTCTGAAGGTCAATGATGTAGATACCGTTGCGCGCACCGAAGATGTAAGGCTTCATCTTCGGGTTCCATCTCTTGGTCTGGTGGCCAAAGTGAACACCGGCCTCCAGCAGCTCTTTCATGGTGATGCTCGACATGATTTCTCTCCTTTTGGTTGTGCCTCCGCCCCCGAAAGCCCCCCGGAACCCACCCCCATGGCGGGCACCACCGGAAGAACCGAAGAGCGTGCGAATTTGAAACAGCAAAGTTCTATACCACACGACCAGGCGCTTCGCAAGGAAATAGTAGGAATATGGTATCGATGCGCACTGATCCTTTTCGTTGGAGCCCTACATCCCGACCCCCCTTCTATTTACTTCCCCCACCGTCTCATGTATGATGCCCCGCCATGAAAAGGACGCTGCACCTATATCTGTTCAGGGAAACGCTAGTGCCGTTCCTGCTCGGTATCGCCACCTTCACTTCGGTTCTCCTCATGGGGAGGCTGTTGAAGCTGGCAGATATGGTGGTTGCGAAAGGGGTCCCCCTTTCCGATGTCCTGCGCCTCGTACTCTATCTCCTTCCGTTCTTCTGCCTCGTCACCATTCCGATGGCGTTCCTCCTTGCGATTCTTCTCGCTTTCGGACGCCTTTCTGCCGACAGCGAGATCACTGCAATGAAATCGGGAGGCATCAGCATTTACGGGATGCTGCCACCGGTACTCGCGTTTGCCCTGCTTGCCTATGCCGCCACCAGCTTCATAACCATGGACGCTCTCCCCCGTGGCAACGTCGCATTCAAAAAAGCGGTTATTGAACTGGCGCGAAGCCGGGCCGACCTGGCACTCAAGGAGCAGGTCTTCATCGACGAATTTCCCGGCATCGTAATGTACATCAACCGCTACGACCAGGAAAGACGACTTATGTCGGGCATCCTCCTGCAGGACGAGCGCAATCCCGCCGCCCCCCTCACCATCTTCGCAGGCCACGGCAGCATATCCTCCAGCGAAGATAACATCCTGCACCTGCGGCTTCACGAGGGGAGCATCCACAGCTCCCTGGGTCCCGAAGGCTACCGCCTGATCCGGTTCCGGGACTACGACCTCTCGGTAAACCTTGCGCGCAAGGAGGACCGGGTGGAAACAGATGAAGAGGACATGACGTTCGCGCAACTGCGGAGCGAGATCGCCCGCGGAACTGGGGGCGAGCGGCGCACAAAGGCCATGCTCATCGAGTACCACCGGCGGATTTCGCTCCCGTTTGCCTGTTTCGTCTTCGCACTTGTGGGAGTCCCATTGGGAATACAGAATCAGCGTTCCGGAAAAGCCGCCGGATTTTCCCTGAGCCTCGGCGTCATCCTTGGCTACTACATATTGTTCTCTGCTGGAAAAACCCTGACAGAACGCGGTCTGCTTCATCCGGCCGCGGCAACCTGGGCCCCGAACATCCTGTTCCTCCTGCTAGGGGCATATCTCCTGCGTACAACCGCGGCGGAACGAAGGATAACGCTGTTCGTTCACCTCACGCACCTTACTAACCACCTGCGAAAAAGGTTCGGGCGCGGGAGGCATACGCGATGACAATCCTCAACCGCCTGATAACCGCCACCTTCCTGCGCATCTTCACTCTCTGCACCGGCTCATTCGTAGCAATCTACCTCGTCATCGATTTTCTCGACAGAGGAGGACGCTTTTTGCGTGCCGGAGGGGCAATCCATCACATATCGCTCTATTTCCTCTGGAAAATTCCCGAAATTGTCAGCCAGATACTCCCCCTGGCGGTCCTGATGGCAACCTTGCTGACCTTGGGGGGGCTCGCCCGCAACAGCGAGTTGACCGCCATGCGAAGCAGCGGAATCAGCATCGTTCGGGTCACGGCACCGGTACTGCTCATTGCAGCAATCCTGAGTATAGTCAATCTCGTTGCCGGAGAAACCCTGGTCCCATGGTCTTTCGACCGCACCCGTTACATCGAGGAAGTACTGATAAGGAAAAAGAGTCCCACCACCTTCTTCCGCCAGCAGAACATCTGGCACAGGGAGGAGAACGTCATCCTTCAGGCGCGGCTCTTCGAACCCGAAACTTCGTCTCTCAAAGGTGTCACCCTGTGGCGGCTAGACGCCGGGATGATGCCCCTGGAACGTATCGATGCCAAACAGGCGATCCGCACGCAGGGAAGGTGGGTTCTGACAGAAGCCGTCGGCAGGAAGTTTTCCGTGGAAGCTGTCGGAACAGTGAAAACGGACCTTTTGCCGGTTTCGCTTAACCTCAAGCCGGAAGACCTGAAAGTCCTTGAGCGGCGGGCACGGGACATGGGTTTTCTTGAACTGCGCCGGTACGTGGATAAACTGCAGAAGGGGGGCTACGACGCGACAAGGTACATCGCACAGATGCACTCCCGGCTCTCGCTTCCTTTCGCGTGCCTCGTAATGGGATTCCTTGGGATTCCTTTCGCGCTGCGGGGTGGACGCACCAGCGGAATCGCCCTGGGCGTCGGGGTAAGCCTCGGCATCGGCTTCAGCTACCTGATGGTAAACGCGGTGCTACTTTCCTTCGGCCAGTCGGGAGCGCTACCACCGTTGATCGCCGCCTGGTCAGCCAATCTGCTCTTTACCGCTGCCGGCATATGGCTCACGATGACGGTGAACAGGTGATGCAGGGGTTCTTCTCTAATGCCCGGCCTGCGAAAGCCGATACAACTTGGAGGGTTTTCATTGACATGCCCGCCAGCCGTGTTTAAATGCTTACAATCCGGCCTACCGCGTGCGGCTGCAACGTGAAAGGAGACACAACATGCAGTGGCGATGGTTATTGATCATTCCGGCACTCCTTGCCGCAACCTCCGCGGCGGTTACGGGGCAGACCCCCTCTCAGCGATCCGCCGGCACAAAGGAACGTCCCGCAGCGATAAACATCCTGAGCATCATCCCCGCCCAGGGAGTTCCCGGCATCACCGTGACCCTGTACGGTTCGGGATTCACCGACACCACCGTAGCGTTCCTCGGAAACCAGGAGGTCCCCACGACGGTGGTGGGCCCGAAACAGCTCACCTTTGAAATCCCCCGCCTCGCCCCCGGGCTTTACGCTCTGTTCCTGAAACGTGGGGACGGCAGCACCAGCAAGATATATAACTTTACGCTGCTGCCCCAGAAGCCGGTGGCGGCGGAGCTTTCTCCCGACAGGATCGACCTGTGCGCCACGGGACGTGATCGAGAAGTCACCGTCAGCGGACAGAACTTTCAGGAGCGCTCACAAGTTCTTTTCGACGGTGCAGCTATACGAGGCCGCTTCATCAGCGACACCTCACTCGCCTTCACGGTCCCGAACGTCCCCCCCGGACTCCACCAGGTCCAGGTGAAGAATGTGGAAGAAACCACCTCTGGAGCGTTGGCCCTCATGATCCTCGGCACCCCCGAGATCGACAGCATCTTTCCCGGAGAAGAGCGAGTGAACTCGTACGACCTGATAATCCAGGGACGGAATTTTCAACAAGGGTCGGTCGTGGTGGTCATGGAGGAAAACAGCCTGGATCCCGGTGCCCCCGCAGGTGCCCTGACGAAACGGCTCGGCAGCGCTGGAGTGTCCGGAACCGGGGAGAGGGAACGGATTATCTATGTGAACTGCAACCGCATCATCTACCAGCGATACCCCTACAGCACTGCACTCAAGAATTTCCGGGTCCAGGTAGTAAATCCCAGTGGCGAGGAGAGCGCTCCCATGTCGGTAAGCGCGCCGTAGCCCCGGGGACTTTTAGGCTCCTAAGCAAAAAAAGCGGCATGACCACCCTGGGTCATGCCGCTTTTGATTTTGATGGTGAGGAGCACCATCAAATCAGAGACTATTTCTTCTTTTTTGCCATCAGGCGTTTTATCTCCTCCGCCTTCCGGTAACCAGGCAGAACGCTCCCGTCCGGCAGTACGAGGGTCGGAGTCGCATTGATTCCGAGAGTGCCGGCAATCCGGATCGTTTCATCCACCCCTTTTGCTCCTTGCGGTGCCGGAGCGGGAAGGCTACCCCCCCTGAATGCTTCGTCCAGGAGCTTTCCCGGATCACTTCCCTGCATGATTGCCCGTGATTTGTCGTACGCCTTGGGGTGCATCTTCAGGGGGAAAAGCTTGATGTAGACTGCAACATCCGGCTCCAGCTTGACCAGCTTCTTCAACTCCGTGTGAAGCTTTGAGCAAAACGGGCAGTCGGGGTCGGTAAATACGAACAGCCTCTTTTTCCCCTTCGGGTTTCCCATTGTTATGGAGTCGGCCAACGGAATAGCCGAAACATTCACCTTTTTTGCAGCTGGTTTCGGAGGTGCCTCACCCGTTATTGGAGACCTGGTGGCGATGCTGTAGACCGGGCCGGGAATGACATACTTCTTGCCATAGTCGATGTAGGCTACCGCCTTTTTACCTTCCTTCTCGAAATGAAGCTCCCACAGGCCACGCACCGGCGGCGTCTTCACCTGCTTCACCTCCCCCATCCCCGTGAGAAGAGCGTTAGCCTCTTTCACGGTGAGGGTGTGGCATCCTGCACAATCACCGCCGCACCCCTGCTGCAACATTGCGAAAGCGCTGGTTGCCGTTGAAGCGAAAAACAGAAGTGCCGGAACTGCTGATTTCATATCTCCTCCATGAGCCTGCCACCCGCGCCGGTGCAACGACCTGAAGCCGCCTGGATCCGGCGGCTTCAGGTAAGCCACTATACGTCGCTGAACCCCGAAAGTCCACATGGACGTTCCGATGTGGATAGGTTTCAGTACCGGTAATGGGAGGCTTTGTACGGCCCGTCAACGGAGACACCGATGTAGGCAGCCTGCTGGGGCGACAGTTTGGTCAGCTCGGCGTTGAGCTTCTTAAGCTGCAGCCGCGCCACTTTCTCGTCAAGGTGCTTCGGCAGGGTGTAAACCCCGACCTCATACCTACCCGGGTTTGTGAATATCTCTATCTGCGCGATCGTTTGATTGGCGAAGGAGGAAGACATGACGTAGCTAGGATGTCCGGTTGCGCAACCAAGGTTCACCAATCTTCCCTTGGCTAGTAGAATTATCCTCTTTCCGTCCGGGAAGATAACGTGGTCCACCTGGGGCTTGATCTCCTCCCACTGGTACTTTTCGATGGAGGCTACATCGATTTCGTTGTCGAAATGGCCGATGTTGCAGACTATGGCCTGGTCCTTCATCTTCGCCATGTGCTCATGGGCGATGACGTGATAGTTGCCCGTAGCGGTTACGAAGATGTCGGCCTTGTCGCAGGCGTAATCCATCGTCACTACCCGGTATCCCTCCATCGCTGCCTGAAGGGCGCAGATCGGATCGATCTCCGTTACCCATACCTGAGCCGATAGTGCCCTGAGCGCCTGGGCAGACCCTTTCCCGACATCGCCATAGCCGCACACGACAGCGATCTTTCCCGCCACCATAACATCAGTGGCCCGCTTGATACCATCCACCAGAGACTCACGGCAGCCGTACAGGTTATCGAACTTGCTCTTTGTTACGGAATCATTGACGTTTATCGCCGGGAACCGCAATTCTCCCCGCTCGTGCATCTGGTAAAGCCGATGCACTCCGGTAGTCGTCTCCTCGGTCACCCCTTTGATCTTGTCGATGCGGCTGGAGTACCAGGTGGGATCCTGAGCAAGCTTCTTCTTGATGGCTGCAAAGAGGATCGTTTCCTCCTCCGAACCCGGAGTTGAAAGCACCGACTGATCCTTCTCAGCCTTCGTTCCCAGATGGAGAAGAAGGGTTGCGTCTCCACCGTCATCAAGGATCATGTTCGAGAATCCGCCGTCTGGCCACTCGAAGATCCTGTGAGTGTAGTCCCAGTATTCCTCCAGCGTCTCCCCCTTGACAGCGTACACGGCGGTACCCCCCGCGGCAATGGCGGCGGCGGCATGGTCCTGGGTGGAGAAAATGTTGCACGAAGCCCAGCGCACCTCCGCGCCGAGCGCCTTCAGGGTCTCAATGAGGACCGCCGTCTGTATGGTCATATGAAGAGATCCGGTGATACGGGCTCCCTTCAGGGGCTGGCTGGAGGCATACTCTTCCCGTATTGCCATAAGGCCCGGCATTTCCGTCTCAGCAATCTTGATTTCTTTCTTCCCCCACTCGGCGAGTGAAAGATCGGCAACTTTAAAATCCTGCGTCATGTGAAGCCTCCTTTTTTTCCTGTTTATGGATGATAGCGTCGAACGTGCCTTCCGGTCGAATATCACGTGCGATGCGCATGAACTATCACTACGGATTCCTGCCCTTTGCCCCCCTCCACCCGGCCACAGCGGATATCCTCGAAACCGGCCTGCCTAAGCCAGGCTGCAAGCTCCTCCTCGTCGAAGCCGAGCCACTGGTCGGCCAGCTGCTCCCTTGCCCACTCCCGCTCGTGCCGGATCAGGTCCGCAAGCACCAGTGTCCCGCCCGGCCTGAGCACCCGTCTCACCTCGGCCAGGACCGCCGGAGGGTCAGCTGCGTGGTGGAGCACCATATTGAGGAGCGCGCAGTCGGTTTCTCCATCCGGCAGCGGCAGAAAGGTCATCTCTCCAAGGCGAAGGTCGATTCCGCAAACTCCCTCCGCTGCAAGCCTGGTTCGTGCTTCTTCGAGCATCGCGGGAGAGTGATCGACACCAATTACCCTGGCAGCTTTGCCCGCCAGTGCCGGCAGGAGCCCGCCGGTGCCTAGGCCTATCTCCACCAGCGTCTTGCCGCAAGGGATGAGCGAAAGAAGTTGATCACGGTAATCAGGGGTCGGCAGCAGCGTGCGGGCAAGGTTGTCCCACTGACGCGCATGGCGGTCGAAGAACTCGAAACTCTTTCTCCTTCGCTCCTCCAGCACGGCAGCGACAGAGGCCAGATCCTCCTTCAGGTTCGGAAGGGTTCCGGCACCCTCCTCGATGGCCGGGCGGATCGCCACGAAGAACGGGCTTCTCCCTCCGACGCGGTAGTAGCTCCAGGTTCCCTGTCGCTTGACTACAAGCACCCCCGCCTCCGTCAGGATCTTGAGGTGCCATGACACCTTCGACTGACCCATCTTCAGGATAAAGGTCAGCTCCTGCACGGTGAACTCGCCGCGGAGAAGAACCGCCACAAGACGGAGACGACATGGGTCTGCAAGAGCTTTAAGAACAGCTAGCATGAAGAAACCGAGGCATCGGAATAGTTAAATCAAGTTTGGTTGATATATCACATCTAAAGATACTGGTCAATGTTTAGGTGTCAACCAGGGATCACTAAGGATCTGTGCCGATAGGGGCGAAACCGAGCTACAAAATGAAAAAGGGGCGCCGGAACAAACCGCCACCCCTTCCCTGAATATCCGCCCGATTCGCTAGGCTGCCGCTTCGGCCTCGGCAGTCCCTGCTTCCTCGCCGAAAAACTCAGCAAAGATCTCTCTGACGGTAGTGATCCGGTCCGCCCTCCAGGCATTAGAGCCGCAAAACACGAGCCCCGTCTCCACGTCCCCACGCTGGGCACGGTCAAGGGCCTTAACGATGCAGAACCGTTCTCCGGCTTCCTTGTAAGAGCATTTTTTGAGACACCCGGTGGTGCAGGTGGAATTCCTCACCTGGTCGTAGAGAACAATGTCTTCCTGATTTCGGAGGATGGCTCGTCCGGGAAGCCCCGCCGGGCTCATGATGAGACCGATGTCATCCTGCATGCAGTCGATATACGCCTGTTTGAAGGATTCCGCAGCATCACATTCCACAGTAGGCACGAACCGGCTGGCTACCTGTACCCCATCCGCCCCCTGCTCCAGTGCGTACAGAAGGTCGGCTCGGTCCCATATACCACCTGCTGCAATAACGGGCACATCCTTGCCGTACTCGCTGCGGAAGAACTCTTTCACGTCGCGCACTGTCGCATACTGGTCGTAGTCACCCGTGCCGATGTTTTCCATTTTTTCGCCGAGATGCCCGCCGGCAGTGTCCGGATCTTCCACCACCACCGCATCGGGGAGACGGCTGTACCCCTTTTCCCATTTCCGCGCAATCAATTGTGCTGCCCGCACGGAGGAAACGATCGGAACAAGGGCCACATCCGGTGCGTGAGACGTGAGCCCCGGAAGGGTGAGCGGAAGTCCCGCACCACATACGATAACTTTCGCGCCCCCCTCGATGGCGGCTTCCACCAGCGCCTCGAAGTCGGAAAGGGCGACCATCACGTTGACGCCAATCACCCCGTCCGGCGCTATTTCGTATGCCTTCTTCAGTTCCGCTTTGAACCCTTCCGCATCAGCCTCCATATAGTTGTCACCGTTGAAGAACCCGCTGTTCAAAGCTATACCCGCAGCCGCCACAAGCCCTACACCGCCGCACCGAGCAACATGTCCCGCAAGCGACCCGCCCGAGATTCGGACCCCCATCCCCCCCTGGATGAGCGGGTATTTGACGTGATGAATTCCGATCTGCAAAGGTTTGTACATTGTCTCCTCCGGACGTTGGTCTTCTCTGTGTAAACAGTAGCAGAAAGTGTTCATAAGACTATGTAATAAAACTGTAAAAGCGCCCGCGGCACAAGGTGCACGCTATTAAAAAAGCCTTGCGTGTCGCGGGGTTCGGTGCTACACAGAGGTCATGAAATGGTTACGCAACCTGCTTCATCCGCTCGTAGCTCTGATCGCTATTCAGCTCCTGTGGGTTCTCCTGGTCGTCTTCTGGATCAACTGGTTTGTCGGGCGACATAAGGAGTTCCGGGAACTGGCGGCCAGGTATGGGCTCCCACTGGTCAAACCCGGGCTGGATTGGATCGTCCTCGCAGAAGGGCTCGTCCTTCTGGCAGCAATACTGGCCGGTGTCTACATTATCTTTCTCTACTGGAAGCGGCAGCAGCGCCTCTACCGCGAGCAGCGTAATTTCATCTCCCAGGTGACCCACGAACTCAAATCCCCCCTTGCATCGATCCAGCTCCACTTGGAGACCATCCGTCTACGGAACCCTCCGCAGGAGAAGGTGGAACGGTTTCTAGATACGATGCTGGCCGACACGGAGCGCCTCAACAACCTCATAAGCAATCTCCTGATGGCAGCAAAGCTGGAACAGCGGCGTAGAGAAGCTCACGTATCCACAGTCGACCTCTCCTCCCTCGTCACCACACTTATGGAAAGGAAGCGAGCAAAGCTTCCCGAAGGTGGAAACCTAGCGCTTGCCGTGGAAAACGGAATCCGTGCGAGCGTCGACGCGGAGGAGATAGAAATGGTGCTGAGGAATCTTTTCGAAAATGCCATTCTTTATTCTCCCGCGGCGCCGGACATCTCCGTGGAACTGAAGACGGAAGGGAAAAACATTCTCCTGTCATTCAGTGACAAAGGCCTTGGAATTCCGAAACAGGACCTGAAAAAGATCTTCCGGATGTTCTATCGTGTGCGCCAGCCTGGTGAAAATATCCGCGGCAGCGGCCTTGGCCTCTACATAGTGAAGTCTGTTGTAACCGAGCATGGCGGCACCGTCCGCGTCACAAGCGAAGGGCCGGGAAGGGGGAGCACCTTCATCATAACTCTTCCGCGGGCGAGGTAGCCCCGAAAACCTCAGGGACGCGGACATGATTTTGAGGAGAATAAATTGACGGAAAACAAGCCGGCCATCCTTCTGGTGGAAGATGAGATGCACCTGGCCAGGGGGATATGTTTCAATCTGGAGATGGAAGGATACCGGGTTAGCCACGTGGAGACGGGAGAGGAAGCGTTGGAAAGGCTTCTCCATGACCGTTTCTCCCTGATAATTCTCGATGTGATGCTGCCGGGAATGGATGGCTTCGAAGTTTGCCGCGAGATCAGGGAAACCGATTCCCGCGTGCCGATCCTCATGCTTACTGCGCGTGCCGATGAGGGAGATCGGATTACCGGCCTTGAAAGCGGCGCAGACGACTATCTCGTCAAACCCTTCAGCCTCAATGAATTCCTGCTCCGAGTAAGCGGGATGCTGCGCCGATCATCCTGGTATCAGCCGGAACCCGTTGAGGAAGCCTACCATTTCGGCGACAACGAGGTATTTCTCCTCTCCTACCACGCCCGCACCGCCCAGGGCGAAATAGACCTTACCGACCTGGAGGTGAAGATGCTCTCCCTCTTCTTTCAGAAGGAGGGGGAGGCGCTGCCTCGCAGGGTGATCCTCGAAAAGGTGTGGGGCTACTCTTCCGACACGGAAACGCGAACTCTCGACAACTTTGTTGTCCGGCTGCGAAAGTACTTCGAACCTGACCCGGCCAATCCTGTTTTCTTTCAGACCGTGCGGGGAGTTGGATACAGGTTCAGACGAGTGAAGGGGGTAGAATGAGCGGGAAGAAGGATGCAAAATCAAGAAAGGCCGGATGCTGAATGCACCCGGCCTTTCCATGAGAGCTATGTCGTCTCAGGATTCTCTTGAGTCTATAATCCTGCCTTTTTCCGCAATTCATCCACCTTGTCGGTACGCTCCCAGGTGAACTCGGGGAGTTCACGTCCGAAGTGCCCATACGCGGCGGTTTTCCGGTAAATGGGACGGAGCAGATCAAGCTGCTCTATGATGGCTCGGGGACGCATGTCGAATACTTCCCTCACAATTTCAGCTATCCTGCTGGAAGGTATCTTACCGGTGCCGGAGGTGTCGACCATGATCGATACCGGCTCAGCTACGCCGATGGCATACGCCACCTGCACTTCGCACTTCTCGCAAAGCCCCGCAGCGACAAGGTTCTTCGCAACATAACGCCCCATGTAGGCAGCGGACCTGTCGACCTTGGAGGGGTCCTT
The DNA here is from genome assembly GCF_900187405.1 of Geobacter sp. DSM 9736. Taxonomy (NCBI): domain Bacteria; kingdom Pseudomonadati; phylum Thermodesulfobacteriota; class Desulfuromonadia; order Geobacterales; family Geobacteraceae; genus Geobacter; species Geobacter sp. DSM 9736. The sequence continues at coordinate 1,995,448 of NZ_LT896716.1, forward strand.
TCCTGAAAATGCCCCGCCGCCGTGTGCGCCGTGCCCCCCATAGCTATCCACGATGATCTTGCGCCCAGTCAGGCCGCAATCCCCCATAGGGCCGCCAATGACGAACCTCCCGGTGGGATTGATGAAGAAGCGGGTTGCACCGTCCATCAGGTTCGCCGGAATCACCTTCCGGATAACCTCCTCGATAACCCCCTCCTTGATCGTCTGGTGAGAGACTTCCGGTGTGTGCTGCGACGAAATGACCACAGTATCCACATGCACCGGACGATCGTTTTCATACCGGATGGATACCTGAGATTTCGAGTCGGGACGAAGGAAGTTGAGGGTTCCGTTCTTGCGGACCTCCGCAAGCCTTTGGGTAAGCTTGTGGGCGTACATGATGGACATCGGCATCAGCTCCGGCGTTTCCGTGCAGGCATAGCCGAACATGAGCCCCTGGTCTCCCGCCCCCTGGTCCTTGAACATCCCCTCACCTTCGGTCACCCCTTGTGAAATGTCGGGTGACTGCTTATCGATGGAGGTCATGACTGCACAGGTTTCCCAGTCGAATCCCATGGCCGAATCATTGTAGCCTATATCCCTGATTGTTTCACGGACGACCTTCGGATAGTCGACAATGGCGTTGGTAGTGATCTCGCCGGCGATTATCGCCATGCCGGTAGTCACCATTGTCTCGCACGCCACACGCGAACGGGGATCCTGTGCGAGAATAGCATCCAGAATGGCATCTGAAATTTGATCCGCAACCTTGTCGGGATGTCCTTCCGAAACCGACTCGGACGTAAAGATATAGTCCTTCATTTCCATCAGGCCGCAACCTCCTTCTCTGCACTTTTATGATTAAAGACTGTCACTTATACTGCTACCACCCTCGGATTGTCAAGAAAGAAAGCCTCTGGCTTCGTTGGAGAAAGCCCGAGTAAAAGCGGGAAATATGCGAAACCTGTGAGAGCGGAAGGAGTATCGGGAGGCAGATTTATGTGAGACTACAGCAGATCGTGGATGGTGTACCCAAAGATCTCGTCGTCGATTATCTTCTTGCCGAAGGTGATGCACTGAAAGACGGCTTCCCCCTTGGTGGTGAAAGAGTTGGGTGCGCTGAAAGCCTTCACCTTCTCCCGGCGCCGAATGGTCAGGCTCACCGACCATGTGTCCGAATCGAAGAGAAGCCGCGGCATAGGGTATATGGTGAAGCCTTTATACTCGTAGAACTGCATTCTGTCTCCCGATCCGTGGAGATTGCAATTGAAAGACCTTTTTCATGTTCCGAATCAGAAGTATAGCAGGCAACGCCCGCGTTTTCTCTACGAAGGGCCAGAAAATAACGAAACTACTGGATATAAGCATATCGAGGAAAAGTTAACAGTAACGATGAGGGAAATAAAGTTCTTAAAACTTCTCCGCCTTATTCGATCTTCTACCCAAGAATACCGCAAGATGGCGAGTGATGATTGGAAAATAGCCGAGGAGGCAGAATAAACAAAAGAAGGTGAATGTTTTTATAGGGTTGATCCGGAACGTTTTGCATCACAGTGCCGGCCTCACCCAAGATTCCCAGCGGCTTCACAAATGAGAGCCGCTTATGAAGCGGTGCAGATATAAATCGGAAAGTATTTCGCCTTCGCCGCAAATCCCGCAGCCAGAGCTTCGCGACACCCTCTTCGTCATGCCGTCGCGCGATACCGCGTTTCAATCCTCGCCCGCCCTTGCGGACGGGCGCTTCGGCGGCCGCCGGCGGCAAGCATGAGGCCGGGCTGGTTTCAATCCTCGCCCGCCCTTGCGGACGGGCGCTTCCTCGGGTCGTGCACCGAGCACAACGCCGAGGGACTGTTTCAATCCTCGCCCGCCCTTGCGGACGGGCGCTTCAGAAGGAGCTTTAGGCAGCCGGTAACCGAATACGGCAGTTTCAATCCTCGCCCGCCCTTGCGGACGGGCGCTTCTCGTTGCCTGCCAGCGGGTCCGGATATAGGACCCTTGTTTCAATCCTCGCCCGCCCTTGCGGACGGGCGCTTCGCTCGCCACGCCGCCGGTTAAGAATGCACCGTATGTTTCAATCCTCGCCCGCCCTTGCGGACGGGCGCTTCGGGCAACCGCCTCGCAGCTCTGGCCGTTGTACGTGTTTCAATCCTCGCCCGCCCTTGCGGACGGGCGCTTCTCAGGGGCGACGTGAATAAATCCTTGATCGACGTGTTTCAATCCTCGCCCGCCCTTGCGGACGGGCGCTTCATTCCCGCGCTGATGGTTACGCCCTGCTGTGTGATGTTTCAATCCTCGCCCGCCCTTGCGGACGGGCGCTTCCGGCAAGGCTCTGGCCGGTGCCGTAAGGAGTGACGTTTCAATCCTCGCCCGCCCTTGCGGACGGGCGCTTCACGGTGATGCAGAGCAATAGTGCGACGACGAGATGTTTCAATCCTCGCCCGCCCTTGCGGACGGGCGCTTCGCCGCCACCCGTCCCGCACTCCCCCCAGCTCCGGTTTCAATCCTCGCCCGCCCTTGCGGACGGGCGCTTCGAAATTCATCTGCATTAAGTACGACTATGAGCGGGTTTCAATCCTCGCCCGCCCTTGCGGACGGGCGCTTCTCCAGCTCGGTCCCTTCGGCGATGGCCGAAACCTCGTTTCAATCCTCGCCCGCCCTTGCGGACGGGCGCTTCGATCCTGGCGGGGCTGATGGTGGATGCGTTTATCGTTTCAATCCTCGCCCGCCCTTGCGGACGGGCGCTTCGTACTGCGACTGTGAAGAAGGGAACCGCCTGCGAGTTTCAATCCTCGCCCGCCCTTGCGGACGGGCGCTTCAGAACTGGGTGCGCGGATATTACGGTTCTGTTGTGTTTCAATCCTCGCCCGCCCTTGCGGACGGGCGCTTCGGGTCGTGGACTGCGCCTGCTCTTCGGTGATCTTCGTTTCAATCCTCGCCCGCCCTTGCGGACGGGCGCTTCCCTGAGTATGGGCGAGAGGATTCCGGGCGTCATAGAGTTTCAATCCTCGCCCGCCCTTGCGGACGGGCGCTTCGCGGAGATAATCGGCGACGACGTCGTAAAACATGTTTCAATCCTCGCCCGCCCTTGCGGACGGGCGCTTCAGCTCTCGCTCCCTGATTTCCTCCCCTCTGACGGCTGGTTTCAATCCTCGCCCGCCCTTGCGGACGGGCGCTTCCTGGTCTGGCTTACGCCAGATTGAGGACATGATGCAGTTTCAATCCTCGCCCGCCCTTGCGGACGGGCGCTTCCAAGGCCGCCAGGCCGTTAGCGCCACTAATCATAGTTTCAATCCTCGCCCGCCCTTGCGGACGGGCGCTTCCGGGCACGACGGCAGTAAGCGGCCGTTCCGGATGTTTCAATCCTCGCCCGCCCTTGCGGACGGGCGCTTCCAGCGCGGGGGAGCCGGCTGATGATGCGCTGGATGTTTCAATCCTCGCCCGCCCTTGCGGACGGGCGCTTCTTTTGAGCGACCCGCAAGGGGCCACCCCGATGCTTGTTTCAATCCTCGCCCGCCCTTGCGGACGGGCGCTTCGGTAATCACCCTTAAACCGTCTATTATTGACCTCGTTGTTTCAATCCTCGCCCGCCCTTGCGGACGGGCGCTTCGCAGTGGTCCCTGACACCTTCTCCTTGGTTGTGGTGTTTCAATCCTCGCCCGCCCTTGCGGACGGGCGCTTCACACCGAACCCGGTAACGGTCGAATCGTAGTATTCGTTTCAATCCTCGCCCGCCCTTGCGGACGGGCGCTTCTCTAGCAATCCAGGCATTGCCTTCCTGTATCAGGAAAACTTGTTTCAATCCTCGCCCGCCCTTGCGGACGGGCGCTTCCCTGCTCCTGCAGCTCCTGCTCGGCTATTGCCGAGTTTCAATCCTCGCCCGCCCTTGCGGACGGGCGCTTCAGTCGCTCGTCCCACCCGCGGAAATCGGCCGGGAGGTTTCAATCCTCGCCCGCCCTTGCGGACGGGCGCTTCTCTATGCAGCGGGCCATTATTTATCCCAATCCCAGTTTCAATCCTCGCCCGCCCTTGCGGACGGGCGCTTCGGGTCTTTTCGAACACGTGCCCAAGCTCATGGGTGTTTCAATCCTCGCCCGCCCTTGCGGACGGGCGCTTCGATAGTAACGGTGAGGCAGGGTAAAGGAAAGAAGGTTTCAATCCTCGCCCGCCCTTGCGGACGGGCGCTTCGCTGAAGTATGGGGGGACACCGGACCTCATCCTTGTTTCAATCCTCGCCCGCCCTTGCGGACGGGCGCTTCGCAGGATCTGCGTACCTACCGGGTCGCGGTGGTGTTTCAATCCTCGCCCGCCCTTGCGGACGGGCGCTTCGTGGCGGCGCGGACGTCGCAGGCGAGAAGCTCGACGTTTCAATCCTCGCCCGCCCTTGCGGACGGGCGCTTCGGCTCACCCTTGCCGACCGCGACGGCGAGCTCATTGTTTCAATCCTCGCCCGCCCTTGCGGACGGGCGCTTCCGGCCTTCGCCAAACACTTCACCGGCGAAACCAGGGTTTCAATCCTCGCCCGCCCTTGCGGACGGGCGCTTCGGCGACGCTGGCGCGGCTGAACGGCCCCCGGCAGGTTTCAATCCTCGCCCGCCCTTGCGGACGGGCGCTTCGCCAAAACCATAAACTGGCAAGCAAAGGGGTACTGTTTCAATCCTCGCCCGCCCTTGCGGACGGGCGCTTCCCCGCACGGTGTAGGCAAGCGAGCAGCCGGACGAGTTTCAATCCTCGCCCGCCCTTGCGGACGGGCGCTTCCTCCAGGGCGTACATGGCGGCGCCGGCCGTATTCGTGTTTCAATCCTCGCCCGCCCTTGCGGACGGGCGCTTCTGTCCCCCTTAAAAGGGGTACAGTTCCAACAATTTACCAGCGCAGTTTCGCGAAACTGGTCAAAATGCCTGAGCAGGGCCGCGCTACACGCTGATCTCTCCTACTAACATGCCGAATTCCATGAGGTTGTCTCATCCGCGAACCCACCCGTGTTTCCGCACGAGCATCAGGTTCGCGCTCAGACAATCAGCGGATCATCATCGAAAAAAATCGTCCGCGTCTGGCCGTAACTCTCCACATTCTTCTCCCTCGGCTCCGTCAGCCGGTACAGACGTAGATTATCCTCCTCCTCGCTGATCTCTCTTAGGAGCTTTCTGCGCAGGTCCTCGAACTTCATCTCATTCACCTGGCACTCGAAAACCGACTTCTGGACCCGCTGGCCGAAGTTCTTGCAGACCTGCGCCACGCGACGCAGGCGCCTGCGCCCCTGTCGCGTTTCGGTATTGACATCGTAGGCCACGACAATCCACATTCGCTCCTCCTAGGAGTAAAGGACGGGTGTGTACTGCTCCAGGTCTCCGCGCAAGTACCGGGCAAGGAGCCTGGCCTGCACGTGGGGCAGCAGCCCGAAAGGCACCTTCTCACTGAGCACGGGATGATGGAACTCCTCCTGCTTCCGCTTCTGGTAGGAAGTCAGGACCTCCTTTCGCCCCGCCTCATTCAGATAAGTGGCGCCGCCCGACCGCACCTCGAAATGCTTTGCCGTAATCTGTTTCCGGTTGATAAGGGTCAGCGCCAGCCGGTCCGCCAGCACTGAGCGGAACTCCTCCATCAAATCCAGTCCAAGCGACGGTCTTCCCGGACGAATAGCATGCAGAAATCCCATCTGTGAGTCGAGCCCCACTCCTTCCACTGCGGTGATGCAGTCATTCAGGAGAAGCGTGTAGAGAAACGACAGTAGACCGTTCATGGGGTCAAGCGGCGGACGGCGGTTCCTGCCGTTCATGGTGAACGAAGCCCGATCCTCTTCCTTCACCATCGTGGAGAAGACGTTGAAATACGCATGCGCCGCCTCTCCTTCCAGTCCCCGGATATGGTCGATGTCCAGAGTATCCTTCAGGTGAAAGAGCGAATCTGCGAGGACTTGCGCAGCTCCGTGCAGCGCGGCTTTCTCTTCATGTGCCCCGGTCTCCCGCGCCCCCCGCATGAGTATCTCCCGTGAATTCTTTATCTTGCCCGCAACGATGTTCCTCGCTACAGCCGCGGCAGATGCGGGATCGCGCATTGCCTCATACTGCGCCTGCCTGAGCAGCACGTTTCCATGGGTTTTACCCGTAACGCGGCACTTGAAACGGCCGTTCCGGCCAAGTATCACTACCGCGCGGCCGTCGTCGGCACAGCGCCCCATTATGAACGGGCTCAACATGACATTACCGAAGGTGACGATGGCCCCAAGGTGGTGCAGCGGTACCTGCATCTGCACCTTCCCGTCCACCTCCACCTTAACCGTCTCATGATCGAGGCAGACGTAAGCCCCCTGAGTCATGACGTAGAGGGTGTTCAAGAGCTGTTTCATGTGGTTTCCTTATGAGAGTTTGTGGAGTTGGGAGTTTTTTGAGTTGAATTCTTGCTCTTCGGTTGATCCAAATACCTGGAAAATCCCATAGTTATTTTTGACGTTTCGTCGGCCATTCCGTACAAATTTTCAAATTGCTCTTGGGTAATGTAATTCTGGTCGAGAGCAATATAGAGAGCAGCCTGTACTTCTGCAGGGGAGCCATGGGCGATAACCAGGAACTGGCAAAATTCACGATTCGACTTTCTGGCGAAACCTTCAGCGATATTTAGCATAATCGACACAGCAGCACGGCGAATTTGATCCCGCAGACCGTAATCTTTAGCAAACGGGCCAAAAGCGTTAAGCAATATATTTCCTTGGTCAACTCCCGCGCCTTCTGCCATGCCTGAATGTCCTCAAATCTCTCTATTTTCGCCATTCCCACTCCCTCCGAAACTCCAAGAACCCTACAAACTCCACAACTCTCTCACAGCTTTCAAACTCCTCCCCTTCTCTCCCACCACGTGGGGCAGGCACGACTCCCGCAGGGAGCATTTCTCGCAACGCTTGTCGTTCACCGGCGGCGGCACGCAGTGCCGGGCCAGGATGTCTTGGACCGAGGCGGCCACCTCCTCTACCCTGTCCCGCATGGTCCGGGTCAAGGCAATCTCCTTCCGCTCCCGCGAGCCGTGCCAGTACAGAGCTCCCTTCTCCACCGGAACTCCGAACATTTCTTCCAGGCACAGTGCCTGGGCGCAGAGCTGAACATAATCATTCTCAAAATCTTTATACCGACCGGACTTATATTCGACTGGGTACGGCTCTCCATTGTGAAACTCCACCAAATCAGCCTTACCTACCAGACTCAAGCGCCGGCACCAGATCGGTAATGCCCTCTCATAGTGAATTGCGCCTACTTCCTGACAGGATTCGATATCAACATTCTCATGCACATCGTTACCGCGCATAGTGTAAAGATTTTCACTCCAAACCTGCTCCACATGCACCAATCCACATCTACGCGGGCAGAAAAGGTAGTGATTCAGGGCGGAAATCATGATCGGTTCAAGATCGTCCATAGTTTCCTTTCAGATACAACAGTTGTCGGCAAAATCAGTTACCGTCAGCACACCGGTCATATAACCGAGAAAATCATCATAGGCCAAAGTCCAGGCGTAAAGAGCTTTTTGCCCACGCAAGGGGGCAACGGCATACCCGATAGCCTTTGCCATATAGATCGCCACAGACTTCTGTTGTATCTCTCTGAAGTCAATCCTGTCATGGTTTTCGATTCGACGACGCAGGTCCTCATCAACGATAACCGTCATAGTATTTGAAGGAACCACGCAAAACAGCTCGTTGACTTCCGGAAAATTGGATTTCTTTTCAGCTTTGACAATAGGATCATCGGCGCACATCCCCTGGTTGCGGTTCCTAATCTCGCGTCTCATAGCTTCCTTGCAGAATTCCGGGGCGATCATCTTTTCCCGATACATATCGGAAAGAACCCGTGCAGAGATCCTGAACGACGGATGCTCTTTGAGGAGTTCGCCTGACTTGATCCTGAAGCCCCATAATTCGGACGTGACGTATTCCCCTGATCTGTTTACCCTGCCCGCAGTCTGGAGCGCGCTTACCAGGCTGCACAATTCGCGTGCCGCCGACCGGAAGGAAAAATCCACCCCCGCCTCAACGCAAGAAGTGGCAACTAATGTCCAGGCGCGGTCATTCTCATCCTTGAGGCGCTTTCTCACACGACTGATGGTTTCCTTACGATGAACGGGTGCCAGGGCCGTTGAGAGATGCTCGACATTGCTTCTGCCATGACGTCTGCAAAATGCTCTGGCGACAACAGCGGCGGATTGCACCGTATTGAGGATAACGAGACGGGGACATGGCAACGTCTCAATCCAGTCGCATAATTCATCCAGCGACATCGCTTCGTCTTTTAGCTTGTAGTGAATACGCTGATTTTCGGCTTTCCGAGCTAATACGGCAGCTTCCGGAGAAACAAGCTCAGGAAGCGGCTCCTGTTTTTCGGAGAATTCCGGAAGTTCCCAGAACCTCGTCAATGAACCGGACGCCATGACGATATAGCATCCCCAATCGCGCACGAGTTCCTGAAGCCATTTCCACGCTTGGGGCCAGAGATGGGCCGGCAGCGCCGCATGGGCCTCATCGATGAAGATGGCGGAACCGGCTAGTTGATGCAGCTTGCGAAGCGTTGCCGGGTGGTTGCTTGCCAGTGTTTCAAAGAACTGCACCGCCGTAGTCACTGTGACCGGCGCATTCCAGAGAAAGGAAAACGCCCGATTTGTCTCCTCCTCGAATTCCGCCTTGTGATGGTGAGCGGCAACGACTCTTTCCCTCTCTACCCCCTCTCCTTCCAGTACAAGCGCCTTGCGATAGACGTCGACCGACTGGTCGATGATGTTGGTAAAGGGAAGCACAACAAAAATGCGCCGTAACCCCTTCTGCGCGGCAACATTGAGCAGATGCGCCATGATAGCCGTCGTTTTGCCGGTACCAACCGGACTGTCGCAGGCGATCAAGCCGTTTTCAGCCCGTTGTGCGTTGCGGCAGGCATCATACACCTGCCGCCTGAGCGCATTCCGTTCCTCCTTCCCTTTTTCAGGAGGTATGTTGGCGACGTAGTTATCAAGGACGGTAAGGCGCCTTTTCGGTTCAAGGGGAACCTCGCCCTCTGGCACGCTATTTCCGCAATGCCTGGCACTGTCTGTATGATCTGCATCCACGAGACAGGACAGAACCATGCGCATAAACAGGGGGAAGGTTGATCCCCTGGTGGGGGTTGACGATATGGTGCTATTCTTGAACAGGGCAACATGAGCGTCCAGATAGCGATGCAACTCTCTATTTGTACGCTCCAAGGCTGAAAGCTCGCGCAGTACCTTCCCTTGCCCTTTAACCTCCTCCTCAGCGAAGGAAGGCAAGCCGGAATGATGGGAATAAACTGACAGCGCGGCCAGGCTATTAGCCTTGAATTTAGCCCCGGCCAGCAAATGGGCGGCGCCTGCGTCCCAGTGAGCGACCGGCAACCTGTCCGCGCCTCCTGTTCTCAGTACCGTCTGATTCATTTCGTCAAGCTTTCCAAGGTCATGGTATGCAGCGGCATATTCAACCGCTTCGCGCAAGAGCACGCCACTGGCTGAATAGACCGCCGCATCTTTCGCAAAGCCAGCCGCCAGACGCAGAACTTCAGAGACATGCTGAAAATACGTCTGTGCTGGAATCCCCCTATCCGGTTTCGGACTGCGAGCAAGATACTCAGGCATTCAGAACTCCATCAAATCATTGCAGCATGCAACCTTGGCTTGAATTTCCTGAGAAAGCGCTGTCGGAATGTCGTATTCTTTTCTGCTCGTGGAGGCGGTTTGTTCGTATTGCTCCTTCCTTGTGGGCGTCAATGCATCAATCAACTTGAAATCTGAACACGAACCAAGTGCTGATTTGTGTTCGATGTGCCAGGCGTGGAGAATCTCAACGTTTGGCCGCACATACGACCGGGAATGGGCATAGGCGTGGGGGATCAAATCCAGCAGCAGTTGAATATCCTTTGCCGTACAGCCTGATTTGTGCGCTGCACTGGGATTCACAAAGAACGGCATGCAGTAAATCCCGTGCTGCACAATCCGGTAAGCCATCGGCGCCATGCCACGGTCTTTATCGCCTTCAACGCCAGCTTTATTGGTGTTGGTGTGGCGCTCGATGATGACCGGAGCAACAGAAAGTCCCATACCGAACTGCACAACGCCAGTCTTGATGCTGGTTGAGGCGTTCTCTTCAAGAAAAGTATTTCCGAACACCCGGGCATCCCAATACTTTTTCTTGAATACCTTTGCTTCGTCCTTCAGCTCTTCCTTGATCTTGCCCCTATCCCGCCCGCGAGATTCAAGTATGTGAAACTCGTCCTCATTGAGGGCACGTCGAGATTTGAGTTCCGTCCATACCGGCCCCTGCTTGTCTTCTACAAGGTCACGCAGCTTGCGTTTGAACGACACAGGAGAAATCTCTCCCAATCCATCGGGACGTTGACGCGGATCGCTCTCACGATCGGGATCGCCGTTAGGGTTGGAGTTGATAGCTTCGATTACGAGGAGGCCGGTTGCACGCATGATCTGGTTCTTGTCGTTGGACATGGTAATGTTCTCCTTTAGTGGGTGGATTCAAGTTATTTGTCATCTGATTCGAGACGGGCAAGGTATCCGAGTAGCATCTGCGCTTTATCGACATCTGTGCAACGTTTCGGCAAGTCAGCGTCCTTCAGTTGAGCAGATACTTCGCCGAGGTTCTTCAGGAAATATCGAACAAGCCCGACATGATCCCCTTCCTTGAGGGTCTGCGCCCATGCGTGGTAGGGTTTGATCCTGCCCCAGAGAACGGACAGTGCCTTGGTTGGCTCTTCCTGAGCCGTCGCCATCAGGGCATTGCCGACAAGTTGAGGGGGGATTGAGTTGTTGCGTACATGCTTGCAGTATTCAAAATGCAAGCTGTCGGCAATATTGAATAGCCTGCCAACGAGAAATGCCGGTGATGTCATGATCTCTCCTTTCGTATAACCGAGTTTGTGTAACAGCAAGCCAATTATCGACGGCAACAGGAGCGGTTGCAGAGTATATTTTCTATCAACTGCGTGAACCTTTCCCTGCACATGAGATTGACCGATTACCAGCAAGAGTGAAGTACTATTGCGGATGAGAGTTCCCAATCCTCGTGTTGTGACCTGCTGTAGTTGAGCGCCAGAACCCAATAATAGACAAAGGGCATCGTTAATGGTGAACCCATACGCGCCTTCAGCATGTGTACCCTGACGCATCCACACGGTATTCAGGCACCAGACCACTTCGGCAGGAAACGGAATCAATGGTTTGTTCCATACCGGTTTGTCACCCTTACTCCTACCAAATCCACGAACTTCAATAGTTGGTAACTCACGGCAACCATTCTGCCAGCCTTGAGCAGAACGGATTACATGATCAGCAGAATACCGACCGTTTGCCATAACCTTGGTACGAGCCTTGTCCATCTTGGCTAAAACAAACACGCGAATCTCACATGCTGCGGTTTCTTTTATCCCACCCCGTAAGGCTAACGTCACCTTTTCAGCTAGTGCTAAAAATCTCTCACTATTATCCTCAGCAGAATCTTCATCGGCATCTCCCATCATCGCGGCCAAAGCCGGCATGTCCTCCGGCATTTCGGAAGGATATGCAAACAACAGCATCGGCCGTTCTAATCGGCGAGAAATGTCACTCCAAGTCTTGCCTTTGCGTTCTTCGCTCCCCAACCATTCCAAGGCTCCTTTCATCCCCTTGCGGACCTCATCACCGGCAGGGAAGGAATGAAAATCAATCATCGCGTATCGAGTCTGGCAAGGAGATTCCTGATTCATGGCGCGGAGAATCACGTTGCCGAGAGCGTTCTTGAAACCGACCGGTGGGAATTTGCTGTCACGGCCCGTTGCATTACAGCCAAAGGCGTCTAGATCCGAGCGACTGGCTTTACCTTTTGCCCCCAGAAATTGCCGGTTCATCCAGCGCTGCACTTCCTGATGGTTGGCCGGAAAGTCAAATTGATCCCAGTCCGCAAGTTCAAGGATGAGCTGAAAATTCTTTGGGATTTTCTTTCCTTCTGGTTCTTTTTCACCACAGAAGAACAGAACATCGATTAGGTTAGCGTTAGGTTCTTCGTGAAGCTTGTTCAGGAGCGCTGATGCGAGCTGTTCCTTGAACGTAGTTGCCGTTAAAATTTTTGTCCTTGAGATCAGCTGAGTTATTGCCTTGCAGTTATCAGGGGCAGCATCGAGAAAATCCGTAATGTCAGCTACGGGTTTCGTGAAGCAGTCTGTCAGCTTTTCTATGGTCGGCTGCTTGCGCCCTCCCTTTTTACCTTTGACCACCTCGGCCCACAAATCTTCACAGGCATCAACAACAGACTTAATTTCGTCAGCAGATAAGGAATGGCCTTTTTCTATGCTCTTTTTCAGGAGCTTCACTTGTTGTTGAGATGGCTCAGATGCAGCCCTAAAGATCGGCGGCATATTAAATGCCGGGAATGATATCCCATTTGCCTTCTCCCATTTCCGAACCTTCTGCACCTGCTCTGACGGGACCGGAGCGATGGCAGAAACATTTCCTGACTTGTTAAGGTAGACCCAATAGGTCACATACTTAGGACACCCCTTGAAACTGGGGTGAATATCTTCAACCTCAATCCCTGCTTTTTCTAGACTAAGGGAGAGTTCGCGCAGTTCATTCAGCATAAATAAGCCTCCCGTTTTTCACCTGGGCATCAGGCGTGTAAATCGGCTGCCTCTCCCCTGCAGGGGTAAATACCGAAAACAGAAAACTGGGGAAGCAGAGATTTATATCCTCCTGTATCCGAGTCTCATCACGAAATGGACCCATATAATCAGGCACGAACTCGCGCCAGCCAAGGCATGGCGTATTGTGCCACTGTCCTTTCTCCAAGCGGCGGTTGAACATACCCTGACAGGCATGCAAGGCGTTGAGCCCCTTGCTGGCCTGTATTCGTGCCTTTTCCGAGAGAGACCTGTTGAAGCGCGCCGGTCTGATTTCGGCATACAGACGATAACAGACATTGATAAGTACCGTTGCCAGCAGTTGATAGCTGCCATTTGGCATAATGGCAGACTTTCGCAAGGGTCCTCCATAGTTGGTGGCATAGTTGTGAAAGACCACAGGCGCACAGATTTCTACCTTAGTCGGCACGATTTCCACGGTCTCGATCCTGACCACCGACTCGAACAACCCTTTTGTCGCCGAATACGTCGGTAAAGGATAGCTCACTGGAGAATCGCCGGTATCCGGCCTTGTCCACATGGCCGTCGGTCCTGCAACCTCCAACTGAATGACATACTCTTTCATCGGCCCCCCTTTCTGTGTCATGTCAGGTAACTGTAAAGTTCACGCTGCGTTTTAAACAAAAAATGGCCGCACCGGCAAGTGTCCGAGCCGCAAACCGAGCCAAAAATTCCGCCGTCCCCCGCAGAGGCTCCTCCAGCCCATGCACCCGCCCATCCTCCGCCACATGCGCAATGGGATCATTCACAGTCAATTCCTCCGGCAACGGATAATTGGCCACCATCACTACCACAAACCCGCGACAAAATAAGTCGCAAATAATTCAACAACTCCAATACTTCTTGAGCACCCACGCGGAACCGCCGTCGGAAACAAAAAACCGCCGCATCGGCCCGTGGCCGACTACGACGGTATCAGGGAGCAAATTCCCATGTGCCCCTCCTGTGCATCAATAAAAACAGGAGCCGACGTTAACACAAAATCATAAGAGCTGCCAATTAATTCGTGTACTTAGTCAGTAAGTACGGAAAACCAGCACGAATGTAGGGAAGTTGCGACATTACATTGGGAAGGAAACGGCGAGAAACTCAGTCGATACTTGCGGAGTAGTGAGCGGCAATCTCACTCTTGAGGAAGACTTCGACTTCCTGGGCCGTGGCGAACGTCAGAGCCTTCTCGGCAAGCTGCTCGACTTCCTTCTTGGAGCAGCGGCGCAGGATACGCTTCACCCGGGGGATCGATACCGAATTCATTGAAAGCTCATTGAATCCGAGCCCGAGGAGGATCGGTAGATATCCTTCCTCCCCTGCCATCTCTCCGCACATGCAGGCGTCAATGCCCGCGGCGTGGGCGGCGTCAACCACCATCTTTAGGGATCGCAGGACCGCTGGATGGAGCGGCTCGTACAGGTAGGAAAGGTGCTCGTTGGTCCGGTCTATGGCGAGTGAGTATTGGATGAGATCATTGGTGCCGACGCTGAAGAAGTCGACTTCTTTGGCGAGCAGGTCGGCGATGATGACGGCAGAAGGAATCTCGATCATGATCCCAATCTCGATCCGTTCGTCGAAGGGTTTTCCCGAAGCGCGCAGCTCCGCCTTCGCCTCCTCCAGAAGCGCCTTCACCGCCCGGATCTCCGCTACACCCGAGATCATCGGGAAAAATATGCGGACCTTGCCCAGTGCGCCGGCACGTAAGATTGCACGAAGTTGGACCTTGAACGTTTCCGGCTCCCTGAGTGACAGGCGAACGGCCCGCACTCCGAGAGCCGGATTGAGTTCGTCGGTCAGGTTCAAATGCGCAGCGAACTTGTCACCCCCTACATCGAGGGTGCGGATTGTGACCGGATGTGGAGCTACGGCATTCACAAGGGCGGAATAAGCGGCAAACTGCTCCTCTTCATCGGGGATGGTGGAGCGGTTGAAGAAGAGCATCTCCGTCCGGTAGAGCCCGATGCCTTCGCCGCCGTGCCCGGTGACTGAAGGCACCTCTTCGATGAACTCCACATTACCCTTGAGCGAAATGCGATGACCATCCAGAGTTTCGGCAGGAAGGTCGCGCAGCTTCATCAGCTCATGCGCCATGTAGTCGTAGTGCTGCTTTCGCCTCAGGTAATCACGGAAGGTATCCTCGTCGGGATTGATTACCACGACCCCGGTGGCACCGTCGATTATCAGGGAGTCGCCGTCTGAAACTTCTGCCGTGATCTTTTCCAGGCCTATGACAGCGGGAATTTCAAGAGCGCGTGCAAGGATTGCGGAGTGAGAGGTCCTTCCCCCCAGGTCGGTAACAAATCCTATGACCTTTTCCTTGTCGATCTGGAGGATGTCGGAAGGGGAGAGGTCGTGGGCGACGACAATCCTTTTCCCCTCGACGTTGCAGATAGGCGCCTGCTGATGGCCGACGAGCTTGCGGAGTATCCGCTCTATCACGGTTTCGACGTCACCGCTTCGCTCCCGGAAATACTCATCCTCGATCCCGGCGAAAAAATCGCGAAACTTCCTCAGGGTCCGCTTCAGTGCTCCTTCGGCATTGCAGAGCTCCACCTCGATGAAGTTAACGGTATCCCTGCTGAGCATTCCATCGTCCATGATCAACAGGTGAGTGTCTATGACGTAAAGATGCTCGGGGCCGCGCTGCTCCGAAATCTGCTGTTTGAGGGACTGCAGCTCTTCCTTAGCCTCCCGCAGCGCGAGCTGGAATCTCGATATTTCCGCACCAACTTCGTCCGGAGAAATCGTCTCCTCTGAAACGGCTACACGGCGTCTGTCGGCAATGGCCACCTGACCGATGGAAATTCCCGGCGAAGCGCCGATACCCTGAACAATCCGATTGTCAGTCTTCGCCGAACCCATTGGCGACAAGTTCCCCAAGAGCTTCCATGGCTTCCGCCTCGTCCGCCCCAGCAGTCTTAATGTTGATGGTACATCCCTTGCCTGCGGCCAGCATCATTATACCCATGATACTTTTTCCGTTAACCTCGATCCCCTCACGCTCCATTTTTATCTCGGAGGAGAAACGGTTGGCCGTCTTGACGAAAAGTGCCGATGCACGGGCATGCAGCCCGAGCTTGTTGACGATGGTGTATTCCCGTTCGATCATGTGGTCCTTGTAGGTTCTAAGAGGTTTTTGAAAAACAGTCATCTCGCCGCCGTCCTCGAAACCGCCGTGTGCGGTGTGGCGCTGTCACGCCTACGTGGGGCATTCTGCGGGTGCAACGATCTGCCATTTTTGAACAACTCGGTTTTTTCAACAACCCTCTAAAAGAATTCCTGCGGGGCCTGCGGTGCAGACTCGATCTATTTCTTCAGATAATCGCCGGCGACGGATATACTCTCTCGGGCGGATTCCTTGAGAATGGGAGCAAGATCCGTCACGGCATGCCTGAGCCGGTCCGAAGCGAACTTGATGATCATCGGCAGGTTCACGCCAGTCAGCACCTCAACCCGTTTTTCCTGGAGAAAGGAAAGACTCATGTTGGAAGGTGTTCCTCCGAACATATCCGTCATAAGTATCACCCCGTCCTGCCCCACCCGCTCGATAGCGCCGGCTATGCCCTCGCGGATAGCCTCTACCTTGTCTTCCGGGAGGATACCCACTGCCTCCGCCCGCTCCAGCGGCCCTACGATCATCTCCGCCGCCTTCAGAAGCTCCCGCCCCAGGCCGGCATGGGTTACCACTACCAATCCGATCATCTGTTATATTCCCTTTTCCATGTCACGATGGGTGACTTTGAGGTTTACCTTCTTGCCCCCGAATACCCTGCGGAGTTCCTCAGTTATCACTACCGAACGATGTCGTCCTCCGGTGCAGCCGATGGAGATTGTCAGGTACGACTTCCCCTCCCGCTGGTAGTGGGGCAGTAGAAACTCAAGCATCTCGAACAGCTTGCCAAGAAACCCGGCAGTCTCCTGTTTTTCCAGAACGTAGTTACGCACCTGGGGGTCAAGTCCCGAGAACTCCTTTAACTCAGGAACGAAGTGGGGGTTAGGAAGGAAGCGCACGTCGAAGAGGAGGTCCGACTCAAGCGGAATGCCGTAGCGATACCCGAAGGACTGGAGATGTACGGTCATCGGACGGGCTTCCTGCCCTCCTCTTATGCGGCTGATCACCTTCTCCCTCAACTGGTGAACGTTCAGCTCGGAAGTGTCTACTACCATGGTGGACAGCCGGCGCAGCCAGGCAAGTTGCTCCCGCTCAAAACGTATTCCTTCGGGAACGGATCCGCTATCGAGAGCGGGATGCCACCACCTTGTTTCCGAAAAACGCCGAATGAG
Source organism: Geobacter sp. DSM 9736 (assembly GCF_900187405.1). Classification (NCBI taxonomy): domain Bacteria; kingdom Pseudomonadati; phylum Thermodesulfobacteriota; class Desulfuromonadia; order Geobacterales; family Geobacteraceae; genus Geobacter; species Geobacter sp. DSM 9736. The sequence continues at coordinate 2,012,371 of NZ_LT896716.1, forward strand.
GACTTCGTCCGTAGCCTCAAAAAAAATGATCTCTACATCATGCCCCGCTTCACCAATCTCCTGGAACACCTTCCCGCCAGCCTTGAAGAAATCGCGTCCCCGGATATCGGTAACCAGTGCGACGTCGCGTACCTCCCCCGACTTTTCCACCAGATCGATAAAGGTAGGAAAGAGCGCTACTGGTAGATTGTCGAGGCAGAAGAACCCCTCATCTTCCAGAGCCTTTACGGCGGTGGACTTCCCGGAGCCCGAGAGGCCGGTGATGATGACGATTCGCATACTATTCGACCTCGTCTCCGAGAGGCCGTACGTCGAGGCGTGACAGAAGCCGCTCGTGGAACTCCATGGCCGAGTGGTAGCCCATGCCTTTCAGCAGGAAATTACGGGCGGCAACTTCTATGATGGAGGTCAGGTTACGTCCTGGTCGAACAGGAATTTTGAGGTGTGGAAGCTCGACATCAAGGATTGTGTAAGTCTGATCATCGATACCGAGACGATCATATTCCTGCTCCGGATCCCACTCTACAAGTTCCAGAACAAGATCGATGATCTTTTTCTCCCTGATGGAGGAAACTCCGTACAGGTCCTTTACATTGATGATGCCCAGACCACGGATCTCCATGTGGTGCTGAATCGTTTCCGCAGCTCGCCCTACAAGAGCAGCAGGCACCTTCTTTTTTATATGGACGATATCGTCGGCGACTAGGCGATGCCCCCGGATCACAAGGTCCAGAGCACATTCGCTTTTGCCGATGCCGCTCTTACCAAGCAGAAGAACACCCACACCCAGCACATCCACAAGCACTCCGTGAATGTGGGTAGTCGGAAGCAGCCGCTCTTCGAGAAATTTGGTAATAAGCGAAATGAAGGTGGACGACTGGAGAGGAGTCACAAGCAGGGGAATACCTGCCTTCTCCGTCTCCTCCACGAGAAAATCGGGTGGGATCAGCCCTTTGGTAATGATGAAGCAGGAGATTGGGAACTGGCAGAGTTTTTCGATATGCTTCTCGACCAGCTTCCGTGGAACCTGGTTGAGATATGAAATCTCGGTATTGCCGAGAACCTGCAGCCTGGAGGGGTGGAGATGCTCGACGTACCCGGTCAGAGCGAGCCCGGGTTTCTGGATCCGTGAGCTGTAGAGCCGGTGGTCGAGGCCCTTCGCCCCCGCAAGCAGCTTCAGGTCGAGACCATATTCCTCATCCCTGAGCAGATCTTCGATTGAAAGGCTTATGGTATTCAAAAGCGGCTGTCCTGGTCGCGAATGATGCTGAAGAGGGAGGCTTCGTCCTTAGCTTCGAGCAGCCTCCCACGCACAGTGGAATCCTTCAGCAGACGTGATATCCTTGCCAGCATCTTCAAGTGTATTCCCACAGCTTCTTCTGGGGCAACCAGCAGGAAGAAGAGATGCACTTTTCTGCCATCCAGGGCGTTGAAGTCGATCCCCGAACGGCTGCGACCGAACACGCTGAGAACTTCTCTGGCATGTCGCAGCTTTCCGTGGGGAACAGCTATGCCATCGCCGATCCCCGTACTCCCGAGACGCTCCCTGTCCTGCAAGACCCTGAGAAGCTCTGTCTTATCCACCCCCGGATGGCGCTCCACAGCCCGTAAGGCAAGTTCTTCGAGAACCTCGTACTTGGTTCCAGCCGCCAACTCGGCGATAACATCCTCCTGCTGAAGAACCAGGCTGTTTTTCATCTCTCCTCCAGCCGAGACACCCTAACCTATGCCTTGGAAGGTTCGATCAGGCCGTAATTGCCATCCTTGCGGCGGTAGATAACGTTGATGTTTTCCGTTCCTGCATCCGTAAAGACCAGAAAATCCTTGTGGAGCAAGTCCATCTGCATGACCGCCTCCTCCACCGACATAGGCTTTATGGAAAAGGTTTTGCTGCGAATCACCACCGGCTCTTTGCGCTGCTCGATGCTTTCCGCTTCCACGACACTCTTGACGACCTTCCGCTCGCGGACCACTTCCGAGGGTTTATGCTCCTTGAGCCGCTCCTTGTACCGGCGCAGCTGCCGCTCGATCTTGTCGACCACTGCATCGAGAGCCGAGTACATGTCATTGGTCTCTTCCGCCGCCTTGATGGTTACCCCTTTGGCGGTTATGGTCACTTCGGCGATGTGGCGGATCTTTTCCACAGTGAGAAAAACCTGACTCAGTATGGGTTCATCTATATATTTCTTGATACGCTCCAGCTTTTCTTCTGCATATCCCTTGAGGGCATCGCTGGGCTCCATGTGTCTGAACGTAGTAGTAATCTGCATTGAATCCTCCTTGGAATGGTTATGGAGCTCTTAAAGCTTCGTCGAGTCTTCGCACGACGGGAGTTGCAAAAGTATCAGAAGAATCTTTTTCGCTCCGATGATGATCCGATACGGAGCATTTCGCGGTACTTGGTCACGGTCCGGCGAGCGATATTGATGTTGTGGGCCAGCAACAGCTCGGCGAGACACTGGTCGCTATAGGGCTTGCGCGGGTCCTCCGACTCAACTATCTCCCTGATCTTGTTCTTGACGCTTTCCGAAGCTATGAAGTCGCCGCCGTTGGTCGATATACCGCTGTTGAAGAAATACTTCAGCTCGAAGAGCCCCTGGGGGGTCTGCATGTACTTGTTGGTAGTGACACGACTGATGGTCGATTCATGCATGCCGATGTCTTCAGCCACATCGCGCAGGACAAGGGGTTTGAGGTATTCGATCCCTTTGTCGAAAAATTCGCGTTGGAACTTGACTATGCTCTTCGCTGTTTTGAATATAGTTCTTTGCCGCTGGTGAATACTCTTGATGAGCCACATGGCCGAGCGCATCTTGTCACTCACATACTCCTCAACTTTACTGTCCTGGACCGTTGTTTTCCAGTCGCCCGAGTAAAGGGGATTGATGCGAAGATTTGGAAGCCCCTCGTCGTTCAGCACCACAACGTATTCTTCACCGATCTTGTGGACGAAAATATCGGGGGAAATGTAATGCACATCATCCTGGCCATAGAGTCGTCCGGGTTGAGGATCAAGGGAGGATATTATCTTGGCAGCAAGAAGGATATCCTCAACGACGCAGCCGAGGCTCTTGGCAATCTGCTTGTACTTGCGGTTCTCAAGGTCCTTGAGGTGCAAGCTTACGACCGTCTCGACCAGTGTGTCCTGCATATCGAGCTGGTGAACCTGAATCAGCAGGCACTCGCGCAGGTCCCTGGCCCCTACTCCCGGAGGGTCGAACTCCTGGATACGCGCGAGAACCCCTTCGACGAAAGGTTCCTCCACATTGCACGCAGCAGCCACGTCGGATAGGGAGGCACGGAAGTAACCGTCTTCATCTATGTTGCCGACAATCTCTGCGCCGACTTGTGTTTCCTCTTCCGTCAGGCGGGTCAAGCTGAGCTGCCACATAAGATGGTCGAAGAGAGTCCCTTTTTTTGTAAGTATATTTTCGTAGGAGGGACGGTCTTCATCGTCTTCGTAATATTGCTCCCCCGCGCTGTAATTGTACCCTTCGAGGTAGGTATCCCAATCCATTTCGCGAAGGGTTTCTTCGCCGGCCTGCACCTCTTTGAAGTCAGGCGTCTCCCCCTCCCCCTCAGGCGACACTTCCTTTTCGGCCAGCTCGAATTGCTCAGCCTCCGGACTCTCTTCCTGATCGAGCGCCTCGTCGAGAATCAGATTTTCCTCCAACTCCTGGCGCACAACGTCCTGCAGCTCCAAGCGGGACAACTGGAGGAGCTTGATGGCCTGCTGCAACTGCGGAGTCATAACCAGTTGCTGGACCATTTTCATTTGCTGGCGCATCTCTATGGCCATAAATTCTGCACCTTATCCTGTTACTGTTTGGTCAATCCGCGAAACACCCGGTCATAGCCGGAACTTCTCACCCAGGTAAATCTCCCGGGCCTTCTTGCTCTCCGCAATGTGCTGCGGATCTCCATACTCGAGGACCTGTCCGGCGTTGAGAATGTAAGCCTTGTCGCAGACACCCAGGGTCTCTCGGACATTGTGGTCGGAGATAAGAACCCCGATGCCGCGCCCTTTAAGCTCAGTTATAATATTTTGAATATCCGTTACAGCCAAAGGATCTATCCCCGCAAAGGGCTCGTCCAGGAGAATGAATGCCGGATCGGTTACGAGGGCTCGGGCTATTTCGACCCGCCTCCGTTCCCCCCCCGACAGTGCATACCCCTTGCTTCCTGCAATATGGGTGATGCGGAAGTCCCCGAGTAGGTCCTGCACCTTCCGAAGGCGCGCCTCCCGCGAAAGATCCATGGTTTCAAGTATCGCCAGGAGATTCTGCTCCACTGTCAGCTTGCGGAACACCGAAGGTTCCTGGGGCAGATAACTTATGCCCCTGCGAGCCCGCAAATGCATCGGAAGATCGGTAATCGCTTCGCCATCGAGGAGGATATCGCCGCTGTCAGGATGAGCGAGTCCCACCACCATGTAAAATGTCGTGGTCTTGCCTGCACCGTTAGGTCCCAGGAGACCTATAACCTCTCCGGAAGCTACTTCCAGGTCGACGCCATCTACTACCGCCCGACCGTTGAAGCTCTTCTTCAACCCGACGCAACGAAGCAATTTTGGAGCATGTACCGGGTGTCTCATTAAGGCGCCTCCGGTCACTGCCCCCCCCGGCGCTGACCTGGAACAGCATCACCCTTCGTGCCGATGCTTTTCGAACCCTGACCGGGATGAATCACCGCACGCACACGCTCGTTTGATCCACCAGTCACAGTACTTTTCTGTTCGTCCAAATAGTAAGTGATTACACGTCCCGACACAATGTCATTGCCCTGATAGACCCGCGGATTCCCCTCCAGAGTTATAACACCGCGGCCGTTATCATAGACTGCACTGGCTGCCTCTCCGCGCCTGCTCCCCTGCACTATCCGAACATTTCCGGACGCTTCGACTCTCTCTACGGCTTGCGCCTGCTCAGCATAACGTACAACGAGCCGGTCCGCATAAATTGTAACGTCCCCCTGCTTCGCTACCACCTGGCCCAAGAAGGTGGCCGTTCTGCTGTTACTATCGGAATGTAACTCATTAGCCTTTAACTCGATAGGAGAGGCACTTCGATCCTCTGCCGCCCCCCACGCCGGACAGGCGGCGATCAGGGTACACAGAACCACCGCATGAAACCATGAACGGGCCTTCATCGATTGAGCCTCATCGGGTCTATGGTAGCGGTAACGCCGTTGAAAATACGCAACTCTCTGCCTGCGGTGTGCAACTCCATGCCGACTCCCTTGACCCTCATTCTGCTATCGGCGAAATTCACTTTTCCCGGTGCTCGTATAATTTCACTGCTAGAATCGAAGAACGCTTCGCTGGTCGTAAACTCCATACCGGATGCCGATCGTGCGCTGACATTGCCGTATAGGCGTACATGCTTATTAACGGTATGATAGTCGGCGCGATCGGCAGTGATGGTTATTTCTCCGCTTCTTCGGTCACCGGCAACTTTGAAATTTACTCGGAAAAGCCGCGCCAGATCCTGTTGCTTATCGTATTCAGCCCGGTCCGCAATCAGGTCCCATTTCTCGCTTCCATTTTTTGTTTCGGTAAATCGTATACCTTGAAGAGACATATCGACATTCCCGGGAAGCTGGGGCTGGGGATTGGCCGGAGGCGGAACAGGAGAAACATTAATATACAGTGTAACTCCAATAAAAAAAGCGCCCACAACGACGACTAAAGCCAGCAGCTGCCTGATATTATTACGCTTTATCATATTTTGCCTGAGAGTATAACACCATAGAAAATGGCTGTAAAGTGTATTGTAAGACCGGCGCAAAAATTGGCATAGAGATTGAAAAAGAATTTGAATTCCCGCTATAAAAAGGCCACAGCCGCTAATCCGGAAGCTTCCAAAGATAATTGTAACTCATAGATTGATTCAAAAGCGCCGGCGGCTTCTGTTTTTACTCCTCGCTTGATCCTTTCCTGCCATGTCATAAGAAAATCCTTGATGGAACGGTAGTTGCTTAAAGCTCCTTTAATTAGTAGTTGCCACCTTACATCACCACAAAATAATTGAGTTTTCCTGCGTTGCCCGCAAAGGGTTCTCTACCGTGCCCCCATAAGAGACGCCCCTGTAACCCTTTGTAATACAAATGGTTACAGAACCCTTTCACAGAATTCAGATATCGCTATACAACGGAAGAGAAGCGTGTTTTGACGAAATTATATTAAATTCTGATAATTAAGCTTTCGGACAAGGAGCTGTAAATATGAATCGACGGCGCTGTGCGGATCTTATTATCCACCCTGTGATCATCCGGCTGCTTCTCCTCCTGCTCGTCGCCCTTGGACCGGATGTGACAGAAGCAGCTCTTGACTGTTATGACTGCCATGGCGATCATTATGCGCCCGACATACGCCCTATCGACTCCGCTACTCGCGACCCCGCCTCCGGGGGATTCCCGGGAAATCACCGCACACACCTCCCGACAACCGCTCTGCAGTCCGACTGCGCCATCTGCCATCCCGGCAGTGACCGGTATGACGCCGGACACCGCAACGGCCTTATCAAATTGTCCTCGAAGATAAACAACTCAGCGGCAATCACCACCTACCGCAACCGCACTTCCGCCACCCCCCAGACATCGGTCGTAACTTCCGGCTCCTGCTCCTCCGTAAACTGCCATTTCGAAACCTCCACCCCGGCATGGGGAACGGATCGGCTCCAGCGAACCAGTTGCAACACCTGTCACAGTGCACCTCCTACCGACGGAAGCCATGGCAAGAAGCATGGTGACTATTTTGGAACCGGCACCGACAGCTGCAGCAACTGCCATATTGATCACAGTGCCGAACCGGATCCGCTTGCACATGCCCTCGAAGCCGGCAAGCGCTCGCTGGCGGTTCAATTCAGCAAAGCACCGAATGGAGGAGGCAGCTATACCGGCACGACAGCATATCCCTACTACCTTCCCAGCCAGAATCCGGACCGGAACGGCGCCTGTACAAACCTCTATTGCCACAGCGACGGCATTCGCCGCTCCGGCACTATCACGCCACGATGGTCCGACACCGCTACGACCAAGTGCTACTCCTGTCACCGAGGCCGTACTGTCGACAATACGTCGGCCGCCTGCGCAGAGTTGGGAGGCGCGTGGAATTCCTCCAGCGGCCTCTGCACTCCCTTCGTGAACATGACGTCCAATGGCCACGGCAGGCTCGTGGGGGCTCAGTGGATCAGGAAATACGCCTGCTACTTCTGCCATAACGGGACAGTCGACGAGTCCGGCAATATAAAAGACGTCACAAAACACGTCAACGGAGCTAAAGAGGTGGAAATGGCGCCGTTGTGGTCCATAGTCGGGCGTCCAGCGCCCAGTTACGACCCGGTGACAAAAATATGTGACAACGTTTACTGCCATAGCGACGGCACCGCGGCCCCCGGAGCGATACGCCCCTTCTCCTGGGAGGAGAGGGAAACCGAATGTAATACCTGCCATGGCCATCCCCGCGGGTCCTGCGCCAACACCAACTGCCATGACGGCCGAACCGACGGCACAGGTCGCGTCTGGACCATAAAAACCGGATGGAAACCGGGCGAAGACTGGAAAGCTTCTATCCCCATGTTTCCTAACGAGGGGCCGGGAACATCGCGAGCCAACTCGCATCCGCGTCACACAGAAACGGATTTTACCTGTGACCAGTGCCACGCATCCACCGTTCTTAACGGCACTTGCACCGACTGCCACACTACCGGGATACCTCCGGGAAGCATGAGCGAAATCGCCCATATTGACGCCAGGTTCCACGTCAACAAGACGCGGGATGTCGTATTCAAGGATGGAGGGACCTACGACCCTGTAGAAAGAACCTGCAAGAATACCGCTTGCCATACAGGTGGAAATGATCCCGTCTGGGGTGGGTCTGTCAGCAGCGGTGTCATATGCCTCTCCTGTCACGGCACTACCGGAGTTGACGTGGACAGCTTCGGGTTCTTCCAGAGCGGCCTGGTTACGAAGATAAATCTGACCGAATGGGCGACTACAGGTCACGGAAGAAAAACTGCCGACGGCCTATATCCCGGGAGCTCGAATCCGCCGGCTAATTTCCCCGGGAACCCCTGCTGGTACTGCCATGACAACACGGTGCTGCACAAGGACGATACAAATCCGTTCAGGTTGAGGCAGCACCCGCAGTTCTCGAACCGGTTCGAGACTGAATGCGTGTACTGCCACATGACCGGAACCGATGCGGAGTGCCTCAACTGCCACAGCAATCTTCAATCGCTGGCCCCCCAGATGGGAAACAGCGAGGTCATGGCAAAGCACGGCGGGACGACCTACTCATCGGGGTGCATGGCCGCAAACTGCCATGACACCGACGCCACCACCCACAACTCAGGCGCCGGTTTCTGGAACGAGCAGCAGAAAGCGGACGTAAAAAACCAATACCTCATGATGGGTGTCTGCCTCAAGTGCCACGACGACGACTCAAACGGCAAATGCACGGGATGCCATGCCGCGCCACCCGATAATCCATTGAAGTACACCCTCGGGTTCGACCCGGGCACCGGATTCATTAAGCCCAGGAAGGCCATAGCCTCTTCGGTGCACTTCGGCTACAAGCACAACAGGGCATATATAAAGGATGGCACATGGAAAGGGGGCAAGTTCTGCTGGGATTGCCACGACCCTCACGGAGACAAGAACATCTATATGGTCCAAGGGCAGGTTGCCACCTCCACCGACGGCACCTTCGGCATCCCTCAGACGAGAGCAGCAGTCTCCTTCACGCGCAAGCAGAGCGGCATCGACTACGCCCGGACGGTGGCTCCCTACAATGGGATCTGCAACGTGTGCCACACCGCCGACAGCAAGCATTACCGCAGTGATGGCGGCGACGGCCATAGTTCCGGCAGGGTATGCACCTCCTGCCATGAACACCGCTTTGCAGACAGTCATGCCGGCAACCAGCAATGCAACTCGTGCCATCAGAACAAGCCTGTTCCACGCCACTCAGGTTTCGGCCTGCCGCGGGACTGTACCAAATGCCATCTGGGAACCATCAACAAGCGGATGGACATAATGGGGCAGTTCGACGGCACCTCTCACCACATACAGGGTACCGCGATCACCAACAGACACTGCTATGCCTGCCACTGGGAATCGACTCCCGAAGGCCTGATAGACAATACCTACCACGAAGGCTACAACTACAAGACCTATACCTCGGTCAAGAATGCAAAGGTGGACCTTGTCCTTTACGGTCCCGGCATCCGGCCAGCGACCTACAAGCTTTACACCACTGCGGTCCAGTTCATGGCGAGCAACATCGGCACGGCAAACGAACGAGCAGAATCCGCAACCATATCCACCCATTGTCTTTCCTGCCACAACGACCAGAACAACAACAGCCGTCCATTCGAAGACGACTGCCGCACGCCTCGGCAGTATGCATGGGACAGACAGAGTATCGCATCACGTTACTCCGACAAGGGAACGACAAAATGGGGGAAATATAACTCATCGACCTTCAACGTCTCCAAGAAGGACTCCATCGGCAAGGCTTTCTCTGCCCATGCTAACGCAGAAGCCAACCTTGGAGGATGGAGTCCTGCCACAGGTCTGGATGATGCGATCCCGATTACGCGGGGCGGGCAGGGGGCACAGGGGGTCCAGTGCTTCGACTGCCACAGCTCCCATGGGTCGAAACTCATCGGGGTGACATCCAGCTACGTGACCTTCAACGGCACGAAGAACGGCGGAAATCTCAAAGAAACCCAAGCCGGCAAAGGGGGCTACAGCATGACTTACAAAGCCTCCTCCTTCACCTCACCCGGAGCCCCCAACCCCTACAACGCCGGCGCAGGACAATGCTTCGACTGTCATATGACCCCGAATGCCGGGACTACCCCCTGGGGGTATCAGTCCACATTTGGCGCGACAGCCCCCATAAAAGGCTATTTCGACTCCGACAGGTTCGGTATGGGAGCAAACGGCGCGACTCAGCGGTTCCCTTACAAAGAGAAACCGAAGAAAGCCGGACACCTGCTCGGCTCTTCGCCGCTCAATTCCGCAGCAGAAGGAACCATCGACGGCCTCTGCACCCCCTGCCACGATCCTCACGGCGTCAGCCAATCTCTCGGCGACAAAAAACAATACGCCGTGCCGCTGCTCAAGGGGACATGGCTGACATCTCCCTACAAGGAAGACACTGCCGCTCTCGGGAAAAGGGCGTATACCCCATATGTATATACGGACCAGAAAACATTCGGCAGCGGGAGAATTACCGAGGACGACACTAAATTTGCCGGCCTCTGCCTACGCTGCCATGCGAAAAGCACGCTGACGGACGGTATAAACAAGAACCAGCCGTGGAGGAGCATCGATCGGGTGCATGAATCGGTCAAAGGGTGGGGGACCAACTCACAGCACTCCTTCTCTTGCTCCAAGTGCCACGCTCCACACGTCACGAGCCTGCCCCGGCTCATGCACACTAACTGCCTTGATTACAAGCATCAGGGGCAAAGGGTCGTCGGGTTGAATGACATCGAAGGAAGCGGAAGCGGTGACGGCGGTTCCGGCCAGGGCAGTTTTCCCACCGGGGCGTACCGGGTCAACTGTCATCCCACTCCCGAAGGGTGGCCCAACAATTCCTGGAACGTGAAGACCCCATGGTAGGCAATGAAATGATACCGGGATCCATGAAGATGCTGACGACAATCGGAGGAATGTCCATGCGACAAGATGTGCATAGTGGGGCAGCGGCTACTACACGGAAAGGGGCCCGCACTGCCGCGGCATACCTCACCAAGCTACTGCTGGCCGGAACGCTTCTGCTCATATCCGCCTTTCCGATCCCTTCCTGGGGTGCCGGCGGAGACGTCGTCTGGCAAGCCGGGGACATTCTCACGGGCAAACAGGAACCAAAGGCTTCGGCAACAGACACCCACGGGAACGTCATAATCGCCGGATACCAGAACATCTCGGGAGGTATCAACGACGACTTTTATACCGTCAAGTTCAAGGCGGACGGCAGCGGCATTGCGTGGAGATCGAATTACGACAGGGCCGGAGGGTCCGACCAGGCAACGGCCGTCATCGTCGACAAGGACAACAATGTAGTGGTTACCGGGTTTGCATGGAACGGCCAGAACAACGATGTCCATACCGTAAAGTACGACGGGGCGACAGGCGCGGTCCTCTGGCAGCATGCTTTCAACGGCGTTGCCAAAGGTAACGACATTGGGACATCGCTTGCCGTGGACAGCCTCAACAACGTCTATGTAGGTGGATATTCTCAGGACGGGAACGGCAACAACACATTCCTTATCCTTAAATATACGCCTGCCGGCACTAATCCGGACGGCACTCCTGCATGGCAGATAATAGCCGACGGAGCTACAACAGGAATAAACCGCGTCAACTCCATCACCACCGGCGCCGGAGGTGTCGCAGTAACGGGTCAAACCTGGGGCGGAGGCGCATTCGAATCCCTAACGATAAAGTACGATTACAGCGGAGTTATGCTGTGGGAGCGGCGACATTTTCCCGCACCGGCCAATTCCTGCATAGGGAAGCTGGTAAAGATGGATGCGGCTGGCAACGTAGTTATGACCGGATCAGCCTATAACGGCATCGACCAGGACATATACACCGTGAACTATGACGGTGCAACCGGTGAGGTGCTATGGGAGCGGACCTACAACGGCGCTTTCGACGATGAAGCTAACGGCCTTGCCATCGGACCCAACGGCAATGTCTACATTACCGGCTATACCTGGACTCTTACAGCTCAGAACGATTTCTATACCGCCAAATACAACGGCTCCACCGGGGCACTCGTCTGGGAGAGGAACTTCAACTCGACCAACGGCAACGATGATATGACTGCGGCCACCGGGATCGTGATCGACCCCAATGGTGACGTTTTCGTCACCGGCTACACCGTGGCCGACAAGAATTTCGACTGGCAGACGGTAAAGTATAAAAAGGATAACGGAAATCAGCTATGGCATAGAAGCTTCAACGGAGCCTCCAACAAAAACGACCGACCGATTGGAATAGGCCTCTCCCCTGCGGGTGAAGTACTTGTAGCAGGATGGACCGATACCCCCGCCAACGAACTTGACACCTACATCATCAAATATGATCCGGGGTTACTGGATCCCCCGACAAGTGCTGTCGCCCAGGCAACGACCGATACGAGCGTTGGCCTCACCTGGGTGGACAACTCAAGCAATGAAGACGGATTCAGCATAGAACGGTGCCAGAATCACGGCTGCACCTCTTTCGCCGAAATAGCCACGACAGCTGCGGGTGCATCCACCTACTCAGACAGCGGTCTTGCACCCAACACCTATTACTCCTATCGCGTTCGTGCGTTCAGCGCGGCAGGCGGCTATTCCCATTACAGCAATACCGGTACGGCACTCACGGTGGTGGTCACTTTCACCCCCCCAGCCGACAGCCGTCTCTACAACGGTTTGGCGAACCTGGATGATTTCGCAAACGCCATTGCCGTTGGACCCGACAATAATCCTGTTGTCGCAGGTCAAACGAACGACTATCCCGTCGGCTATACCCAGGGAGTCCACTCTTTTGACTACCTTGCTCTGAAGCTGAACCACGCGGACATGAGCCAGATCTGGTCGAAGCGTTATGACGGCACAGGAGCCGACGATATCGCCACTTGCATAGCCGTTGATAAAGACAACAGCGTAGTCGTTTCCGGCTACGCTACCCTCTACAATGGGGAGACAAGGGACGTAAACTCGCTCTACACTATCCGATACCCGCTCGCAGGCGAACCGGTGGGAGATCAGTATAACGGCCCGGTCCCCGGCGGAGCTACGGACGACAGGGCAGCTGCCGTTGCAATCGCCTCCGCCGCGGACACATCCAACAATGTAGTTGTTGTCGGATATGGAAAAAACGCTGCCGATAACGACGACATCTATGTCCTCAAATACAACCAGAACGGGACTCGCGCATGGGCCGCCTTCCCCTTCGACGGAGCCGGCGGCGATGACCTGCCGACGTCAGTGCTTCTTGCAGCAGATGGAGACATCTTCGTCACCGGATACAGTGAAAAATCTCCCGGCAGCAATGTTTACAACTTCTTTACGGCCAAATACAGCGGAGCGACAGGCGCAAAGATATGGTCGGATGTCTACAGCGTTACGCCTGCCGGAGACAACCGGCTGAACGCAATCGGGATGGATGCAGCAGGGGATGTTTACGTGACAGGCAGCGCGGTCACCGCTGACGGCACATCTGACTTCTACACGATCAAGTACAGCGGTACCAGTTCTACTGCTCAGAGGATCTGGACCCGTTCTATGGACGGGGGCACCCACGGCGCGGACGAAGCAGTCGCCGTAAAAATTGACCCGGTGGACGGCTCAATCCTGATTGCAGGAACAACCCTGAGCGGGCCCGGCGATCACGATTTTACCCTCGTCAGGTACTCCACCACCGGCAGCACCGTCTTCGAAAAAACGTATTTGAGACCTGGCAATGACGATATTGCAAAGGCTCTGGCAGTTGACAGCAACGGGAACGCGTATCTGGCCGGCAACACCAGTAACGCACTAACTACAGACAGCCTTACCGTCAAGTTCGACTATGTCGGCAACCTGCGGTCCGCTACCCTTTACAACGGCGCCGCAAACAGTTTCGACGAAACCACCGGTGCAGTCGCCAACTCAGCCGATGAGATATTCATCGCTGGCTATTCGGAAAATGCCTCCGCCAATGCGGATTTCCTCATATACAAGATCGCCCCGGATACCTCCGTTCCATCCGTGCCGTACGGTATCACGGGAGTCTCCGGCTACGCATCCGTAGCCCTCAGCTGGTCGGACAGGTCTACCGTCAAGGACGGCTTCCGCCTGGAACGGAAGATCGGTACCTGCTCTACCCTCGGCCAGTGGGAAGCCGCCGGTTTGGTTACAGGCTCCAGTCTCTCCTTCGCAGAGGGAAGCCTCAATACCGGAACCACCTATTGCTATCGTATCCAGAGCTTCGTGAATGGCAGCTCTGTATCAAGATGGGCGGAAAAAGAAATCACGACCCTTTCTCCGGCATCCCCGTCCAACGTTACCGCAATTGCGAACGATTCCACCCGTGTCGCGCTCAACTGGGCAGACCCGACGTCGGGAGAGACCGGATTCAGAATTGAGCGTTGCACCGGCGCTGACTGCAGCGACTTTTTACCTGTGGCAACCGCCTCCGCCAACAGCACGACATACACCGATACCTCGGCCTGCCATTCGACCATATACCGTTACAGAGTTATCGCCTTCGGCGATGGCTGGGCATCTCGGCCCGGAATGGCTGCCGCCCCGGCGACCACCTCCACTCCACGGGCTCCAGTCCTCACCGCCACCCGCGTATCTGAAGCTGAAATCAGCCTGTCGTGGATTGACACCAACAGCGACGAAGGGGGGTTCGTCGTAGAACGTTGCAGCGGAGAAAACTGCACGGGGTTTGCGCAAATCGCACAAGCTTCCAGTGGAGCGTCCACATATCGGGACACCGGCCTCACCGCCGGGACCTCCTACAGCTACCGCATAAAAGCATACAAGAATGGCAGCTGCTCCTGGGAGCTGTACAGCAACACTGCAAGCGCCACCACTACACTTACCCCCCCCACGGATCTCTCGGCAATCGCCTCCAGCACTACGTCGGTCAATCTTTCCTGGAGCGACAACACGGCAAGCGAAACGGGCTTCTCAATTGAAAAATGCATCGGAAACAACTGTGACAATTTCAGCGAGATCGGGACAGCCGCATCTGCGACAAGCAGCTATACGGACATCTCTGCCTGCACCTCCGAAACCGCGACGTATCGAGTACGGGCCAATAGGGCAGCGGTCGGGCTTTCCAACAGCGGGGACGGATGCTGGACCAAACGGGCCCCCCTCACGATTTCCGGGTTTCAGCCCAACCTTCAGATGAAGCTGACGATTCCTTACGACCCGGACATGCTCCCGTCATTCAACGACGTGAGGTTCATGGACTCCAGCGCCGGGATCGAGCTCCCGTACTGGATCGAGACCAAAACGGATGGAGTCTCGGCCACCGTGTGGGTCAAGACAGGAATGAACAATTCCCTCCACCTATACTACGGTAACCCGCTCGCTTCCAGCTCCAGCAACGGCACCGGAGTCTTCGAGTTTTTCGATGATTTCTCCGGAACGACCCTGGATGGAACGAAATGGGGAGCAACCGGGGGACATACCGTCAATAACGGAACTCTGCGCGTCAACACCGGCTCGGTCTTCAGTAAGGCGACTGTCGCATCTACTCCCCAGAACCGCGTATATGAAATGAAGAGCCAGTACCTCACTGGAGCTGCATCGTTTTCCGGGATCAACATCGCCAACGCCTCGTCAACCCAGCCGGGAAACGCAGGAGCAAACGCTCTTGCCTACTTCGTAAGCGATAGCGGGGCCTCGGCCAACCTTCTCCCTTTTGCGGCCACAGGCACAGTAGCGGCCTACAACATCGTCACCGGATCAGTCTCTTCCACCGTTTCAACCGGAGGAGCCCTTTACAACCCTTTTACCTCCAATTACCAGTCTACCCGCAAGCCTGCCGCCGGCTTTTGGTTTCCGCCTGCCGGCGGGAACATCACCCGCATTCATGTCAAGGCCGCCACTGAATCGTGCTGCGACGTCTATCGGGTTTACAACGCATCGGGCGTCCTGATCGGCGAGTACCGAGGCAGCGTCGACATGTGGGTGGACGTTGCACCGACTACCGGTATCTATTCCGTGTTCCAGACAGACGTCAGCTACAGCGGCGGATTCGGGGGAGACGTACCGGAAGTGGCAGTTGTAGGCGCCAACGCAACAGGACAGCTCAACACATATCGGATAGCCGGATACGAGTTTCAGGACACCAGCAGGATCAGCTTCTTTGTAAGAAGTCCTGACTACTCCGATTCTTTCAGGAATACCTTCACCGGCACATGGAACCACCCGAACTACCTCTGGCTCGGCTATTACACCGGCGCAGCCGCCGGCACCACGGACATAGACGACATCGAAGTAGACTGGGTCAGGGTCAGGAAGTATTCCGCCACGGAACCTGCCGTGGCCATCGGAGCGGCAGACGCCTCCGACTGTTTCACCTTCGGAACATCGTGGGAAGCAAGCTACACGAATACCGCCACCGCAACGACCCCGGCCCCCGGAACGCCGTCTCTCACCGCCCGAAGAGTGTCCGAGGTTCAGGTGGATCTCTCCTGGGCCGATCCTACCTCCGATGAAAGCGGCTACAAGGTCGAACGATGCAGTGGAGAAGTTTGCACCGACTTCTCCCCCATAGCCATCCGCCCGGCAGGAACCACGACCTACAGCGATACGGGGCTCACCCCCGGCGCGGCCTACACCTATCGTGTCAAAGGATACAAGAGCGCACCATGCCCATGGGAGACCATCAGCAACGCGGTTATTCAGACTGCAAGCATAACCGGCCCCTCAACAGTCGCGTCGGCAGCCGTTGATACGACTAAAATTACCCTGACCTGGGCAAACACCAGCGCCACCGAAACGGGCTTCGTAGTCGAGCGATGTGAAGGTCCAGGTTGCACAGACTTCGCCCCTGTCGGCACACCGGCGGCACGCAGCACCACCTTCAGCGACACCACCGTGTGCAGCGGGCATGCCTACAGCTTCAGGATCAAGGCCGTAAAGGTGGTCAGCAACGTCACCGTCTGGGAAAGCCCCTACAGTGATCCCGTAGTTGCCGTAACCCCCGCATTCACAAACCTTGTCGCTGATGCTTCATTTGAAAAGACGCCGAGCGGATGGACAGGTGCAGTGGGAACCCTGAACGGCACGAGCATTGACTCCTCCACGGCACATGAAGGCGTGAAGAGCCTGAAGCTTGTCGCAAGCGGCGTCACTCTCGGGAGATCCCAGACGGTTACTGTCAATCCGGGAAGAAGCTATGTGCTCTCCGGATGGATCAACACACTTCTCACCGGAGGAAAAGCCCAATGCAACATCAGTGGAACCGGTATCAGTTCTTCCGGTATTGCAAGTACAGGAAACAGTTCCGGATGGATTAATCGCAGCGAAACCATCGCCATTCCAGCAGGTACAACTGCGGTGGCAATCCGTTGTTTTGCCGACACTACCCCCTACGGCACCGCCTGGTTCGACGACATAACCTTTACGCCTGTGGATTTCCCCTTGGCCGCAACTGCCGTGAATGAACTTTCCGTAACACTTTCCTGGCCAGACAGCGTGACGGACGAAACCGGCTACAAGATCGAACGATGCGCCGGAGAAGGATGCAGCGACTTCGCGCAGATAAATTCAACCAACGCCAACGTCGGCACTTATACTGACGGAGGTCGGACCCCCAATGTAATGTATCGCTATAGGGTCAAGGGCTACAAGAATTCGGCATGCTTCTGGGAGAGCGCATACAGCAACGTCTCGGAAGCTGTAACAATGCCGCCGGCACCCCTGAATCTCAATGCGGTTGCAACCAGCACAACCCAGGTCAATTTGACATGGGCCGATAAAACAGCGTCGGAAACCGGCTTCGAAGTGGAGCGATGCGTCGGCGTGGATTGTACAGAGTTCACAAAAATAAATACCACCGGCGCCAATGCGACCTCCTACCCAGACTCCTCGGTTTCCAGTGGTACAACGTACCGCTACAGGGTACGTGCCGTCAGCAGCACCGCAGGGTGGACTTCATCATTCAGCAATGAAAAGACCATCACAACCTCTACACCAGGAGCGCCGACCTTACATGCAAGTGTAACCTCTGAAACCCAGGTCAGCCTCACCTGGAACGACCCCACGACCGACGAAAGCGGGTACAGAGTGTATCGCTGTTCAGGTACAGGTTGCAGCGACTTTACACTTGTCACCACTCTTCCCGCGAACAGCATAGGGTTCAATGACACCGGGCGTGCAGGGAACATGACCTACGTATACAGGATCGAAGGATTCAAATCCGGCACTGCGGGATGGACAACCACCAGCAACAGCATCACCGCAATAACCACACCGCAAGCCCCAACCGGGCTGGCAGTAACCGCTGTTGACACCACACAAGCCAAGCTTACATGGACGAACAGAACGACGAGTGAAACCGGCATCAGCATCGAGCGGTGCCAGGGTAGCGGCTGCTCCAACTTCAGCTCGCTAGCTACCGTCGGGACGGGAACGACCTCTTTCTACGACACCACGCTATGCAATTCACAACCCGCAAGCTACAGGATCCAGGCAATCAACACCTCCGCAACTCCCTGGACAAGCGATTACAGCGGCACCGTTTCCATCACGATTCCGGCGCCGTCGGCTCCCTCGGAACTGACTGCGACCTCCGTCAACGAGAAAACGATAGCATTCTCGTGGACCGACAATACGACTGACGAATCGGGCTTCAGGATAGAGCGGTGCGAAGGCCCCAACTGCACCAGCTTCAGCCAGGTAGCAACCGTCCTGGGGAACGTCAGGAGTTACAGTGACGCCACGCTTTCGCCCAATGCCTCTTACCGGTATCAGGTGCGAGCATACAAGGCTCCGTCGCTTGGATGCGCATGGAACAGCGACTACAGCAACATAGCCGAGAACCAGACGCTTTTAGTTGCCCCCTCGCCGGTTACGGCCGACGCAGCAAACTCGACCAAGGTAGTTCTCAATTGGGTCAACAAAACCGTGTCCGAGAACGGATACAGAATTGAACGCTGTACAGGTGCCGAATGTTCGGATTTCCAGGAAATCGTGATCGTCCCTGCAACGGCATCATCCTGGTCCGACACGACGGTCACCAGCGCCACATCGTACAGCTACAGGATCAGGGCAACCTGTAGCGCCCCCTCATGGGATTCTCCATACAGCGCCATTGTGTCGGCCACCACCCCCGCTCAGGGGCCGCCTACAAACCTGGCGGCCGTCGCGGACACGACACGCGTGACACTGACGTGGGCAGATAACACCGCGGATGAAACCGGTTTCAAAATCGAACGCTGTACAGGCGCCGACTGCACAGGGTTCATCGAGATTGCACAGACCAGCGCGAACGTGACCACCTACAATGATGACACCGCCTGCAACGCTACAACCTACCGGTACAGGATCAGAGCAACCAGCACCACCGTAGGGTACGACACTGCCTACAGCAACACCGTCACCAGCATGACGCTTTCGCCCGAAGTTCCCGTGCTCACCGCAAGTCGTATCTCTGAATCGCAGATCAACCTCACCTGGACAGACCCCACGGGTGATGAAACCGGATACAAAGTTGAACGCTGTATAGGCGCAGGCTGCTCAGACTTCTCTCAGATAGCCGGCCTCGGCTCCAGCGCTACCACCTATGCCGACCCCGGGCTCGTCCCCGGTTACACCTACACATACCGGGTGAAAAGCTACAAGACTGCGACGTGCCCATGGGAAACCTCAAGCAGCACGGCTACCGCCACCACTAACATATCCGCACCCACTGGGCTTGTCGCTTCGGCGATAGATACTACTCGTATCACCCTTTCCTGGACAGATACCAACACGAGCAAGACAGGCTTCAGGATCGACCGTTGCACTGCTTCAGATTGCAGCAACTTTAACGAGGTGTTTACAACTACCGGAACCTCTACCACATGGTCCGATACCAGCGTAGCCAGCGGAACTTCCTACAGCTATCGGGTCAGGGCGACCAGGAGCATTCCTTACGCGTGGAACTCAGACTACAGCAATATCGCCTCTGCTATGACTCCCGCGCCACAAGCTCCGACGGAGCTTATCGCAGCCGAATCCTCCAGCTCCGAGATCAGACTGACGTGGAAAGACAATGCTTCGGACGAAACCGGCTATCGCCTCGAACGTTGCACCGGAGCCAACTGCCTCAACTTCGCCGAGGTAGACACCGTGAGCAAGGATGTCAGCTCGTACAGCAGCCAAGGACTGGCACCTTCCACCACCTATTGTTACCGGGTCAGGGCTTACAAAACCGCCGCGTACCCCTGGGTCTCGAGTTACAGCAACATTTCCTGCGCGGTAACCGTCATGGTCGCCCCCGACACGCTAAGCGCCTCTGCTCTGAATTCCTTCAGCATCAAGCTAAACTGGGTCGACAGCTCTATCGGTGAAAACGGCTTCAACATAGAGCAGCAGATATGGAATGGCGAATGGGTTCTCGTTTCCAGCGTGGGAGCAAATGCGACGGATCACATCGACACTATCGGTATCGAACCTCAAAAGACCTACAAGTACCGGATCAGCGCCTTCCGCGGCAACAAGAATACCGCTTACAGCAATGTGGCTACCGTGACGACACCAGAGTGGAGTTCGGCGGACACTCCTTGTCCGGCGCCACAGACCGACACTCCGGTCATTTCCTCCGCACCGGTCACGGCAGCGACCGAAAATGTTCCTTACACATACCAGGTAGTCGCAACCGCAACTGGAGGTGGAGCCCTGTCGTTCGCCCTACCGGCGAAACCCGCAGGCATGGCAGTATCCGATTCTGGATTGATCACCTGGATTCCGACATATGATGATGCGGGGAACCAGAACGTGACGGTGCGGGTAACGGACGGATCAGGACGCAGCACCGACCAGAACTTCACGATACTGGTCGAAAGTATGAACCGTAAACCTGCTATCCAACCCATTACCTCCATGACGGCTGTAGAAAACCATCCATTGAGCTATCAGATTTCCGCTGCCGACCCGGACGGTGACGAAGTTATCTATAGCCTCACGTCGGCTCCTTCCGGCATGACAATCTCGCCGTCAGGATTCATCTCATGGACCCCCGGCTCATCTGATATCGGCCCCCACGAAATAATTGTCAAAGTCACCGACGGCAACCTCGATGACTCCGGCAGCTTCTCCGTCAACGTCAGCGAAAACCACCAGCCGGCCATAACGTCACTCCCCATCACCACCGCCAGCGAAGGAATTGTATATTCCTATCAGGTAACCGCCAGCGACTTCGACGGTGACGGACTTTCCTTCGCGCTTGCCGGTGCGCCGGCAGGCATGACCGTATCCGGGAACGGTCTGATAAGCTGGGCTCCTACGGGCTTGCAGGTAGGCGAAAATCCGGTAACACTGACCGCCAGCGACGGCAGTCTCGCCGCATCTCAGACTTTTATAGTGACCGTTTCACGGAACCACTATCCATTGATTTCTTCGACACCGGTAACAACGGCAGCCGAAGGCGAACCTTATACGTACGCAGTGACAGCCAGCGATTCTGATGCTGATTCGATCAGCTTCAGCCTAAAAACTGCGCCTTCGGGCATGTCGATTTCGGTTGCCGGTGTAATAAGCTGGACCCCCGACTACAATCAGGCAGGGTCGCAGCCGGTTACAGTCCGTGTCACTGACGCTCGCACACTTTACGTAGAACAGAACTACGTCATAGAGGTGGCAGACTTGAAGAGGCCTCCGGTGATCAGTTCGACACCGAAGACAACATGCCCCACGGGTATCGCCTATGCTTACCAGGTAGTTGCAAGCGACCCGGAAGGACTGCCTGTGAGCTATGCGCTGTCATCGGCACCCTCCGGGATGACCGTCTCCACCAGCGGCCTCGTGACCTGGGCCGTTCCCTCCTCCGGCAGCCATTCGGTAACGCTGGAGGTAAGCGACGCCTATCGCACGACCACCCAGACCTTCACGCTGCTGGTGGCACCAGCTCCGGGCATCCCTACCACGATCCCCCACGGGAACTTCAACAGCAGCTGTACTTCAACCGCGGTTACAGTAGCGTGGAATGCGGTCACAGGTCCGGATTCTCACCCAGTGCAATACGCGGTCGAACTGAATAATGTGGTACAGCCATGGCAGTCAGGCACTTCCCTTACCTTTACCGCCTCTGCCGGCAGCAGCCAGACATGGCGAGTCAAATCGAAGGACGCCGTAACCGGGATAGAATCTGGATGGTCTTCCGCAGAGACCATGTATGACGACGCCTGCTGCGACTGTACATGCACCAACAGTTGTGGCGGCAGCAGCTGTCCGCTCGTCTATTCATGGAATGGCGGGTACCGATACGAAACAGACCTGCAGGGGCCGGCGATATCGCAAATCAAGAAGGGGTCTAGGAACGTCTACCTCTACCAGCCGTCGTACATAGTGCTTGAAGCCGGCTTGATCCCTGACGAGAACAACCTCTACAAGGTGAAGATATGGGAGTCGCTGCAGGAGGCGTCCCTCATAGATGAGGCACGACTGCTTGCGGTGGATTACCCGGAGGGATACCAGATAGTGTCTTCGGGAGCAGAGAATACGTACTACTACGGCTACTCCGAACCATTCCGTCTGTACACCATCAAGGATCCAGTATCGCCGGTTTCGGCCATCGACAAGCATGGGGATGACGTTCTCTCTTCGCTCATTGCCGTAGATGACAACCGAGCCCCAATGAATCCGGATGATCCTGACAACTTCTACACGCTGGATTTCGGGACCATACAGCATCCGGAGTATGCGAAGCTCGTCATCGACGGTTGGCAGGACATCAACTCGAAGATATACCTCTCAACGATACAGATCCAGCCGTACGTGGAGGTACTGGACGCAAGCGGCGCATGGGTCAAAGTCAAATCATTCGGAATGCCTGCTGGTGACCTGAAGACGATGGTCGTCGACCTTTCCAACAAGTTCCTCACTTCAGATCACAGGGTGAGGGTACATCTCGGAATCAAAAAGGCACAGGTTTGGGTAATCGATCGTATCAGGCTTGATGATTCCGCTCCGGTAGCTGCAACCATCCAGCAGTTGCAGGCCTCCTCCGCCGATCTTCAGTACGGCGGACATGCCATCCAGTCAATGGTCAACCGCGACCACCGGCTGATTGCCACGGACGAGGCTCAGCCGCTGAAACCGACCTATTTCGGCTACGGCATGTTCACGAGATACGGCGAAGTAGCTTCGCTGGTGACGCAGCGGGATGACAAGTATGTCCTGATGAACTACGCAGACAGGCTTGAGCTTACCTACCCGGTCCCGCTACCCCCCAAAACGGGGATGCAGAGGGGATTTGTCCTCATGGTCGACAACTACTACAAGGAATTCAAGGATTATAAATACCTAGAACCGCTGCCGTTCCACGGGATGAGTGATTATCCGTATCCCGCAACGGAATCTTATCCGACTGATGATGATCACAACCAGTACCGGCTGCTTTACAACACCAGGGAGTTCAAACCGTAAAGGAGCTACTCCATAAGTCCCGCAAAAAGAGCCGGGGAAACCACACCCCCGGCTCTTGAAGCGTAGTTCCACGATTTACAATCAATGAAAGTCCCTTACACTTGATAAAAAGGTCTGAGGACTTTCATGGCTCCGATTACGAAACCCCTCGCGATTACCCTCTTCGCACTGCTGCTCCTGCTCGCATGGTGGCTTCTTGCTCAGCAGGACTTCCTCAGCTTTGAGTACCTGAAGAGCCATCACCTGGCCCTTCGGAACTATGTAGACGTGCATTACGTAAAAGCGGCAACAATCTTCATGCTTCTGTACCTTTCTACTTCGCTTGTCGTTCCTGGTGCACTGGCGCTCACAGTTGCCGGAGGCGCCCTTTTCGGCACCATAGCGACTGTATGCTATGTGAATGCCGGTGCCACTCTCGGAGCCGTACTGGCATTTCTGGCTACCCGCTACTTCTTCGCAGGATGGGTTCAAGAGCGGTTTCGCAACGAACTGCAAAAGTTCAACCATGAACTGGTGCTGCACGGACATAACTACCTGCTCACCCTGCGCATCATTCCGATACTTCCCGCCTTCCTGATAAACTATCTGGCCGGCCTCACTAAAATCCCCACGTCTACATTCGTATGGACAACGTCGCTGGGTGTGCTGCCGGGGTCCGCTGTCTACGCCTACGCAGGAAGCAGGCTCGGCAGCATTCAGAAGCCCGGGGATCTGATTTCGTGGGAAATTGTCATCGCTTTCGCTCTTCTCGGTATATTTTCACTCCTGCCCGTGATAGTAAGGCATGGGAAGAAGCTGTGGCGATGAGTGTAAACAATCGTCTACGGAGAAGGACCAAACCGTATACTGGTATAGTGCAAAAGCACATGGATAAACCGTTGGGGGAAACCATAACATGAGAAACAAGCCACTAGGCACCGGCGGATACCGGTACGACCCGAAACGGAAAATACTGACTGTGATTTCCGGTCTTAGGTATGCGATTCTTTACGATTTCAGCGTGGCATACAAAATCGTCCTTTCGGTGATCGTACTGGGGGCGGCTCTTGTTATGCATAGATATGTGGATGTTCTCCTTATTCTTCTCGCCACCGGTCTTGTGCTAATAACCGAGATCGTGAATAGCGCAATTGAAGCCCTTTGCGATTTTGTGGAAGAACGTCACAACGAGCAGATCAAAGTCATAAAAGACGTAGCCGCTGCCGCTGTCGGAATCAGTATAGTGATATGGGTGGCTGTCTTCGCTGTCGAACTGAGCGAGATGTGGGCGCTTATGGAAAGGTAGCCGGATTTCCGGCGATGAGGGGGGCACAGATACAGGGGGTAAGAGCTGACGAAGCGAGCAGTCCCTCCTGCGCCAGCAAATGTTATGACTTCGTTGTTCCTGCAGCATAGATAACATCGTAAGTAGCAGGAATGACACCATCCTGTGCGTACTGACGCCGATAAATATCCATCATTTCAAGCATCACGCGTCGCTCCGAAAGCCCCTTCGAAAGGACGGAAGCGGGATTGCCTGCACCGATCCGGCGGATGGATCTCAGAAGCGCCGGGACGTCTTCATGAAGATCGGTTTCAACTTCGGAAAATACACTGCCGGGGCAGAATCCCGCCCGTCTCAACGCCTCTTTCACCTGCTTCATTGTAAAGAAGTGCTGAGGGCGCTCCTCTCCCCCCTTCCCGGCGCGGCGGCATGCAAGGCGGTATGAATCCCGCAGTTCGTGTAGCGTGTGCTCACCAAAAAGGGCGAAAACAAATGAACTGCCAGGCTTCAGCACGCGGTACGCCTCAGCGAACGCCGCATCAAGGTCATCAAGCCACTGAAAGGTGGAAGTCGAAACTACGAGATCGAAAGTTGCGTCACTGAAAGGTAGTTTTTCCGCATCGGCAGTTACCAGTGATGCCTGGGAGAGCCTGCTTCGCGCCGCAGCTGCCATATCAAAGGCGAGATCGATGCCTACCAATCCGGCGTCCGGATAGAGGAGAGCTGCCTCGCCGAGGAGCATGCCTGTACCAGCACCGATGTCAAGCACGCTGCATGGTGTCAGCATAGATTCTGAGAGGAGCTCAGTTAGGCGGCGAACCACACGCTTCTGAACATTCGCGTAAACATCATACTCCGCAGCATGCTGCTGAAAAGCACTTCGCACCCGCTGGCGATCAATCGGCACCTTGAACCTCCCGAACGAAGGCGGCAATAGCCTCGTTGAAAGTTTCGGGCCGTGACAGAAATGGCGCATGTCCTACTCCGGGAAAGATGCGCAGACGAGAGTCGGGAAGCTCTTTTGCAAGGAAATAGGCGGCCGGAACGGGGCAGACGGAATCCTCTTCACCGTGGATGACCAGCACAGGCCTATCTACAGCAGGAAGAAGGCCCCGCAGGTCCTCATTCGTCAGTATCTCCAGCCCCTGCAGTGCCACTGCCGGATCAGGTAAGCGTCCACCCATTATTATTTCCCGTGCGATGCGATTTTCGCGCTCACGCGAAAGCTCTCCCGGTGCAAACATCCGCCTGAAAAATTCACCCATCGCTCTCTCGTAGTCTCGCATCAGGCGCACCTGAAGGCCCCTCACCTCGCGAAACGGAAGTCCTGCCGAGTAATCTTCGTTGGCGGTGAACCTGGGCGTTCCTCCTACAAGCACGAGAGCGGAGATCCTGTCTTTCAGCTCTCTGAAGCCATATAGAGCCACTTGGGAGCCGAGGGACCAGCCCACGACAAAAGCACTCTTCAGATCGAGATGCTCAAAGAGCAGCGAAAGGTCGCACATCAGGGTCTTCAGAGAAAATGTTTCACTACTCGAGGACTGCCCGTGGCCACGCAGATCGACAGTGATCAGGCGAAACTGCTCCGCAAGGCTCTTCTGAAAACTCCATACTTTTCCCGACATGGCCCAGCCGTGGATGAAAACGAGAGGCAAGCCGCTCCCTGATTCCTCGTAATTGATGGAAATTGCATCTTTCGAAACAATGACTGGCATATGGTCGCAGGCCTTCACCTCTAAAGATCAAATGACGCGGAGGCTCCTCCCCACTTTCTCTATTGCTGCGGCAGCTTCATGGATATCCCGCTCGGTATGGGTTGCCATGAGGGTGCATCGCAGGCGGCAACTGCCGGCAGGAACGGTAGGCGGTCTGATTCCCTGGACAAATATCCCCTCGTCCAGGAGGAGCCTTGTAAACTCCATTGTAGTTTCTGCCTCTCCAACGAAAACAGGAACGATCTGGGTTTCGCTCCCCATGGTGCAGAAGCCCTTCTCATTCAGGAGAGCGCGGAAAAGGAGCGCATTGTTCGCCAGGCGCAGCCGCAACGTCTCACCTTCTGTTGAATCGACAAGATCGAGAGCTGCCAGTGAAGCAGCCAGGGCCGCCGGGGGAAGGGAGGTGGAAAAAATGAAACTTCGTGCTTTGTTTGTGAGGTAATCTATAATTTCACGGCTGGATGCGACATAGGCCCCGAAGCTGCCGAGTGCCTTGCCGAGGGTTCCCATCTGTATATCGATCTCCCCTCCAAGATTCCCGGAAAGCTCCACGCTCCCCCTGCCGCCGGCCCCGAGGACGCCCGTACCGTGGGCATCGTCAACCATCAGCAAAGCATCGAACTCATGCTTTACAGCTACGAGTTCCTCGAGCTTGGCCACGTCTCCATCCATGCTGAAAACGCCGTCGGTGACGATAAGTCGGCGCCCGGTCGTCCAGTTTTCCACGAGCAAGCGCCGAAGAGCCGAAATGTCGTTGTGCGGGTATCGCAGGAGGCGTGAACGGGACAGAATCGCACCATCTACTATGCTTGCGTGATTAAGGCGATCGGAGAAAATTATATCCCCACGTCCGACAAGCGCGGGAATGATGCCGGTATTCGCTGCATATCCTGAATTAAAGACAAGAGCCGCCTCTGTCCCCTTGAACGCTGCCAGCCGTGCCTCAAGCTCCTCGTGAAGCGCCATTGTTCCGGAGACAAGGCGAGCAGCTCCGCTGCCGGTACCATAGCGCTCAACGGCACTGATCGCTGCCTCTTTGAGTTTGGGGTGATCAGCAAGCCCTAGATAATTGTTCGAGCAGAAAAGAAGCGCCTCCTGCCCCCCTATCGAAACGCGGCTCCTCTGGCTCCCCTCCACCCGGCGCATGCTCCGGTATAACCCTTTTTCGCAAAGTATGCGAAGCTCTTCAGCAAAACTCGGCACAGCCTTCTCCTCCCGTGCTTTTCTACCATATACTCCTCCAGCTAGTCAACCTGGAGGGGCAATGCGGTTGACAAATGAAGGGCAGTACCTGCTCAGGAACTACGTATGAGATCGATGATGGTAACTTCGGGAGGAGACAGAAAACGGATAGGAGGCCCCCAGGTGCCGGTACCGCGACTCACGTAAAGGAGGGAATTTTCCTCGTGTCGTGAAAGCCCTACGGGAACCGGATAGAAGAGATGCGTAAGCAGATTGAAAGGAAATATCTGGCCTTTGTGAACGTGGCCGGAGAGTTGGAGGTCGAACAGGCCAAGGCTCTTAGGCTCTATAAGGGGTCGGTGTTTGAGAAGCAAAGTGAAACGCTCGCGCGGCAACACTGCGAGAAGTGAAGCTTCCTCTCTCCCGGCAAACGCACTGCCATGGCGGACTGCAGGGTCATCCACCCCCACCACCGTAAGAAATTCCCCCAGAGAGACACTTTCCCCTCGAAGGACCCGGAAACCTGCCACAGTCGTGATGGCCAAGGAAGACTTCAGTCCTGCATAAAACTCATGATTACCTGTCACTGCATATTTACCGTATCGGGGACTTATTTTTCCGAACATCCTGGCAATCTCCGTGAGGCCGTCGATTTGACCGTCTACAAGATCACCGGTAGAGACCAAAAGATCGGGCCCTGCCTCGGCAATGACTCTTGCAATCCGTGCAATCCTTTCGTCCCGGACGATGAGCCCCAAGTGAACGTCGGACACCTGAACAATCCTCAGCCGATCAACTCCCGCCGGGAGCTTGGATGTGCTGATAACCAACTTCTCGGATCTGATTTTTCTTGCTTCAAAAACGCCGTATATAGATACAGCACCGCCCCAGAGAACTGCTGCCGAAAAGGAAGCCCTGCTCGACAGATATAGCG
The DNA here is from genome assembly GCF_900187405.1 of Geobacter sp. DSM 9736. NCBI lineage: Bacteria > Pseudomonadati > Thermodesulfobacteriota > Desulfuromonadia > Geobacterales > Geobacteraceae > Geobacter > Geobacter sp. DSM 9736. Next base: position 2,040,610 of record NZ_LT896716.1, read on the forward strand.
AGCGCAAATCTGTCCGAGTCAGCTTCTGCACAGCAAGCAGGAGGCCATGATACAGATCGATGGCAAGAGACAGTGAAAAGAAGAGGAAGAGAAAGCCCATCCAGACGTACCCGGTGTAGGCAAGACTTCTGGCAAGGAGTTCGTGCCCCTGACCTTCGGCAAGACGCACAAGAACCGGAGCTACTACCATGACTGCCATGAAAATTCCAATAAGCCATGCCGACGTGACCCCGAAGCCTATGGCACTTCTGGCTTTTACGAATGCATACATGTGGACCCCGCCATAGAGCAGGAAAAACATCAGTAGAAACAGACTCATGCTTCGCTCCCGTCAAAGTACCGGAATACTTTACCACAGTGCCTGTTTACAGACGAGGTGATGATGATATATATCAATCATGACTCCTCGCCGCTTCGTGATTCCCGATGTCCATGGATGTGCATTGACACTTGAGCGGCTGCTCGACCGACATCTTCAACTTCAAAAACAGGACCGGCTCTACTTTCTGGGTGATCTCATCAACCGTGGAGCGCGAAGCCGAGAGGTTCTTGAACTCATTTTTGACTTGATACGCCGCTCCTTTATCGTGTACTGCATCCGTGGAAATCACGAGCAGATGCTCCTCGATGCATGCGACACAATAGAAGCATTCCCTTTATGGCTGATTAATGGCGGCTACGCTACACTTGACAGCTTCAATGCTCATGCTCCCGGCGACATACCAGATCGCTACCTCTATTTTATAGCTTCTTTCCCCTATTACATCGAACTTAACGACTTCATATTGGTGCATGGGAGCCTCAATCTGGACATACCAGATCCTTTTACAGATACTGCGGCAATGCTTTGGGGGCGGAATACTCCCATCAACCTCAGTCGACTCACCAACCGCAGGATAATCTGCGGGCACACGCCATATCCGGTGCCTGTCATCAAGGATAGCCTCAAAGCTGAAATTATCACCCTCGACAATGGGTGTGTTTTGCGGGAGAACTCAAGCCTCGGCGGCTTGACGGGACTTGAACTTAACAGTATGGATCTTGTGTTACAGGAAAATGTTGACTAATCAAGCATTAGGGGGAAGGAGGAATAATGAAACATTTCCGGAAGGAACTGTGGTTCGAGGTAAAGAAGCGCCGAGATTTTATAAACATAACCCCAACGGTAGCGGAGTGCGTGCGTGAAAGCGGAATAAAGGAGGGCCTGCTCCTCTGCAACGCCATGCACATAACAGCAAGCGTGTTCATCAACGATGATGAAGCTGGACTCCATCATGATTTCGAAGTATGGCTTGAAGGGCTGGCTCCGGAAAAACCATATTCCCGCTACCGCCACAACAGCGGTGAAGACAACGGGGACGCGCATTTGAAGCGTACGCTGATGGGCGAGAGGTAGTGGTAGCGATAACAGGAGGGGAACTCGATTTAGGGCCATGGGAGCAAATATTCTATGGAGAGTTCGACGGAATGCGTCGCAAGCGAGTGCTGGTGAAGATCATAGGGGAGTAGGAGGATTCTCAGGGGCTCTTAGAAAGCCTAAGTTCTTCCGCCGGAGGTTTCGAGAGAAGGTATCGAATGAGTGACACGACGTGAAGGAACTGGGAGAAGAAATAAGAAAGCCCCACCACTTTCGTGATGGGGCTTTTAATATAATTCCCGGCGGCGACCTACTCTCCCACACCGCTTCCAGTGCAGTACCATCGGCCCAGAGAGGCTTAACTTCCGTGTTCGGGATGGGAACGGGTGTGACCCTCTCGGCATAGCCACCGAGAAACTCTTTCGTGCTTTTTATGCACGTGAATTTATCTCGGCAATCGCATAGATTTTTCGATTTGTAGTGATTGGGTAAGAGTTGATAAGGAGGGGGTGGGGTTACCACCCCCGAAAATAATTTTTTATGGTCAAGCCTCACGGCCGATTAGTACCGGTCAGCTGAGTGCATTGCTGCACTTACACACCCGGCCTATCAACGTTGTGGTCTACAACGGGCCTTCAGGGGATTGCTCCCGGGGATACCTAATCTTGAAGGAGGCTTCCCGCTTAGATGCTTTCAGCGGTTATCCTTTCCGTACATAGCTACCCAGCGAATGCTCCTGGCGGAACAACTGGAACACTAGAGGTACGTCCATCCCGGTCCTCTCGTACTAAGGACAGCTCTTCTCAAGTATCCTGCGCCCACGGCAGATAGGGACCAAACTGTCTCACGACGTTTTAAACCCAGCTCGCGTACCGCTTTAATTGGCGAACAGCCAAACCCTTGGGACCTACTTCAGCCCCAGGATGCGATGAGCCGACATCGAGGTGCCAAACCTCCCCGTCGATGTGAACTCTTGGGGGAGATCAGCCTGTTATCCCCGGAGTACCTTTTATCCGTTGAGCGACGGCCCTTCCATACAGAACCGCCGGATCACTAAGACCTACTTTCGTACCTGCTCGACTTGTTGGTCTCGCAGTCAAGCTCCCTTATGCCTTTACACTCTACGACCGGTTTCCAATCGGTCTGAGGGAACCATCGCGCGCCTCCGTTACTCTTTGGGAGGCGACCGCCCCAGTCAAACTACCCACCAGACAGTGTCCCCGACCCGGATGACGGGCCTGGGTTAGACACCCAAAACAACCAGGGTGGTATTTCAAGGTTGGCTCCACCGATACTGGCGTACCAGCTTCAAAGCCTCCCACCTATCCTACACAAGCTATTCCGAATGTCACTGTCAAGCTGTAGTAAAGGTTCACGGGGTCTTTCCGTCTTGCCGCGGGTACTCGGCATCTTCACCGAGAATTCAATTTCGCTGAGCCACTGGTTGAGACAGCGCGGAAATCGTTACGCCATTCGTGCAGGTCGGAACTTACCCGACAAGGAATTTCGCTACCTTAGGACCGTTATAGTTACGGCCGCCGTTTACCGGGGCTTCGGTTCAAAGCTTCACCTTGCGGTTAACAAATCCCCTTAACCTTCCGGCACCGGGCAGGCGTCAGACCCTATACATCGTCTTTCGACTTAGCAGAGTCCTGTGTTTTTAGTAAACAGTCGCTACCGCCATTTCTCTGCGACCCCCTCGGGCTTCACGTGCGTATCGCTACACCCAAAGAGGCACACCTTCTCCCGAAGTTACGGTGTCATTTTGCCGAGTTCCTTAACCAGTGTTCTCTCAAGCACCTTAGGATTTTCTCCTCACCCACCTGAGTCGGTTTACGGTACGGTCACCTATGAACTGAAGCTTAGAGGCTTTTCTTGGAAGCATGGGATCAACGACTTTGTGAGCATACGCTCTCGTCATCACCTCTCGACGTTAGCAGGGAAAGGGATTTGCCTCTCTCCCCCGTCTACAGGCTTAAACCGGGACGTCCAGCACCCGGATCGCCTACCCTTCTCCGTCCCCCCATCGCATTCATAGGTGGTACAGGAATATTAACCTGTTTCCCATCAACTACGCCTTTCGGCCTCGCCTTAGGGACCGACTAACCCTACGCAGATTACCTTTACGTAGGAAACCTTGGGTTTTCGGTGTGCGGGTTTCTCGCCCGCATTTTCGCTACTCATGTCAGCATAATCTCTTGTGATACCTCCAGCCGTCCTCGCGGTCGACCTTCGCAGGCTTACACAATGCTCCCCTACCACTCGCACCTTAAAATGCGAATCCGTAGCTTCGGTACTATGCTTGAGCCCCGTTACATTTTCCGCGCAGACCCACTCGACCAGTGAGCTATTACGCTTTCTTTAAAGGATGGCTGCTTCTAAGCCAACCTCCTGGTTGTCTGGGCATTTCCACATCGTTTTCCACTTAGCATAGATTTTGGGACCTTAGCTGACGGTCTGGGCTGTTTCCCTTTCGACTACGGATCTTATCACCCGCAGTCTGACTCCCACGATAACACTTAGCGGTATTCGGAGTTTGGTTAGGTTTGGTAATCTGGTAGGACCCCTAGCCCATCCAGTGCTCTACCCCCGCTAGTTACTTCGTGAGGCTATACCTAAATATATTTCGGGGAGAACCAGCTATCTCCGAGCTTGATTAGCCTTTCACTCCGATCCACAGCTCATCCCCTGGCTTTTCAACGCCAGTGGGTTCGGGCCTCCACGCGGTGTTACCCGCGCTTCACCCTGGCCATGGATAGATCGCCCGGTTTCGGGTCTACTCCCTGCAACTATGTCGCCCTGTTCAGACTCGCTTTCGCTGCGGCTCCGTTCTACGAACTTAACCTCGCTGCAAAGAGTAACTCGCTGACTCATTATGCAAAAGGCACGCGGTCACACTGACTTGCGTCATAGTGCTCCCACTGCTTGTAGGCATACGGTTTCAGGTTCTATTTCACCCTCCTCATCGGAGTACTTTTCACCTTTCCCTCACGGTACTGGTGCACTATCGGTCAGAGAGTAGTATTTAGCCTTG
>NZ_LT896716.1:3690752-3957683 GCF_900187405.1 Geobacter sp. DSM 9736
ATCGCTCCGGCGCTGCAGAGCGGCTGGATCTGGGCCCACATAGTCGGAGCATCTGCCGGTTTCGGCGCAGTTCTCGCGGCGGCAGGACTCGGATTGATGTACCTCCTCAAGGAAAAGAACTCCGGAGGCATGTATGCAAAGCTGCCGGATTTAAAGGCGATGGATGAGCTATCCTACAGATTCGTTGCAGGGGGCTTCATCATGTATGGCCTCATGATGGTTTCAGGGTGTTTCTGGGCTAACCAGGTGAAAGGGAACTACTGGAACTGGGATCCGGTCGAAGTATGGTCTCTCGTTTCATGGCTCACCTACGGAATCTACCTCCACTTGCGCGTCACCTTCGGCTGGCGTGGTAAAAGGCTCGCCTGGTACGCGCTTCTCGCTCTGGTAGCGATGATCGTCAGCTACTGGGGCATACCTTTCACAGTGGAAACTTTCCACTCGGGATTCCGCATCGAACATTAAGGCAATGGGTCGCGCCTTATACCGGGGAAGGTAAATCGGCAGCTCGGCTGTACATGAGTAAGAGGGGGAGTATCCAGTTGACCAAGATCGTCGTTATGTTCATCCTTGTGTTTGCCGCGCTGCAGGTCGGTGCATGTTCGAGGAATGAATCGGAAACCTTGACTAATAAAAAAGGAACACCTGCGTTTCATGGTGTGAACGATACCTCAGCAGGCTCTTCCCAAGGTTTTGTAGCAATCATAAAGGGTGCAACCCTTGCAGATTACAGAACGGCAACAATCGGTAAGGCTACCGACGATTACCGCTACTTCACCCGTAGGGAGTGGAGTGAGACAAGGTCCGAAAACGGCAAGGTATATGTGGATTTCTCCGGCTGGTTCGATGGCAAGAGGGTGATCAATGGACTTGCTGCTGACGGAGTCGAAGTGAAGTTCGTCATCGAGCCTACCGGTGAATTCTATGTTGCCATGGTGTCCGGTCTTCAGGGCAATGCGGGTGCAGGGATCACACGACATCCACTGGCGCAGATCAAGCCGGTGCTGGAATCCATCTACAGCAACAAGCCGATCACCCTCTGATCGGCCCTGTTATCGGTCTTAAGGCTACTGAAATGAAACTCTGCATTATCAAGCCGCCCCTGCCGTTCGGGTGGACCCCGGTTGCACCTCCGATACTGGAGTATCTCGCTGCGCTTACCCGTCGGGCTGACCCATCCATCGAGATCGAGCTCCTCAGCGCCAGTGCAACCCCGGACGCCATCGATAAGCTGGAGTGCGACCTGGCGGCGATAAGCCTCCTCACCCCTACCGCAGTGCCCGGCTATCGGATTGCAGAGAAGTTGCGCGCTCGCGGAATAAAAGTCGTTTTTGGCGGCATGCACGCTTCCGCCATGCCCGAGGAGGCCAAGTCACACGGCGACTCTGTAGTGATCGGCGAGGCTGAATCGGCTTGGCCCGAGGTGCTGCGTGACTTCCGGGCGGGCACGCTCAAACCGTTCTACTATGGCGAGCAGCTTCCGCTAGACGATCTTCCCACTCCTCTCTACGGGATGCTGCAGGGGGGGCATCAGTTCCGGATCCTGAATACATCGAGAGGCTGTCCATACAATTGCACATTCTGCTCGGTAAAGCCGTTCATGGGGGAAAAGATACGGTTCCGTCCCATAGACGATGTCGTTCGCGATGTGGCCGCAATACCTGAGAAGATGTACATCAACGGCGATGAGAATATCTGGTGGGCCGGCTTCGAGCAGAGGGCCATCGATATGTTCACCGCGCTGAAGGGGAGCGGAAAGAAATGGATGGGGTTCGGGAGCCTTCGCCCCGTCCTTACTCCGGCAGGGTCCCGCATGCTTAACGCTGCCCGCGAAAGCGGGATGCTGACGGTCTGGGTGGGCTGGGATGCTATCTCCGACGAGAGCCTCACGGCATACAAGGCTGACGGAAAGATCGGGGTGGACCGGGAACGGGCGGTGCGGACTCTCAGGGATCACGGCATCGACGTCTCCCTCTTTTACATGCTCGGCAGCCGCACGGACACGCTAGATGATTTCAAACGCGCTGTCGATGTGGCCGACCGTCTTGGGGTCAGCATGCATCCATCGCTGGTCGTGCCCTATCCGGGAACCGAGCTTGCGAAGCAGTACGAGCCGTATATCTACAAGGACCTGGGTTGGGAGTATTATACCGGGGCATACGCCCTCTTCGAGCATCCAGATCCGGCCATGACGCCGGAAGCGCGAGAAGAGCAGTTTTACGAGAGCTCGCTCGAGCTGTTAAGCCTTCCGCGCGTCCTGAGGCATATGTTCAAGATCCCGGTTTCCGGCTTCCCCTATGCTCACATACTGTCTCTCATGAACCAGCTTCCAGTCCGAAAAGGGATGCGGATCGCATATGAGCAGTGGAAATTATCAAAGAAGCAGGTGCGAGAGAAACAGCTGAAGGTTTAGCGGCGATTTGCGTGCATACATAATAGGCCCTCTCGCTGCGCTGTCTCGCCTGTCTTTCCTGTTATCCCTGAAACCCCTGTCCTGCCGGGCATTCATCCGGTTCACCTCATCGTGTCCTATGTTCAGAGAAAACGGGGTTTTTCATTTACTCTTTCAGGATGTTCCTGTTATATTTTGCTTTCTGCATGCACATAAACCTTCAGTATTAGCCGTTATGAGACAATCTCCAACGACGCAGGTTGATCGTCATACGGACAAGAGGCAGCCAACAAGCTAGAGGAGGTCTTTCATGTCCACGAATGACAACAGTACCCATCAGCTGACCGAGGAGGTCCTGGGACTCATAGCCGCCGGGGTTGACGCCGATCTTTCGGACGCGGCTTTCAACGCCTATTCAATGCGGCTCTTCGCGCTGCATTACGACAACAACAAGATCTTTCGTGAGTTCTGCGAGGCAAAGAAGGTCACGCCCGAACAGGTAACCAGGTGGGAAGACATCCCGATGGTCTACAACGATGTCTTCAAAACCCATCTGGTAGCCTCCTTTCCCCTTGAGCAGGCTGTCATGGCCTGCCTTACCGGAGGAACTACGAGCCTGACCCAGAGGGGACGAATTTTTAGAGACGAGGACGGGAAGCGGTTGGTTTTTGCCGCCAATCGAACTATGACCGGCGCCTATCTTTTTCCCGATTTCGAGGAAGGGAGGCGGTGCCGTATCCTCATTCTTGCGCCAAGCCCTGATCTGGCTCCTTCCATGGGGATGGCCATAGGTATGGACCAGACCCGCCGCGCGTTCGGTACCGAAGACAGCATGTTTCTTCTCGGGAAAAGCGGCATTGATATAAAGGCGCTCCTCAAGGCGCTTCGCGAGTCGGAATCGAGCGGCGTACCTGTGGCGTTGATAGGTGCGACATCGGCATATGTATACTTCTTCCAGGCCTGTCGTAGAAAAAATATGTCGTTTCGTCTCCCCCCGGGCAGCCGCATCTGTGACGGAGGCGGATACCGTGGGCGTTTCGGCAAGGTAAGTCGCCAGGACTATTATGATATGGTGCAGGAAATCCTGGGCATACCGGAGACTCATTGTGTGAATGTGCTGGGGGAGGCCGAGACTGCGACCAATTTATTTGACGACGCTCTGCGGCGGCATGTGAAAGGACTCCCAACGCGCCAGCGCACTCGGCCTGTACCCCCCTGGTCACGGGTTCTGGCGATGAGCATCGATACCCTGAAGCCCCTGCCGGACGGCGAAGTAGGGCTCCTTGCCCACTGGGATCTGGCTAACGTTCCCACTGTCCTGGCGGTAATCACCGACAACCTCGGCTATACCACTGACGGCGGCCGCGGGTGTGAGATGGTGGGGCGGGCGAAGATCGAAAATGGCAAGGTGTCGCCGCTCCCCGATGAGACGCCCATCAGCCCCATGGGGGATTCCGCGATCTTTCGGATGCTGGAGACGTATGTCAACTTCTCCATCGACTTCAAGATGCGGGTTGCCAAAGATCCGAAGGTCGAACCGAGTGTGCGGGAGGAAATCGAAGCACGCCCAGGGTCCGTGGCGTCGTGTCCTCAGGTGGTGGATGAAATTCTTGTTGCCCAGGCTGATGAGGAAGCAGCCAGGCTGCGGGATGCCGCGCTTGGTACGTTCAAGGATCAGACTGAACGGCCGCTCGACTGGTACAAGGCTGAAGCGGAAAAACAGGACCTCCTGGACCACCCTGAAGGTCTCGGCTCTGAGAAAAAGACTGCTGTGAAAAAAGGGCGCCCTTGAGGCTTCATGGCTGACTCGCGGAGATGAAGATTAAGAAATCGGTTGTCATACTGAATGGTTTTATACACGACTTCGCAGCGGGTATTTGGCTGGCGGCGATTGTCGTCATTGGCTGGCTCCATGCGGCTCAGCAGACTCACCCGTTGGCGGCAGAGGTTCTCTCCCTGCTCGAAAAGCGGATGTTCTGGATGAGCGTGGTGTCCGCAGTCCTCATCATGGCCACCGGAGCGGGAAGAACCTTCACCTACGTAGACAACTGGTATGGTGAGGATGCCGAGCGCACCCGTCGTCGTGCCCTGATCGTCAAGCATGTTGTGCTCTTCGCCGCCTATGGGACCGGGTATCTTTGGGTGTGGGAAAAGGTATTCCATTGAAGGGGGCCAAGATCGGGCAGGTATCGTTTGACCGGATTGAACGGGACTGGGCGATTGCATGGTGGTCCGTTTTTTGCTATTCGTGCATGAACCTTTTCTATCAGGAGCTGCGTGCATGAACCTTTTCTATCAGGAGCTGAAATGAAGATAAAGAAAGTCGCCCTCATCACGCCACCGTATCACTCCGGTGTGGTCGAATCCGCCGGCACATGGCTCAACGTCGGCTTCGTATATATCGCAGGAGCCCTCCGAAAAGCAGGCTATGAGGTCGACTACTACGACGCAATGTCGTTGTGGCACAAGTGGCCGGAGATCGAAAAGCGGATTGAGGAATTCGCTCCAGATGTCGTCTGCACTACCGCATACACAGCATCGATCGTGGATGCTGTAAAGCTCCTCAGGTTGGCCAAGCAGATCAACCCTAGGACCATCACCGCGCTAGGCAATGTCCACGCTACCTTCTGCTATGACGAGCTTCTGAAGGCGGACCATGATGCAATCGATTTCGTGGTGCGGGGGGAGGGGGAGGAGACGCTTCCCATGCTCCTTACTTGCATAAATGCCGGAGACGATCCAGCAAAGGTTCCGGGACTTGCATTCTGGCGTGAAGGTAAGGTGGAAGTCACCGTTAAGGCCCCCTATATTCAGGATCTGGACTCTCTGTCTCCAGCCTGGGACCTGGTGCAGTGGCCGATTTATTCATACCGAGCAAAAAACAATGCCCGCCTTGCCATAGTATCTTCTTCGCGCGGCTGCCAGCAGCAGTGCTCCTTCTGTTCACAGCAACTCTTCTGGGCAAGAAGCTGGCGCGCACGCAGTCCTGAAAATTTCGTGGCCGAGCTTGAACTGTTGCATGGCTCCTACGGGGTCGAAGTGGCGATGCTTTCCGACGAAATCCCTACTTTCGACCGTGCGCGATGGGTCAGGATTCTTGACCTGATGATCGAGCGCCAGGTACCGGTAAAGCTCCTGATGGAGACCCGTGTCGACGACATTCTGCGGGACGTCGATATCATGGAAAAGTACACGCGTGCAGGCGTCGAGCACATCTATGTCGGCGTGGAGGCGGGAAGCCAGGAAACGCTCGATCTCTTCAAGAAGGAAACTCTTGTTGAGCAGTCGAAGCAGGCCATAGACATCATCAATGAAGCCGATATTGTCTCCGAGACCTCCTTCGTGCTCGGGATGCCGGAGGATACGCCCGAATCCATCGCCCAGACCATCGAGCTCGCCAAGCATTACAATCCGGACATGGCATTTTTCCTCGCCATTGCGCCGTGGCCCTATGCCGAGCTCTACCCCGAACTCGAGCAATATGTCGCGACCAAGGACTACCGGAAGTACAATCTCGTGGAGCCGGTCCTGAAGCCCCGGAACATGTCGCTGCAGGAACTGGAGCGTGAACTTGGAAAAGCTTCCCAGAAGTTTTTCATGCACAAGTTCCAGAATCTCCACCAGCTTTCCCCCTGGAAGCAGGAGTTCATGCTTTCCGTCCTCGATCTTCTTATCAATCATTCCTACCTTGCCGGCCAGATGAAGGCCGCCATGAAGGACGGCAAGGAGATGCCGGAGGAGGTCAAGCGGCTGTTGAAAACAGTCAGTTCGGCTTCTGCATCCGGTGCTCCACACGTCATAGCTCCCATTCCCTGATTCAGCCCTGACCAGCAATCCTTACAAAGTGTCGCACCACCTTTTATGGCTCCGGCATGAGTAACAGTTCTCATGCCGGAGCCTGTCTCGCCCCCGGTTAAAACACGGTTACGTATTTTTAATCCGGCCAAATGGCTAGCATAACTAGTTGGTTTAATTCTATTTATTGTTATTTATTTATGTGCCTTTTCTTATGCTGTTTGATTTTTGAGGCTTTCTACGCCTAGGGAGGCAGGTAAGCCTTCCCGGAGATTAAAAAGGTAGGGAGGTGGTGCTGGAGGAAGGCTGGCATTCATTGTGCTCTTCGTAATTTGTGATAACGGCCGGCTTAGGTGTTTCCTGATCAAGCGAAAATGAGCAAGTTCGCAGGAGGTGAAGGTGGGAAACAGGGAACATGTCCCGATTATCGTGAAAAACAGCACTACGTCGATAATAGAGGACGCGTATCTGGTTGCGGCGCTGATGACCTTTGATCCTGATGTGGTGTGTTACCCGATACTGAACAGCTCCGGACGTGTTGCCTTTGAAGTGAAAGGTCAGATCGCCGACAAGCTGGAGCGCCTCTACTCGGGGGAATCCGCCTCGCTGGAAGCTTTTATCTCCAATCTGAAAAAATTGAGAGCATCAATTTTCAAACTGAAGAACGCATACAAGAAAAATCAAAGCTGACTGCAGCTTCCCCCTTTTCATACCATCGTCACAACCGCACAAGTTCGTACACCCGAGTCCCAAGCCCGATTTTCTCTGCGTGTTCCAGCTGAATTTCCCAATCGATATCGGGGTGAACGCCCCTGAATTTGTCGCCTCCCGGCTCCCAACCGCTCTGTAGCGCGGTGTCTCTGTTTCCTTGGGCATTGTTGACAAGGTCCGCACAGGCCTGATCGAGAGCTACCGGATCGTTGGAGGCGCAGATGCCGATATCGTTGACGATGGGCGCATCGGCATGTCCGTAGCAATCGCAGGCAGGTGATACTTGAGTTATGAAGTTGACGTAGAGCGTCTTCTCGGTCTTTCCCTGAACCGCACCGAGGGCGAACTCAGCCATTTTCTTCATGACGAGCGGTGCCGCCTCATTCCACTGAATGTTCACGGCCTTTCTGTGGCAAGCGGTAATGCAGCGGCCGCATCCGGCACAGCGGTCGGGGTCGATTCGGGCGCTGCCTTCGATGATGGCGATGGCGTCATGAACACACGCTTTGAGGCAGATCCCGCAACCGTTGCAGAATTTTTCCGCCACCTTTGGCGCCACGTTGGAGTGCTGAACAAGCTTTCCTGAGCGGCTGGCGCACCCCATCCCGAGATTCTTCAGCGCTCCTCCGAATCCCGTGAGCTCATGGCATTTGAAATGAGAGACCGTGACCAATGCGTCGGATTCAAGGATTTCGCGGCCAATGCTTACCGATTGCAGGACCTCGCCCCGTATCGCTACATCTTCCGCGGAATGGCCACGCAAACCGTCGCTCATGATCAAAGGTGCCCCTACTACCGCAAAGGCGAAGCCATTTTCTATTGCACACCGAAGCGCCGAGACCGCTTCCTTCCTTTCTCCGGGATAGAGGGTTGAAGAGTCGGTAAGGAACGGATTGCCGCTGCAACCCCTGATTTCGTCCACAACGCGTCGGATGAAGATGGGGCGAATGAAGGTGTGGTTTCCGCGCTCCCCGAAATGAAGCTTAACAGCTACAAGGTCATTCGCGGAAATCTTCTCGGAGATTCCGCATGCCTTCAGCAGGCGGCCGAGCTTGTCCAGCAGGTTTTCCCGATGCCCAGCCCTCATGTCCGCAAAAAAGACCTTGCTTGACATTGATCTCCCTCCTCATAAATCGTGCCGCCGAGGCGGCTGTTGCCGTGACAGACGCTATCGCTGTGCTTTGAGGGAGAAGCTATCATATAAATCCTCATCGATCAAGGCAGCAGCCGGAGCAGGTGGAAGAAATGTCTTGCGCAGAAAGGAAAATATGATATTTATTAGAAAACTTGAAGCACCGACAGGAGTGGGGATGGCGGCATCTGGAAACGGGCGTGAACTGTGGCTGATGGGGTTCGGGGAGAGGCTGGAGCGCAGTGCGTTAGTGCGCGAGTACTTGGCTGATGCCGGTTATCAGACCAGGTTCGGAACTCCTGCCGAGCTTCCGGGAGGACGGGCTCTGGGAGTGCTGCTGGATCTTTCTCCATATTCCGACGACGGGTGGGGGATTCTCCTCTCGCTGAAGAGCAACCCCGAGACCCGCAACATTCCCATTCTCCCTATCTATCTCAGTGAAGAAGGGAAGGTAGGAGGGGTTTTCCCCGTTGCTGGTTTCTTTACCCTGCCGATCGACGAGCAGTACTTCGTGGATCGGCTCGCAGTGCTGGGTCTGATCGAGGATACGGAAGACTACGACCTTCAGGCTCTCCTCATCTCACGTAAAGGGGAGGAGCGGGTCAGTAAGCTGCTGGAGTCGATCGGTTTTGAGGTGGTGAACGCCTACACCGGGAAGGAGGCTCTTGCTCTCGCCACCACAGGACGACACTACATCATATTCTGCAGCCTGATGCTGTCCGATATAGCTTCGTTCGAGCTTATAGAAAGGTTCCGTCTCTTCCCGCAGACGAGAAATATTCCGTTCTTTGTGCTCGTGAAGGATTCGATGAAGGAAGGGGAGCGCATCGCCATAAGCCGTGAGATTGAGCATCTGGTACGGAAGAAGTCTATGTCAAAAGAGGAATTCCTGACTTACTTCAGACGGAGAAGCCGGGAAGGGGAGGAATAAGGCTCTTCGCCCCCCCTCATATCTTAACCGTCTTGTATAGAAAATTCTTGAAACGGAAAAAGCGTTTCCGTTCTTCTTCATCCCCATTTACATCACCGCTGATGGCCTTGAGGTGACGGGCGATCTGCGGCATGCTCCGTCCCGCAATATTCCTGCTTTTTTCTACAACCAACCTTACCACATCCCTCGATATTGCGTTTTGTGAATAAGGCTCGTACACGGCCTGCCAGAAGTCATGGCCTTCGGCGATTTTTTCCAGTATGTTTCCTGCTATCTGGCTTGTTAGGAGCTGCGTCGCACCTTCGGGTGGTGACTTGAGCATGTCATACTCGATCGCACGCTCAATATCGTCTTCATCGATGAATTTCCCTTTGCGGAAGAAGATGGCGCGCAGCAGTATGCTGCGGAGTTCCCGGATGTTCCCCTTGTAGCTGTGCGCTACCAGCACCCGCTTTGCCTCTTCGGTAAGAACAGGCTGTGTTTCCCTGGAATCATCTTTGCTCCAGTAGGTCCTGTAGAGCTTACCAAGGAAATGCGTTGCGAGGTCCGGTATGTCCTCATGCCGCTCGTTAAGGGAGGGGACCTTTACGGAAAGTTCCGAGAGCCGGTGGTAGAGATCCTCACGGAAGTTCCCCTTGCTGATTTCATCCATGAGATTGCGATTTGTGGCGGCCACTACCAGCACGCGACTGAACCGGTCCTGATTGTCGCCGAGCCTGATGAACCCCCCATTGTCGAGGAATCGTAGCAGCTGCACCTGAGTCTTGGGGTCCGCATCCCCGATCTCGTCGAGAAAGACTATACCCCCGTGGGCTTCCTCCAAAATACCTTTCCTGTCGCTGTATGCGCCGGTGAATGCTCCTTTTTTGTGACCGAACAGCTCCGAGTAAGTCAATTCTCCGCTGTAAGCGGCTATATTTGTTTTCTTGACGGGCAGCTCTCCGGTAGGATTGATTTCGTCGCGGTACATCTCGTTCAGCTTGTTGTAGAGGTTGTTGAAGAAGAATTCCTTTCCCGAACCTGTTTCCCCGAGCACCAGGATTGACGGCAGGCCTATGGTGGCTTCACGAAGAACATTCTTGCTCCAAAGCGCGATCCTGTTGAACAGGGGGACTGATACGGTGTTGATGAAGTCGACTATCTCCTGGGCCTTCCGGCTGTTGCCGATGATGTTTCCGAGGCGGTAGGAGGAGATCTGCGGATCTTTATATGCGACGTCGGTCTGCAGCCTGGTGACTTCGCTCTGAAGCCGGTCGATACGCTGGATGTCCGAGATGTGCCGGGCCGTCAGCCTGTCGATGATCTGGAGGATCTGCTTGTGCTCTTCCGTAAAATAGTTGGGGGAGAGGGAGTTGAGGCAGACGACCGCAATGACTTCGTCGTCGCAGATTATCGGGACAGCCATCTCGCTCTTGATAAGCTCGTTCATTGATCGGTGAAACTGTGCCCCCTGCTGTTCCTCTTCTACATGGCTGATGATCTTCGGCTGCTTTGACCAGGCCACATACCCGGTCAGGCTTCGCTCTTCGGCAGGAAGTTCATGGCCGCCAATTCTGAACGGCGGGATGTATTTCTTGAGCCATTCCTTGTTTTTGGCTCCGACAATGCTGCCCTGCTCATCTTCCACGACAAGCCATTTCCCCCCTTCGCGCTCCTCCACGATCGCGATGCTGCCGGTATCGGCGCCGATCAGTTCCGTCGCCTTTGAAAGCACCTTGGTGAGGAAAGAGTGGAGCCCCTCATTCCGTTGCTGGAGGAGGTGTGTTATTTCCGCCAGCACCTTTATCTCCAGGTGCTCGCCCCCTATTTCGTGGATCGCTCGCTCCACCATTTCGGCGTGTGTCTGCAGGAGCCCCATTTCAAAATCGGAGAACCGGTAGACTTCGCGGGTGAAATAGTTTACGAGGCAGATGACCTTCCTCGTGGCAGGCTCGTAACGCGGAACCACGTAGAGGGAGCGGAGTGCCATCTGCTCCGTTAAGGCGCGCTTTTGAAGGGTGTGCTGTGTGAGGTCCGCAATAAAGATCGGGCGCAGCAGGCGGTCGTCAGAGATGACCCCGTCATCCCTTACGTACTGAGATATGAGGGACTTCCCCTTTTGCAGATCGATAGCCCCCTGCTGGTCGTAAAGAGCCTTCATCTCTACATCTTCCGAATAGCTTGCAAGAATTTCCAGCGCACCCTGGCTGCTGTGATGGGAGGGGACAAGCACCGAGGCAAGGGTCAGGCGGTCGATGAGCCGGACGGCGGATCTCACCATGAACCCTGCTGCTTCCCGTTTTTTATATTCATCCACCCTGCGGGCCAGCAGGAGCTGCTGATGGTATATCCTGGCGTGGTCAATGCGATCGGCGATGCCGGTGACGAACTCGTTGAGCAATGACTTTTCGCGGGCGCCGAGCACTTCGCCCGGCTGGTCCTGGTCAATGCATACCACTCCTATCGATTTTCCGTAGCTGGTAACCGGAATCAAATATGACGAGGCGATGTTGAACCTTGAACAGAATTCCCGGTCCTGTGCCGGGCCGTGCCCCAGGGTATCCCTGAATTCGGTGGCATATTGTGATGCAAAAACGCTGGAAACCATTGCCGAGCGGGAGATGATGGGAAAGGTGACTTCCCGCACTTCGCTCGCAAAGGGCCCGGCAGCGTAGCTGCAGGTTAGAGAGCCGCGGGTAAGATCCTCAAGATACGCCCGCACCCTTTCACGTCCCGTGACGGTCCGTATTCCTTCCACGACGCTGTGCAGCATCTCGGTAAGGTTTTCCTTGCCATACCCTTCGATTTTTTCCTGCAGACGGACAAGTTGCCGTTTCATGTGTGCTCTCGCTGAGTAAATTTTTACACTGAAGGGTCACTGTAAAGAAATCTTCAGGTGGTGTCAAGGTGGGAGAGGGCTGGGGCTCTAGGAGCAGTCGATGGAGAGGCCATCGTAGGCCAGCTCGATGCCGGGGGGTAGATTGCGGCCATCACTGTATGGGACTTCGTGGGTAAGGTGGGTCAGGATTGCCCGCTTGGGGTTAAGCTTCCGGACCATATCCAGTGCGCCGTCGATGTTGAAATGATGCGGATGCGGTGTGTAGCGCAGACCGTCGATGATTAGGAGTTCGAGGTTTTCGAGGAGGGGAAGCGACGTGTCCGGAATCAGGCTGCAGTCGGTGAGGTACGCGGCATCGTTGAACCTGTAGCCGGTAGCGGGCATCGAGCCGTGCCGAAGGGGGACCGGTGTGATCCTGCATCCGGCAAGGGCTACGGGGCCTTCAATGATGTGAGGTTGGAGTAGCTTTGCATAGCCGGCCCGTTCCAGTCCGTCAAAGATGTAGGGGAACTTCTCCATGATCGCTTCCATTGTTTCCCTCTCCCCATAACAGGGAATCACCCTCTTATGTATGAAATGAAATCCTCTCATGTCATCTATGCCATGGATGTGATCGGCATGGGCGTGAGTGAAGAAGACTGCATCGATATGGGGAATTCCCGCGCGTATGGCCTGCTTCCTCAGGTCGGTCGAAGTGTCGACGAGGAGGTAGTGTCCCTCGGTTTCGACGAGGATAGAAGCTCTTGTACGCTTGTCGCGTCGATCGGTGGAGGTGCAGACATTGCAGCGGCAGCCGACCATCGGGACGCCGGTGGAGGTGCCGCTGCCGAGTATGGTGATTTTCATGGTACTTCCTTGCGAGGCATACGCTGAAAATACCATGAGAAAGAGGGGGAGGCAAGGGGGCCGCGGCTAGCCAAGCCTGTCCAGAAACGCACGTATGAGCGGCGCGAAGGTCTCATGTTCGAGCAGAAATGCATCATGGCCGTAGGAAGAGGGGATCAGATGGTATTCCGCGTCTTTCTTCAGGTCGTGGAGGGCCTGCACCATTTCCTCGGTCTGATAAGGGGGGTAGAGCCAGTCGGAAGTGAAGGCGAAGAACTGGATGGGGACCTGTACCGGCGCGAAAGCTTCATGCAGGCTGTCGCATCCCAATGCCGCATCGTAGAGATCCAGAGCCTTGGCCAGATAAAGAAAGGAGTTGGTGTCGAAGCGATCGACGAAGTTGTAGCCATTGTAGGTAAGATATCTTTCGACTTCGAACTGGCCGAAGAAGTCGAACTGCCCATCCTTCGCCGAAAAACGTCGGCCGAATTTGGCAGTCATCGATTCATCGGAGAGAAAGGTGATGTGTCCTATCCCGCGGGCCAGCGCCAGGCCGTCCTTCGGATTCTTCCGGTACTCTCCCTTCTTCCAGCTTGGGTCGTTGAATATGGCCCATCTGGCCACCGCGTTCATGGCGATGGCCTGCGCGGATGGGCGGGGCGTCGTAGCGAGGGCAATGGCCGAAGCAACACGATCTGGAAAGCAGATTGCCCATTCCAGGGCCTGCATGCCTCCCATGCTGCCGCCGAGAACGGTCAGCAGCTTATCGATTCCAAGATGATCTATCAGGAGTTTCTGCGCCCGCACCATGTCCCGTACCGTGACCACCGGAAAGGACAGGTTGTATTTCTTTCCGGTTTTCGGATTGATGGAGGCCGGGCCGGTCGAGCCGTAGCACGAGCCTATTACGTTGGAGCAGATTACACAGTAGCGGTCGGTATCCAGCAGCCGTCCCGGCCCGACGACAGCGTCCCACCATCCCGGCTTTGCTTCATCGGCGTTGTATCTTCCGGCCAGATGCGCACTGCCTGTCCATGCATGAGTGACGAGGATGGCATTGGTCCGATCCCTGTTCAGTTCGCCGTAGGTCTCGTAAGCAAGGGTTATGGGGCCGAGAATCCGCCCGCTCTCCAGTCGCAGGTCTACATCGAAGGTTATGGATTGAGGTTCAACGATTCCGGTGTACATTTAGTTCCAGTCTGGTCAGGTAGGTTCCAAGCGACAAAAAAGCCCCTTTTCATGATGAAAAGGGGCTTTGGGGCAGGATGGGCAGTTCAGCGCCTTTCTCATCTTTGCCTTTCGGCAGGATTTAGCACCTGGCGTCCGCTGGCGGACCGGTTGCTGTGGCTTCGCAGGGCCTATCCCTCCACCACTCTTTATAAGAAAGCGAGTATTCAATTGTGCGGGAAGAATAACGAAAGGGCGGCGCCTTTGTCAACGGAAAACCAGCGGCACCTGCTTCCTCTATTTTTTCTCCTTTCGTCCGAGAGCATGGAGCATGGCGTGCCCCATCCTTGTCGGACTCTGCGACACCGTGACTCCACATTCCTGTAAAGTTCTTATCTTGTCTTCAGCTTTTCCCTTGCCGCCCGTGATGATCGCCCCCGCATGCCCCATTCTTTTGCCCGGAGGGGCGGTAACTCCTGCGATGAAAGCACCGACCGGCTTTTTCATGTTTTCCCGGATCCATTCAGCAGCTTCTTCTTCTGCCCCGCCGCCGATCTCTCCGATCATGAAAACACCCTCGGTTTCTTCATCCTCATTGAAGTGCTTCAATACGTCGATGAACTTCAATCCGATGATGGGATCACCTCCGATGCCGACGCAGGTAGACTGGCCTAGACCCACTTCGGTCAACTGCTTTACCGCCTCATAGGTGAGCGTTCCGCTGCGGGACACGACGCCGATTTTACCCGGCTTGTGAATGTATCCCGGCATGATGCCTACCTTGCACTGCCCGGGAGTGATGACACCTGGGCAGTTGGGGCCGATCAGCTTCATCTTTTTCCCGTCAAGTATTCGCCGGGCCTGTACCATGTCGCGCACCGGAATCCCCTCGGTGATGCACACAGCGAGGTCTATTCCTGCATCTGCCGCTTCCAGTATGGCGTCTGCGGCAGCAGGGGGCGGAACGAAAATCATGGAGACCGTCGCTTGCGTGTAATGCACGGCTTCCTCGACGGTATCGAACACCGGAATCCCCTCGATGTGTACGCCACCCCTGCCCGGGGTTACCCCGGCGACTATCTTGGTGCCGTAATCGCGGCACTGCTGGGTGTGGAAGAGGCCGCTGCGGCCGGTTATGCCCTGCACGAGAACCTTTGATTCACTGTTCAATAATATCGCCATTGCATTCTCTCCTGTCTGATGGTGCGTTTCAGGCTTCCTCGTGCTTGTCGTGATTGAGCATTGCTACTATTCTGGCAGCGCCATCCCCCAGGTTTTCCCCCACCTGTACATTCAGCCCTGATTCAAGAAGCAGTTTCTTTCCTTCTTCCACCTGCGAACCGTCCATCCGTACCACTATCGGAAGTGTGCAGTGAACCTCCGAGGCGGCTTCGATGATCCCCTGTGCTATGATGTCGCAGCGCATGATGCCGCCGAAGATGTTGACGAATACTCCTTTGACGTCGGCGTCCTGAAGGATGATCTTGAAGGCTTCCGCTACCTTCTCCCGCGTTGCTCCACCCCCTACATCCAGGAAATTCGCCGGTTCGGCACCGAATTCCTTGAGGACGTCCAGAGTTGCCATGGCGAGGCCCGCTCCGTTGACCATGCATCCTACGTTGCCCTGGAGCTTTATGTAGGAGAGGTCATACTTGCTCGCATTGATCTCCAGCGTATCGAGCTGGGAATAATCGAGCATGTCCGGGTATTCCCGGTGCCGGAACATCGCGTTGTCGTCGAAGTTGATCTTGGCGTCCATTGCCATCAGCCAGCCCGCCTTGGTGATAACCAGAGGGTTTATCTCTACGAGGAAGCAGTCCTTCTCCAGGGCGCAGCGGTACAGGTTGAGGATGAGCTCCACGCAGTCCTCGCAGATGCTTCCCTTGAGACCTAGAGCGATGGCGATTTTCCTTGCCTGATAGGGGCGCAGTCCCGTATAGGGGTCGATGGTAAGAACATGTATCTTGTCCGGCGAGCGTCTAGCCACCTCTTCTATTTCCACCCCTCCTTCCGCCGAAGCGATGAGGCAGTAGCGGGATGTCTCTCTGTCAAGGGTTATGGAGAGGTAGAACTCGCGTGCAATCTCCACCGCCTCTTCCACTAGGATCCGTCGTACCCGCAGCCCTTCCGGCCCTGTCTGCGGCGTTACCAGCCTGCGGCCGAACAGTTCCTTGCCGAGTTCCTGGGCCTGCTCGGGGTGATGGACCAGCTTTACACCTCCTCCTTTTCCCCTTCCCCCCGCATAAATCTGTGCCTTGACGACGCACCGTCCCCCCATCTCCTTAGCCGTCCTCTCGACCTGGTCGGAGGTGAGGGCTACGCGACCGCGGGGGACCGGTATGCCGTAGGAGCTGAGAATTTCCTTCGCTTGGTATTCATGGATATTCATGGCTTCTCCGTTTTAGTCATAATAAATTTTTTTATCTATATCATAATGTGATGGCGGGGCAAGAACTTTTTAACGTTTCCTCCGCCTAACAGTGTATCGCCTTCTTGTAGAAGTGCCTTTAGCTTTTGTTCATGATTATTCTTATTAGGTATCATGCCTGCGGTCATAGTCAATCGGGGTGATTAGGTAAGCAGTACCACGCCTTGAACCGCCCTTCCGAGCTGGTACAATTGACGTACAGCCGCTGTTCTGCAATGAGAGCGGCTGCAACGGGAGAGGGGGGGGCGATGGATTTCGACAACACCGACTATGAATATCTTCCTGAATGCACGGACGGCTGTGGAGCGATAACGGAATGGCTGAGGAGCAAGAAGGCGGCCCATGACGTGGCGCATGCTCATGACGCCGACCGGGGGCACCATTCGGTCGTAAGGGAGAGGATGCGGGCGTAGCGGTTACTCGGTTTTCCGGTCGAGACTACGATACTGGATAGCTTCCGATATGTGGTTGTCGCGGATTCGATCGCTCCCCGCCAGGTCGGCTATGGTCCGTGAAACCTTGAGGATCCTGTTATAGGAGCGCGCGGAGAGGCCGAGGCGGTCCGTGACTAGTTCGAGCAGGCGGTGTCCTGCTTCGTCGAGTTCGCAGTGCTTCTTGATGAGGCGTGGCGTCATCTGCGAGTTGCAGTGTACTTTGGTGCCCCTGAACCGCTCCTGCTGGAGAAGCCTTGACTGCTCCACCCGCTTGCCGATGTCAATCGAGGTTTCCCCATCACGGCTGTCGGAGAGATCACGATACTTGACACCAGGAACCTCGATGTGGATGTCGATCCGGTCGAGCAGCGGCCCCGAAATCCGGGAACGGTACCGCTGCACCATGATCGGTGTGCAGGAGCACTGATGAAGGGGATCGCCGAGATAGCCGCAGGGGCAAGGGTTGAGCGCGCTGACCAGCATGAAGCGGGAGGGGTAGGTCATCGAGGTGAGGGCACGGGAGATGGTGACCCGCCCATCCTCCAGCGGTTGGCGTAGCACCTCCAGGACATGTTTCTTGAATTCCGGAAGCTCGTCGAGGAAGAGCACGCCGTTGTGGGATAGGGAGACTTCCCCGGGCCTCGGGGAGTTGCCGCCGCCGATCAGTCCGATATCGGATATGGTATGATGAGGCGAGCGGAAGGGACGGCTGGCGATAAGAGCCTTGTCTCTGTCGAGCAGTCCCATGACGCTATAGACCTTGGTCGTTTCGATTGCTTCGTCGAAGGACATTGGGGGGAGGATGGAGGGAATACGTCGGGCCAGCATGGTTTTGCCGGAGCCGGGAGGGCCGATCATCAGGATGTTGTGCCCACCGCTGGCCGCGACCTCCAGGGCGCGCTTCGCGTGCTCCTGGCCTTTCACCTCGGAAAAATCATCCCCATATTCTGCGTTCTGCCGGAATAGCGACTGAACGTCGACACGGTGCGGATTCAAATCCAGCTCGCCGTTCAGGAATTGAACCACCTCGGCCAGTTCTGTTACGCCGATGATGTCGACTCCTTCGACTACGGCAGCTTCACCGGCGTTGTCCTTTGGAACGATGATGCCCGCGAGATTGCTGGCTCGGGCGGCGACTGCTACCGGGAGGGCACCCCGTATCGGTTTTATCCGTCCATCGAGGGAGAGTTCGCCGAGGAGCAGGTAGTTCCTCAGACGGTGGTCCTTTACGACGCCGGTTGCGGCAAGGATGCCGATGGAGATGGGGAGGTCGAAGGCGGCGCCTTCCTTTCGGATGTCTGCGGGGGCTAGATTTACCGTGATCCTTCGATTCGGAAACTCGTAGCCGGAGTTTTTCAGAGCCGATTTGACGCGGTCTTTGCTTTCCTTGACCGCGCCGTCAGGAAGACCGACCGTTGCGAACTGGGGGAGCCCCTGGGCGATGTCCACCTCCACGTCGACCAGGATTGCATCGATGCCGAGCAGGGCGCTGCTGAGTACCTTGGCAAGCATCATTTCCCTTTCATAAGGCGGCATGCACCATGGTCTTTGAAATGGCTGAAGCTGTTACCTGAGCTGAGACGGGGAAAGACTAGCTTTTATGCATGTCCAGGTATCGCTCCGCATCCAGGGCTGCCATACAGCCAGTGCCGGCGGAGGTTATCGCCTGCCGGTAGACCGAGTCCTGGACGTCCCCGGCAGCGAAAACTCCGGGGATGCTCGTGGCGGTATAGTTTCCTTCGGGGCCGCAGAGTGTCCGGATATAGCCATTCTCCATGTCGAGCTGTCCGGCGAAGATCTGCGTGTTAGGTGTGTGGCCGATTGCGATGAAGGCGCCGTGCACGGGAATTTCCTTGGTCGAGCCGCTGGAATGCCTGAGGCGCACTCCCGTGACTCCTGTTTCGTCGCCGAGGACCTCATCGAGCTCGTGGTTCCACTCGATGGTCACATTCTGCTTCGTCCGCTCGATGAGTTTGTCGGCCATGATTTTTTCGGAACGGAGCCTGTCGCGGCGATGAACCACTGTCACATGACTCGCGATGTGGGAGAGATAGAGAGCTTCTTCTACCGCAGTGTTCCCCCCCCCGATGACGGCCACCGGTTTGCCGCGATAGAAAAAGCCGTCACAGGTGGCACATGCGGAGACCCCTTTCCCCTTGAACTTCTCTTCTGAGGGGAGGCCGAGGTACCTGGCGGAAGCTCCCGTCGCGATGATGAGCGCATCGCAGGTGTAGACGCCGGCATCTCCTTCGAGGCGGAACGGACGCTGGTTCAGGTCTGCTTTACTGATGTGATCTATGATGAACGTTGTATTGAACCGCTCGGCGTGGAGGCGCATCCTCTCCATCAGGTCTGGGCCCTGCACCCCTTCCTGATCGCCGGGCCAGTTGTCGACGGCGGTGGTGGTCATGAGCTGCCCCCCCTGCTGCAGGCCGGTGATCAGGGCGGGGTTCAGGTTGGCTCTTGCTGCATATATCGCTGCGGTATAGCCGGCCGGGCCGGAGCCGAGAATGAGCAGTCGATGGTGCATGATCATTTTCTAATCCTCCTGCTGATTTGTGGCTACCATACCAGCAAGCGCCCGGGATTGCAAGGCTCCATAGCCTGAGGAGCGCGACTCGAAGCCGGCCGGGGTTGACCGGAGAGGATCGCTCTGGTAGACTCACTTCGTTTTCAGAAAATCTCATTAATTGGAGGGGTGATGAAAAGACTGCTGATGGTATGTATCCTCGTTGCGGCTTTTGCCGGGCAAGCGACCGCCGGCGACATCAGATTTACCAGTGCGTTCACGTCCGGTGAATTCCGGGAGCTCAGCAAAGAACTCGGGGCTGCTCTTTCCTTCAAGAACAATCTCCCTCCGCATCCCCTGGGGGTCACCGGTTTCGATATAGGCGCTGAGGTTAGTGTCGCCGACATCAAGGAAGAGAGCAGTCACTGGAGCCGGACCACCGCCCCTTCGGTCATAGTGTTGCCTAAGCTGCGGGCGCGCAAAGGCCTGCCCTTCGGGATCGACATTGGCGGCATGTATTCCAATGCCGGAAACACGGATATCGAGCTATACGGCGTGGAGCTGACCAAAGCGATCATCGAGGGGGGGCCTGCCACCCCGGCCCTTGGCCTTCGGGCGGCATACACAAAACTGACAGGCTTAAGCGATCTGGACCTGCAGACGGTCGGCGTGGATGCGAGCATAGGCAAAGGGTTCCTCTTCATCACTCCTTACGTCGGCGCCGGGATGCTCTGGATCGACACCGAGGCAAAGGGGGAGTTGCAGCGGTTATCCGGGTCGCTTTCCGAGGAGATCTGGCAGCCGCGGTTTTTCGGGGGTGTAGAGATAAAGCCCCTCCCTCTGTTGCGAGTGATAGGTGAAGTCGAGTACGCCGTACGGCCGGTTTATTCGCTGAAAGCGGCCATCGGCTTCTGAAAACAGGGCCGGATGGCCGAATTCACCAAAGGTGGTACTCAATGGAAGGTGAAGCACATCTCGATCAGACCATAGCAGGCCGCTTCAAGTACGCTATAGTGCTTACCGCTCTCACCCTTGTGGCGGAGGTGGTGGGGGGAATCTGGACCAACTCCCTTGCTCTCCTCTCCGATGCGGCCCATGTGTTTCTGGACATCTTCGCCCTGGTCCTCTCCCTGGTGGCCATCAAGCTCGCTGCTTTCCCCGCCACCGACACGCGCACCTTCGGCTGGCATCGGGCGGAGGTTTTCGCCTCGTTCATAAACGGGATCACCGTGTTTCTCATGGCACTCGGGATCTTCTACGAAGGGTGGCATCGGTTGTTCGATCCCCAGGAGGTGAAGAGCCTGCCGATGTTCATCATTGCCGTGATCGGCCTCGTAATGAACCTCTTTGCAGCATCTGCCCTTCACCAGCATTCACATGACGATCTAAACGTCCGAAGCGCGTTCCTGCATGTGGTCGGGGATGCTGCGGCATCGGTGGGTGTGATCGCCGGCGGCCTTGTGATGTATTTCACCGACTGGTTCGTGGTGGACGCTGTAATTTCCATATGCATCGCCTTCGTTATCTTCTGGGGGGCGTGGCGCGTCCTTCGGGAGGCTTCACACATATTGCTTGAAGGTGTGCCGCGGGGGTTGAGCGTGCCGGAAGTTGTCGAGGCGATACATGCAGTGCCGGGGGTGAATCACGTCCACAACCTCAACATCTGGACAATCTGCTCCCATATCCTCGCGCTCTCGGCGCATGTGGACATATTGCCGGAATACAAGGAGGAGCGGCAGGCCGAGGTGTTGCGCGCAATAGAGGAAATGCTTATGCAGCGGTACCATATCTCGCATACGACGCTCCAGGCCGAGTGCACCATGTGCATCGAGGCTCCCCCCGTAATCAAGGAACTGCGCCACCGGCCCCGCGTGAGGGATCAGCACGGCCATCATCATGACGATGGCGGCCATGCTCATGGGCCTGGCTGCGCCCACGGCCATCACCACTGAATTGCGGTCTATTCATGACACATACCGACAAACTGCTCGATTACTCTCTCGTCGCTGAAGCTGCGGACCGGCTTAAAAAGCGCATCCGCCGCACAGAACTCATTCATTCCCACCCCTTCAGCGAAAGATGCGGCCTTCCCGTCTATTTTAAATGCGAAAACCTGCAGCGCACGGGCTCCTTCAAGATACGCGGAGCACTGAACTTCATGACTGCGCAGCCGCGGGAAAAGCTCGAACGTGGCGTAATTACTGCCTCGGCGGGCAATCACGCCCAAGGGGTCGCTTTCTCTGCCGATCTTCTAGGGGTGAAGGCGGTCGTCTACATGCCGGAAACCACCCCCCCGCAGAAGGTATTCTCCACCCGGGATTACGGGGCGGAGGTGGTTCTTACCGGCCGGAATTTTGATGAGGCCTTTGCGGCGGCCCGCAAAGCCGAACAGGAAAGAGGGGCACTTTTTGTCCATCCTTTCGACGATCCTCTCGTAATGGCGGGGCAGGGGACGATAGGCCTGGAAATACTCCATGACCTTCATGATGTTGCCAATATTCTGGTTCCCATCGGAGGAGGAGGCCTCATTGCCGGGATCGCACGGGCTGTCAAGGAGATGCGTCCGGGTGTGCGTATAATAGGGGTCGAGGCGCAGGCGGCTCCCTCCATGCACTTCTCCCTTCTCCAGGGGAGGATCATGGAGACGCCGCTGGCGGTAAGCCTTGCCGACGGCATTGCTGTCAAACGTGTGGGAAAAAACACCTTCCCGGTCGTGCAGGAGTTGGTGGACGAAGTGGTGCTGGTAGAGGAGGAGGCGATTGCCCAGGCCATCGTAGCCCTACTCGAGAAGACGAAGTTGCTCGTCGAAGGGGCGGGAGCAGTGACGCTGGCTGCGCTCCTGTCGGGCGCGGCGTCGGGCCTGTCAGGCAAGACGGTTTGTCTGCTGTCGGGGGGGAATATCGATGTAAAGACTATATCTGTAGTCGTGGAAAGGGGGCTCCTGGCCGCAGGACGCTACCTGAAGCTTCGGGTGCAGCTTGACGATGTTCCCGGCTCTCTTGCCAAGCTCGCGACTGAAATTGCCGCTGCAAAGGCAAATATCTCCATCATAACCCATGACCGCCGCTCGAAGTCGCTCCCCATCGGGAAGACTGAGGTACTGGTGGAACTTGAAACACGTGGTTATGAACATATCCAGGAAGTGATCGGCTATCTTGAGCGGGTTGGTTACGAGATTGAGGTGTTGAAGTGACTACTTGCTCTCCTTCAATGGTTTGATAGAAAAAACGCCCTGCATCACTTGCAGGGCGTTTTTTTCTTCTGGCCATCTGTTAAAGAATAAGGAATCCTACTTGGTAATTGCAAGCCATGTGGCTTTTACCGTTCCACCATCCAGCATGACCTGAATCTGGTACGTTCCCCTCTCCAACAGACTCGTGTTGAGGTTATAGATATAGATTCCATCGGAAATACGGAAGTAGTTGCCAGTATCAGCTCCGCTTGTGGAAGTTACCTCGATTGGGTCTCCGACCGGCTCGCTGCCGGCATACTTCTGCAGAAGGAACTTTGCTGTTGCAGAAGTCACGGGATTGCCGCCTGCGTCGGTAAGCTGAAATTTGACCGGTACGGTGGAGCCGGCTTTAAAAGGTTTGCCCAGATTTACCGGCGGCAAAAACCCTGCGAAGACGTAGTCCACCCAGATCGTTGCCGAGGCTGAAGTGCTGTTGCCGAAATCATCGGTCGAGGTGAACGTGACTATTTTCGGCCCCACTGCAGTCAAATCGGGAACGGTGTAGGTGACTGTCGTGTCGGAATCGACATTGTCAGTTGCGGACGCTGCCCCCAGAAACGCCTGGACTACAGGCGCACTGACCGGTGTATTCAATGGTACCCAGATCGCCGCGGGAACATTCAGTACAGGAGGAGTGGTGTCCTGAACCTTGATGCTAAAGCTTCCCGTTGCGCTGTTCCCACTGCCATCACTCGCCTTGCAGGTAACTGTAGTTGTTCCGATCGCGAAGACACTGCCTGATGCCGGTGTGCAGGTAACATGAGGATTTTCTGTTACCAGATCCCGTGCAGTGACGTTGAAAGCCACAATGGCGCCGCTAGCGGATGTTGCTTCTACTACTCGACCGTCAAGACCTGCAAGTACCGGAGGTGTGGTGTCTGTTACGGATACGGTTTGAGTTGCGGTTCCCCTGTTTCCCGCCGCGTCAGTGGCGGTCCAAAGGACGGTGGTCGTGCCGATGGGGAATTCTCCCGGAGCGTTGCTGGTGAGGGACGTAACACCTACGGCATCAGCGGCAGTTGCCGTGCCAATGGCGACAGTGGTTTGCGGACCTGTTGCTTCAACGTTCAGATTCGTAGGCGGGATAACGACTGGTGCAGTACTGTCTGTCACAGTCACGGTCTGAGTCGCAGTTCCCCTGTTCCCCGCCGCGTCAGTGGCGGTCCAAAGGACGGTGGTCGTGCCGATGGGGAATTCTGCCGGAGCGTTGCTGGTGAGGGACGTAACCCCTACGGCATCAGCGGCAGTCGCCGAGCCAATATCGACAGTGGTCTGCGGCCCTGTTGCTTCAACGTTCACATTCGTCGGCGGAATAACGACTGGCGCAGTACTGTCTGTCACAGTCACGGTCTGAGTCGCAGTTCCCTCGTTTCCTGCCGCGTCTGTGGCGGTCCAGATGATGGTTGTAGTCCCTAGGGGGAAAGTCGAGGGAGCGTTGTTGGTAAGAGACACAACGCCGACGGCATCGGCTGCGGTTGCCGTGCCGATTGCAACTGCGGTCTGCGGATCTGCTGCCTCGACAGTCACATTGGCCGGGGGTGTGACTGCCGGAGCGGTGGTGTCCACGACGGTAACGCTGCTCGTCACCGAGGTGGAGCCGCCCGCGAAGTCGAACGCTGTCGCTGTGACAACGGTCGTGCCCATCGGGTAGACCGAGAGCGATGGAGTCACCACCATCCTGTCGAGTCCGCAGACATCGGTTGCCGTGACAGGGAGGCTGTAGGGCGCACCAGTCGGCCCTGTTGCTTCGATTGTCACGGCCGGATCAGCGATAACAGTCGGGGAGACGGTGTCTGAGATCGAAACCGTGACAGAGGCGGTGTCTGTTGCTTTGCCGTCGCTTACGGTAAGGGTTATTGCATGTATTCCTCTGGCCAACATAGTCAATACGGGGCTACCGGTTGCTGTTCCGAAAGGTCCACTCCAGCTGTAAGAAAGGGTGTCGCCGTCGGGGTCTAACGATCCTGATCCGTCAAGGGTTACCGCAGTCAGAGGGCCGCTGCACTCGTATGTCTGGGACACTCCCGGATTAGCTTGTGGGGGGGCGTTGCGGTAGCTCGTTCCCGAAACAGCAATTGTTGTTGTTCGCCCAAGTGCGTCGGTTGCCACCGCCTTGACGACGACCGTCGCCCCTTCCGGAAGATCGGTAACGCCGAACGCGGAGGTGAAGGGAGCGCTCGAGTCTTCGCCGAGGAAGAGAGAGCCGCCCGCTGATTCGCGGAAGAAACTCACACGCGCGGGCGCATGGTTCGGATCAACGGATATTTCCACGGGAATTCCTGTTCCTGAAAAGACCCCCGCCGGAAGCGGCTTAAGGAAGGAGACGGGGGGGCCGAGGTTGTCGACGGCCCCGGTGCTGGTCTTTTCTACGGTTCTTCCGTCGGCGAAGGTGGCGACGACCTTGAGGGTGATGGTGCCATTGGCAAACTGGGTTGAGTCAAATGATGATTCGAATACTCCTCCGGCATTCGGCGTGTCATCGCTGCCGACTTCTACTCCATTGACGTAGAAACCCATTTTCGTAGTCTGTGCGATGCGGTCGGTCGTGGCCTGAAATAGGACGGAAGATCCGGAAACGGTTCCCGTAGGCTGGAGAATGGTGACTGCTGCGAGATTCCCGAGAGCCCGATCGAGATCTGACCGGTCGAGGATATAGGCATAGGTGACCGACTTCGACTGCCCAGGAGCGAGGTCGCCAAGGTCGAAGGCCAGGACGATTGCCTGATCGTATACGACCGGCGCCGACGGCGTCGGCTGCGCCGGGTTGTCGAGGATACGGTCGATGTCGCGGTTTGAGAACCCTTGCGTGGCGACAACGGCCCGAGGATCGATGGCGCCGAGGCCGAGGGTAAAGCCGTACCGCAGCCCCTGTGCGAGGACGAGCGCACTGCTCGTGTTACCGTCAGGGCGGGCAGGGAGGCCGGATTTGCCCGGAACACCGCTGCGCGGTGGCTGAGCCTCGACCCAGTTGCGCGTCGTAAAGTCCCCGTAGGGAAGTTCCACTTCCTGGTCCGGATCCACGTTTCTCATATACTTCAGTGCATGAAGCGTGGATGTGCCGGTGTTCGTGAAGACGACATTCATCGTGAAGAAGAGGTCGTTGACGTTGAAACTGACATTTTGCGTTACATCCAGTTTTCCTTCTCTCCCGTTGGCGGTTCCGACCCAAAGGGCGGATTTAGTGTCGCCGCTGCTTGTTTCGGCGAGACTCGTGACGGGGACCTGAACCTGGCTCATCAGCCCATAGTTGTGGAAGAGATTTTTTTCTCCCAGGGCGTCTGTCCACTGGACCGACCATCCTTCTTCGGGAGAGCCGGGAACGAAAAAGTCACCGGTGGCAGGGGGATTGCCTACCGACCATCCATCCTTTGCCGGGTCGGCAATAAAACCAAGGCGCCTGCCGTAGCTGTGAAAACTTGCTGGGGGCGAGGTCGAAGTGCCGAACGATCCACTGTTATGAACGCCGACCTCTATGTAGTTTCCCTTGAGGAACACCTCTGCGCAAGGCGCGCCGGCTAGAAGGTGAGAGGCTGCGGCGAAGAGAACGAGAGAAATCCATTTTCTGAGCATCATGGCGTCCCTCCTTCGCTGACGAGGATTAATGAGGCAACACGGCCTGAGGCGTCGGTGGCTGATACGTCGAAGTTGAGCGGGATTTCGACCCCCTCGCGAAGCTGCTCCGGAGGGAGTAAGCTGAGGACAGCTATGTCGAGGGTTATCGAGTCGCCGGCAGCGAGGCCGGATATATCAATTGTCGATCCGGGCGAACCGGGGACGACGAGAGGATCTTTTGCCGACAGACGCGCGGCAGCAAGATCGGTATCTCCGGTGTTAGTAACCGTGAGCATGAATCGGAGCGTACTCCCGCCGTCTGCGGGTGTGCCGGAGACGAGGCGGTGTGTTCCGGAAAAGGAGACGCCGGCATGGACAAGCGTGGCGGAGATTGTGAGAAGCAGCGTGAACATCAACAGAAGTAAGCGAATTAATTTCATTTTTCCTCCTTGTGAATTGAAGATGTGCCCTCATGCGCATTAACCTTTAGGCTGATTTACGACGTTCACCCCCTTAATGAACTTTGCGAAAACGATATCAGGGTAGGGGTTACGGATTGGGGTACGTATGGGCAAGAAAACGATTAGCGGTCTTTAAACAGGGGGGTATTCGGCATTAGAGAGGATAGTCTCTTATTTCAATGCGGCTTCATAGAGTGCGGTGGTCTTGGGGGATGGTGGGACCCGAAGTCCGATGGCGAGGTTCTTCTTGCATCGTTCAAAGGCTTTTATCGCTTCCGCTCGCAGTCCAGCGGAGAGGTAGCATTCCATCAGATTCTGATATATCTCTTCTGCAAGGTCGTCGACCTCCAGCCCATACAGATAGCATGACATCGCACGGCTGTCGTCGTTTCTCTTCCGGTATAGGCCCGCCAGTGCCACGACATTGAGGACGAACCTGCTCTTCAGGCGCTTCCGGAGAGACACTGCCCATGGCTTGTCGGCATCCTCGGCAACAAAGTGTCCGCGGTACAGGCTTATGGCATTTTTCGTCAATCCAATGGCCTTTGTCTCCTCTCCCGCTTCCCCCTGCATTTGGGCCTGAGCCAGCAGGCTCTCGAACGCCCAGGCATCAACCCAGAAATATCGCCGATCCATGAAAAGACGACCCTCTCGCAGTTGAAGGGCTTTTTCGGCTCCGACAAGTTCCCGCAGGCGGTAAAGGGTCACCTTAAACGAGTTTCTCGCCGTGTCTCCGTTCGAATCCGGCCACAGAAGGTCTGCGATCTGCCCTTCCGTTTTCTCCTCACCGCCTAGCGCGATGAGAGCTTTCAGTATCTCCAGCGGCTTTTTCTGCACTTTCCCGGAAAATGCGAGGGTCTTGCCATCCTTCACCAGCCTAAAGCTGCCTAACATGTACACCTTGAGCGGCCAGGGCCAGCGTTCAATGTGGATAGGGGATTCAGTGGGCCATAATTCGCGTTTCCTGATCAGAGCAGTAACGTATTCCACTTCGATGCCTGCTTCCAGGGCCTTCATACATAGCCTGGTCATACGTTCAGGTTTCCAGAAATAAAAATTTTCGATCCGATGTAGTGCTCCCAGCCTGAAAGCTTTCTTGAGAGAATCGATTTCTTTTGGTTCATTGCCCTCTTTCATGTGGAGATATGATTCCGTAAGGAAATAGATCAGCGAAAGGTAGGCACTGTCCATGCTCAATACTCGCGGGAGCGCTTTCTGCAGACATAGCGAGGCTTCCCTTTGATTTCCTAGGTCAAGATGTGTTTCTGCCATGTTAATCATCATTGCAGTTTCAGGAGCGACAAACCCTATCCTAGAGCCTATTTCCAATGCAAGTTCCAGGAACTGCCGTGTTTGCACGAAATTTTCCTGGAGGGCGAATTTCCACGCCATCAGCCAGTAGTAATATGCCTTGTCGACACGGCGACAGTCGGTTAAGCCGGCGGACATTTTTGCCGTCAGTTCTCCAGCAATGTTTTCGTCACCTTTGGCCAGTGCGGCCGCAAGCGCATGGCCGTGATTGTGCATTGCCCATATATCGATCCCGCTTTTAACGGAAAGGTCGAGGACCTCAAACGCCTTTTCCAGGCACTTTTCGAGTTCACATGTGGCGAATGCGTAATGTGCTTCCACTGTTTTCACCATCATGAGGACGAATTCGTTGGCTCCTTTCGACTTGGTAGGCTCACGAATGAGATCGACGATGACTGCTGCTCTGGCCAAATCCCCCTGGTAGATGAGATGAATGGCGAGATGGAGCCCTGCACTGAGAAACAGGTTCGCATCCGATACTTCTCCCGTGCATAAAAGTGCAAAGGCCTGCTCGCGGATCGTATTGATATCCCGGTGGTTAGGAAGTCCAAAGGCCACGGCATTGAACTGGTTTAGTGCGACACGCACCTCGATGTCCCTCGATGAATACCGGGGGTGCTCCTTCAGAACCTCGCTCAAAACCTCAATCCATTGCGGCATAAGCGCATATTCGCTGGTGTGTATGGTTGCGTCTACAACCCCGCACCAAGAAAGAAAAACACCTGTTTCATCCCCCTGAGAGCGAAAAATCTCGAAAGCTTTTTTAAAACGGCTGCGACTTTCGACCGGGTCTGATGAAAAAAGAGAGGCCCCTGACCAAAAGAGGAGATACGGCGTGCCTTGCAGCAGGGGAAGCGGTAGACGGTCCACCCATTCTATAACTGTGCGATTTCTTCCTTGGCATAAGAAGGTTGGTGCATTTCGGACAATCAATCCGGCAAGCCGAGACCAGTCGCTCGTGTCGATGCAGAGCGAAGCTGCTTCTTCTATTCTGCCTGATTCCTCCAGAAGGTCAGATGCGCTTGCCTTGATTTGGGCAAGATGCTGCCGGTCGTAGACAGTTTCGGCCTTGTTGATCAGGTACTCGCGGAAAAGAGGATGAAAGCGGTAAATGACTTCTCCATCGTACCGTTTTTCAGTGAAAAAACTATGGTTGTGCAACTCTGCCAGGATCACGGCCGCGTCTGAGTTTTCCGACAGCCTTTCCGCCAATCGCGGAAGGACAGCCGGCATAAACGATGTCTTTAGCAGTAGGTCCCGGATGCGAGGGTCGGTCTTGTTGAACAGTTCCTCGGCGAAGTAGTTGAAGATTTCCTGCTGTGTTCTTTTCCCTTCGAGCCATTGCTCCAGTTCTTCGACGCTGCCCCGCTCCAGCAGGAGCACGAGCCCGGCGACCCACCCCCCGATCCTGTCGTGGAGCTTGCCGAAAGCCTCAGGCCACTCACCGGACCTGCCATGCAACTGAATTATGCCTGTAGTTTCCTCTACAGTCAGCCGCAGTTCGTCCCAGCCAACAAATGACATCTGTTTGCCTGCGCGCAAGCGGGCCATGGCTGGAGGCGGGGGAGTTCGGCTCATCACAATGATGTTGATTCCCTGGGGAACCTCGGCGAATGCGTATTTGACTACTTCATGAAATATCGAATCTGGGCCGACCTCGTGGTAATCGTCCAGGACCAGCGTATAGGGGGGCTTCAGCCGGGCGAAAAGTTTTTCGAAGTAGCGCCGGGCGAAGGTTTCGGCTCCAGGTTGGTACTCGGGAGTGAATAGCGGGAGTGGGCGGCCACGCTGTGGCGCAGCCTTCCTGGCCGCAAGCCTCATGTAATGAAAAAGGGTCGCAACGTCTGCGTCCCCTTGATCTACCTGATACCAGATAGATGGAAGTTTCCGGAAATCGAGATAACTAGCGACGAGTGTTGATTTGCCGGAGCCTCCTGGGCCGTGAATCCAGGTCACCGGCCTCTCGAGGCAGTGGTCGAGAATGTGGAACAACCGCTCGCGAGGAAGGATGTCCGACATCCTCGGGCGGGTGATTTTGTTTATCGAGGATGGGCTTTCTGTACGCATGCTCTCCGTGGCAATTCCCGCATTGAATAGGAACCATATAACAATTTTCGAGATATTTTTCCATATCTTTCATGAGAGCAGTTTGCGGATTGTGTGGGAACGAAAGGTCTTATCGAGGGCCTTCGCCGGCTTATATCGATGTTGGGTCCACCGTGACCGTTATGGCGGCTCCTGAGTACGTTGTTCCGAGGTGAAAAGAGGGGCGTGTGCGGCTCCAGTGCCGGTTGGGGAAGGGGTAAGGTATCCATTACGAGAGAAGTTGAAAGAACGTCTGTTGATCGTGCCCGTGAAAAAGCTCCAGTTCGATGCGCTTTGCCATTGGAATCCAAGATAGAATTTCCAGCTATTCTCGTGCAATGCTTACAGGTCTGAACGCCATAATCGCCACGGTGATGGTGCGGCTGAAAGAGTCACAGAGAGTTTTGGTCGGACCGCAGAGCTCGGAGGATAAATTCCCGCGTCATCCGCGCGCCGTTCCTCTCATCCAGCAGTTCCGGTCTCAGCAGGTCCTCAGCCGTGTCCAGGTCGTGCCACTCGGGGAGAAGGGCGAATCGTATGCCGGCAGCGGTTGCCTTTTCGATGGTTTTTTTCAGAACTGAAGAACTGCTCCAGGCTATCCCGCAGAAGAGCTCCCGATGGAGCGTCTTCATTGCCAAAAGGTAATAGCCACCATCGGTGGCTGGTCCGAATACCGCGTCTACAGCATCGTCTTTGAGAAGCAGGAAGGCTTCCTCCAGGTAGTGCCGGGGAAGATGGGGCGAATCGGTCCCTATGATGGCCGCTGCCATGCTTCCGCGATCGAAGATCTGACGGAATGCGTCCTCCATCCGCTCTCCAAGGTCTTTTCCCCGTTGTGCCATGCGCTCCAGTTCCGGGGCTACTTCCTCAAAATACGAGCAGGCATCGATGTCAGGTTCGAAGAAGAGGACCGACTGCCTACGCATAGGCTTGACGAGTTCCAGCGTGTCGAGCAGCATGCAGCGGTAGAGCTCCGCAGCTTCTTCCGGCAGTAGAGCGGGCGTGAGGCGTGTCTTCACTCTTCCGGGCCGGGGGTGCTTCGCGAAGATGATTAGGGACTCTTTCAAGAGCAGGTGCTCCTCCGGTTTTTCATCATGGCTGCCCGACCCGTGCGCGTTTGGTAACGAACCGATGACAGAATCGGGAGGTGAAAAATGTAGTTTTTTCCACTTTTTATTGCTTTATGCACAGGGTTATCCACAGAAAGGGGAGGTGATGCCAAGGAGAAGCAGATGTAGTTCGGTTAGGTTTTGTTCATAAGGTGCCGGGTTATGAAGAGGCCTTGTCACGCTCGATGGACGCATAGGCCGAGTGCTTGTGGATAGACTCGTAATTCTCGGCCTCGACTGCGAACCAGGTGATATTGTCGCTCCCCATCAGCTTCTGGGTTGCTTCCCGTACGATGTCCTCGACGAACTTGGGGTTCTCGAAAGCCTGCTCGGTCACGAACTTCTCGTCCTCTCTCTTCAGCAGAGAATAGACGGGGCTCGACCCGCACGATTCGATAAGCTCGATGATATCCTCGATCCAGATGAACTCACGGTAGCGGACCCTCACGGTGATGGTGCTTCGCTGGTTGTGGGCGCCGTAGCGGGAGAGTTCCTTGCTGCACGGGCAGAGGGAGGTAACGGGAATCCTGATGCCGAGGATGAAGTCGAAGGTGTCGGCGAGGCTGGCGATGAACTCGCAGGTATACTCCATGAGGCTCTTTGCCTTCGAGACCGGTGCCTGCTTTTCCACGAAATAGGGGAATTCCATTTCCAGGTGAGCACGTGAAGCTCCGAGCTTTTCCTTCATGCGCTGGAGGATGACCTCGAGCTTGTCCAGTGCGATGTTCTCCCTGTAGTGGTTGAGTATCTCGATGAAGCGGCTCATGTGGGTCCCCTTGAAATGGTGGGGAAGGTCCACGTACATGTTTACACGCGCGACCGTGTGCTGGAGGGTCTTGTTCTTGTCCATCACTATGATCGGGTAGGAGATGTCCTTCACTCCCACCTTGTTGATGGGGATGTTCCGAGGGTCGCGGGTCTTCTGCATGTCGGGCATGAGGGTCATGGCAGTCTCTGGTGGGTTGTTGAAAAACAGCCATTTCGCCACTCTCCTCGTAAACCGCCGTGTGGCGTAGCGCTGCCTCCATGGGGCTTACTGCGGGTGCGACGTCTGTCTGTTTTTGAACAACCTGAATTTTCAAATAACCTGCTAAGGGCGGTTCTTGTGGGCGGCATACCTGACGGGATCTTCCAGACCGGCTTCGGCAAAACCCTTGAGCCGCAGACGACACGAGTCGCATTCTCCACACGCGAACCCCTCTGGAGCAGGGTCGTAGCAGGAGTGTGTATGGCCGTAATCTACGCCGAGGGAGAGCCCTCGCTTGATGATCTCCCCTTTGCTGAGGCTGATCAGCGGTGCGTGAATCGTGAAACGTCCGCTTCCTTCCACCCCTGCCTTTGTGGCAAGGTTTGCCATTTTCTCGAATGCGGCGATATACTCCGGGCGGCAGTCCGGGTAACCGGAATAGTCGAGGGCATTGACTCCGATGAAGATGTCGAAGCAGCCCAGCACTTCCGCCCAGCCGAGAGCGAAGGAGAGGAAAATTGTGTTTCGTGCCGGTACGTATGTGACGGGGATGTCGTTGCCGACGCCTTCCTTGGGGACGGCGATGTCTGAGGTCAGGGCGCTCCCGCCCATGCGCCGCAGATCGATTTCCACCAGCATGTGGTCCACGGCTCCGGCCTCCCGGGCGTACTTCCGGGCCACATCCAGCTCTGCCCCGTGCCGTTGCCCGTAAGCAAAGCTCATGGCGTACGTCTCGAAACCTTCAGCCCTGGCAATGGCAAGGCAGGTTGTGGAATCGAGCCCGCCGCTGTAGAGGACGACTGCTTTTCGTTTCATATCACCTTTCCCGTCTCTTTGTCTCCCGCAGGGCCCCTGAATAACTCTTCCGAGCTCAGGTTGCTCAAAAACGGTCAGATCTCCGCTAAAACAGCGAAAAGTTCAGGTACCGTTTCGGGTGCTCCTTGATGTCCTTCACAAGGGCATCGACGCTATCTACCATATGGTTGAGGCGTTCATACGTTTCGTTATCGTTCAGGAGTTTTCCGGCAGTACCTTCACCGCGATTCAGGCGCCCCGCGATATCTTCGAAGCCTTTGACGGAGTTTTCGGCACGGTCGATGAGGGCAATCCCCCGGTCGTACAGATCCCGTTCCCCGAGCAGTTTTCCGATAGTGGAGTCGCTGGAGGTCAGCTTCCTGTTAAGCTCCCGAACATCCTCCGCCGCCTCGATGCTCTTGTCAGCCAGGGCGACGAGTTTGTCGTAGAGTTGCCGGTCCCTGACCAGCCGACCAAGGGTTCCGTCCGCAGACTGGATGTCCTTGATAGTCTCTTCGGTGCGGGTGAGGATGGAGATCAGCCGGTCGTAAGCCTCGCTGTTCCGGCTGAGCTGGCCCAGCGTTCCTTCTCCCCTGTTGGCCGACCGGGCAAAGACCTGCAGTTCACTGGTCAGGCTAACCAGGTTGTCGTAGAGCTGCGGGTCGCGGCTCACCCGGCCGAGGGACCCCTCTCCCCGCTCGATTCTGTCCACGATGCCGTTCAGACGGTCGAACGTGGTTCCCGCCTTTTGCATCACGTCGTCGAGTTTTACGGTAGGAGCGCCCACAATGGTCGTTTCGGGTGTTTCCTGGACCGTCCGGCTGGGGGTAATATCGACATATTTTTCCCCCAGAAGGCCCCGGGTCTTGATGGTGATCCTGGAGTCCCGGCCGATTTTCCTGAGTGCGTCCTTGTCGATTTCGAGGCTGACCTGAACCTCGTTGCTTTTTTCGGGGGAGGTGAACCCGATGCTCCGGACAATGCCCACGTCCACTCCGGCGAGCCAGACCGGAGCACCGGTCTTAAGACCCGACGCATCGGTCATGGTGACGGTGAGCTTCCCCTTCGGCATGAAAAACTTGGTCTTCTGCCCCATCATGAGCACCCCCGCCGCGAAAAAGAGAAGGGCTGTGACGATGAAGATGCCGACCTTGACCTGGGACCATGCGATATCGTTGCTTCGTTTCATCGTTCCGGTTCTCCTCGTTCTTCATTGGTCCCGTTGCCGGGGGTAAAGAGCGAGCTGTCGCTGGGATGAAAGAATTCCTGCATCTCCGGCAGTCCGGCTGCCGTAATTTCTTCCCGTGTTCCCTCGAAGAGGAGGCGTGCCCTGTGGAGAAACGAGAACCGGTCGGAGACGGCAAAGGCCGTTTCCATATCGTGCGTAACCATTAGCGTTGTCTTTCCTGCACGCTGCAGGCTCAGCATGAGATGGCGGATGTTGTAGACTCCTATGGGATCGAGCCCCGTGGTGGGCTCATCAAAAAAGATGTAATCCGGATCTGCCGCCAGTGCCCGTGCGATGGCCACGCGTTTCTTCATCCCCCCCGACAGTTCGGCCGGATAGAGGTCTATTGCCTGCTCAAGCCCGACGAACCGCAGCTTTTCACGGACAACTTCCTCTATTTCAGGCTCGGTCACCTGCCGTTCTTCTATGAGGCGGTAACCGACATTCTCGCCGACGGTCATGGAGTCGAATAAGGCGCCTCCCTGAAAGACGATGGCTATTTTGCTGCGAACCCTGGTCAGCTCGCTTTCGGGGATGCCCTCGATGCACCTTCCGTCTATGAAGACCTTTCCCTCATCGGGGCGCAGAAGCCCCAGCAGCAGCTTAAGGATGGTCGTCTTCCCGGCACCGCTTACACCGAGGATCGTTCGGTTGATTCCCGGTTCCAGCAGAAGATCGAACTTTTCGAGGATAGTACGTCCGCCGACGGAATAGGAGACCTGTTCCATGCGGATCCCCTTTTCCGTGCTCACCGTTGCCTCACGTCCTGAAGACGATGAAAATCTTCGTCAGAAAGAAATCGGAAACCAGCACCAGGGAGGAGGCAAGTACGACCGTACGCTTTGCCGCGGCACCCACCCCTTCCGCTCCCCCGGTAGTGCTCAGTCCGACGTAGCAGCCTACCATCGAGATTATGAAGCCGAAGAAAGCAGGCTTCAGCACCCCCTCGATCAGGTCCTGGAACACCATGAACTGTGGGAGAGAGTTCCAGTACATCACGGGGTTTATATCATACCCCGCGGCAATAATATACCCTCCAAGGAGCGCCACCGTATCGGTAATGATTGCCAGAAGCGGCATCGCGAGAACCGTTGCCTTGAGGCGGGGAGTGACGAGGCGCTTCACAACGTCGGTCCCTTCCACCCGCATTGCGTCCACCTGTTCGGTCACTACCATGGTTCCCAACTCGGCGGTGATGGCGGAGCCGACCCTGCCGGCAATCATGAGGGAGGAGAGCACCGGCCCCAGTTCCTTCACCATCGTTACCGCCACCATGCCCCCCACGTAGCTTGTCGCGGCGAACGGCCGCAACTGGATGAGCGCCTGGAGCGCCATTACCATGCCGGTGAATATCCCGGTGAGGAACACGATGAAAAGCGAATCCACACCGATCTTGTCCAGCTGGATGACGAATTCCCGGTAATAGAACGGACGCTGGAAAATCCTCGCGATAGCCCTGCCTGTCAGAAAGAAAAATTCCTGGATTTCGTGAAAAAAGGATTTAAGCAGATTCTCGACGATGTTGTTTTTCATCAGCAAACGAGACTTCCATAATAAGGTGTCGGCGGTCAGGCAGCCTATTGCAGGGCAGCTGAAACCGCGTCACGGACATCGTCGACGTAGACGAATTCAAGTTCCTGCTTCACGTTCTCGGGAATATCTTCCATTGCTTCCTTGTTGCGGGCGGGAATTATCAGCTTGTTGACTCCGGCACGACGGGCAGCGAGAACTTTTTCCTTGAGTCCTCCAATGGCCAGGACGCGGCCGGTGAGGCTTATTTCACCGGTCATTGCCACGTCGCGACGGGCGTGACGGCCGGTAAACAGGGATATGATGGCGGTGACCATGGTAATGCCCGCTGAGGGACCGTCCTTCGGGATGCTCCCCGCAGGGACATGGATATGAATGTTGGTGTCGTTGAAGCTTTCCTCCTTGATGCCCCACTCGCTGCAGTTGGCCTGCACGAAGGAGAGAGCGGCACGGGCGGATTCTTTCATCACCTCTCCCAGCGAGCCAGTGAGGATCAGGTCGTTCTTGCCCCGCATCCGCGTTGCTTCGACGAAGATGATATCCCCTCCCGTCTCGGTCCATGCCAGCCCGGTGACCACGCCTATGCGGTCTTTTTCTGCAGCCACCTCATTGAAGAATTTCCGCGGCCCGAGAAGCTCATCCACCATCTCCGGAGTTATCTTTTTGCGCAGGGGCTTGTTCTGGGTGATCTCCTTGGCCACCTTGCGGAATATGGAGGCGATATTCCGCTGCAGGTTTCGCACGCCGGCTTCGCGGGTGTAGTTGGTGATCACCTTCACCACCGCCTTCTCTTCGAATTCAGGCGGAGTATTGGCCAGGCCGTTTTCTTCCAGCTCCCGCGGTATAAGATATTTGAATGCGATGCTGGTCTTTTCCTCTTCAGTGTACCCGGAGAGGTTGATTACCTCCATCCGGTCCTTGAGGGCTGCGGGAATCGGGTCGAGCAGGTTCGCCGTGGTTATGAAGATGACGTGGGACAGGTCGAACGGAACATCCAGGTAATGGTCGGTGAAGGTGAAGTTCTGTTCCGGATCGAGTACCTCCAGAAGCGCACTGGCAGGATCGCCGCGGAAATCGAGCCCGATCTTGTCAACCTCATCAAGCATGAAGACGGGGTTGTTGCTTCCGCACCGGTAGATGTCCTGGATGATGCGTCCGGGGAGTGCGCCTATGTACGTCCGGCGATGGCCGCGGATCTCCGCCTCGTCTCGCATCCCCCCCAGGGAGACCCTGATGAACTTGCGCCCGAGAGCCCGTGCGATGGAGCGCCCCAGGCTCGTCTTCCCGACCCCGGGGGGGCCGACGAAACAGAGGATGGGGCCTTTCATCTTTTCCTTGAGGGAGCGCACCGCCAGATATTCGAGGATCCGCTCCTTTACCTTTTTCAGGTCGTAATGGTCCTCGTCCAGCACCGCCTCGGCCTGCACTATGTCACGGTTGTCCGTGGTCGATACCTTCCACGGCATTCCGGTGAGATAGTCGAGGTAGGTGCGGGAGACGGTATATTCGGGGGAGGAGGAGTTTATCCGCTCAAGCCGCTTCAGTTCCTTCTCCGCGACTTTCCGGACTTCATCGGGCATTCCGGCGGTCTCTATCTTCTTCTTGAGGTCTACCACTTCGGACCCGCGGGAATCCTCGTCTCCCAGCTCTTCCTGAATCTGCTTTAGCTGCTCCCGCAGCAGGTATTCCTTCTGGGTCTTTCCGACTCTCTTGGTGACTTCCGCCTGCACCTCTCCCTTCACCTGCAGGCGCTGGATCTCGTTGTTCAGGTATGTGTACACCTTCTTCAGGCGGTCCAGGGGGTCGAGTGTTTCCAGCAGCGTCTGGAGTTCGTCGGGGGGAAGATTGACATAGAGCGCCACTAGGTCCGAAAGACGAGCCGGGTTATCGATGTAGTCGATCATCTTCATGACGTCGTCCGGCAGCGGCTTGCCGTACGACAGCGCGATCTTGAGCAGGGCGTTGAGGCTGCTCACCAGCGCTTCCGAGACCACCGACCTTTCCACAAATTCCCGGATCAGTTCGACCTGGGACAGAAGAAAGGGGGATTCCTGCGTGAGCCCGAGCATCCTGAGACGCGCAACTCCTTCGAGAACTACTTTTCCGCCCCCTTCGGCAAAACGCAGGAGATGGTTGATCTTGCACAGTGTGCCGATGTC
The DNA here is from genome assembly GCF_900187405.1 of Geobacter sp. DSM 9736. Lineage (NCBI taxonomy): Bacteria > Pseudomonadati > Thermodesulfobacteriota > Desulfuromonadia > Geobacterales > Geobacteraceae > Geobacter > Geobacter sp. DSM 9736. The sequence goes on from NZ_LT896716.1 coordinate 3,728,324, forward strand.
GTGGAATCGCTCGGGTTGGCGCGGATGCTGCTCTCCCCGCACTTTCACCACCCCAAGCATGTTGTTCTGGTTTACCGCTTCTTCGAAGACGGCGAATTCTTCGTTTTTGAGGAACAGCGTGAAGATCATGTGGGGGAATGCAACCATGTCCCGCACTGGGTAGACAGGTATGATGTCGGGAATGGCAACGGTCTGTTCGTGCATTCGAACCCCTTCTTCTATAAGGATTAGTGAAACTCCATTGAAAGAGTAACCAGTTCAGCGGGCCATGTCAATGACCGGCTGGCAAGGGATGGCGTCAAGGATGCTGAGGCTGGAGACGTTACTGGACGCTCCTGCTCATTGCAGCTCCTCCCACTTGCGGTAGAGCTCCGAGATTCTGGACGTAAGCCCGGCATGCTCTTCTCCGCACCGGCGTGCCGCTTCATGATCCCGGAACAGCTCGGGGTCGGACATGCGTTCGTCAAGCAGTGCCAGCTGACGTTCGTGTGTTTCTATCTCCTCTTCCACCGCGAAGATGAGTTTCTGACGGCGCTTCTCTTCCCGCTGTCGCTCCTTTTCTTCTTCCCGGATGCGGAGCCGCTCTTCACGGGAAGCCGGAGCCTGCAGCGGAGGGAGCGAATCCGACGGCGCAGCGGAGTGGTTGCCCGCGGGCGTTTCCAAACCTTGCTTCTTGGACAGATAGTACTCGTAATCACCGATGAAGGAGGTGATGGCGCCCCCTTCAACCTCTACGACCCTGGTGGAGAGCCCATCTATGAAGTGGCGGTCATGGGATACGAAGACGACGGTTCCGGCAAAGGAGCGCAATGCATCCAGGAGGACTTCCTTGCTGAAGAGGTCGAGGTGGTTTGTCGGCTCGTCCATGAGGAGAAGGTTCGCCGGCCTGAGCAGCATTTTTGCAAGGGCGAGCCGGTTTCTTTCTCCCCCCGAGAGGACTGACACAGGCTTGTTGATATCGTCGCCGGAGAAGAGGAATGCACCGAGTATGTCCCGCAACTGCGGAACCATGGCGAAGGGAGCGTCTGCCAGTATCTCCTCGTAGACCGTGCGCGATCCTTCCAGTACCTGGGCCTGATCCTGCGCGAAATAGTCGAGAACGACATTGTGTCCCGGGAGCCGCTCTCCTTCCTGAAATTCCCCCCCCGCCAGCACCCGCATCAGGGTCGATTTTCCCGCACCGTTGTGTCCGACCAGGGCTATCCGTTCACCCTTTTCAATTGTAATGTCGACGGCATCCAGGACCCTGTTGGAGCCGTAAGCCCTGGTGAGCTGTTTCAGCTCCATCACGACCCGCCCGCTTTTCGGCGGCTCCGGAAATTTGAATCTGATCTTCTTTCGCTCCGGGGGCAGGGTGATCCGCTCGATCTTCTCCAGCTGCTTCATCCGTGACTGGACGAGGGCGGCCTTGTCGGCCTTGTAGCGGAAGCGGGAGATGAAATCCTCCATCTTCTCCACTTCTTCGTCCTGCCGGCGCTTAGCTTCGCGCAGCGCGGCCACCCGTGCTTCCCGCTCGGTCAGGTATTTGCTGTAATTGCCGTAATAGTCGGTAAGGGTGTGGTTCCATACTTCCACCATTCTGCTGCAGACCCGGTCGAGAAAGAACCTGTCGTGGGAGACGAGCATTACCGACCAGGAATGTTCGCAGAGATATTCTTCAAGCCAGTTGCGAGCCTCGATGTCGAGATGGTTCGTAGGTTCGTCGAGGAGAAGGACGTTCGGCTTCTGCAAAAGTAGCTTCGCCAGGGCGATACGCATCTGCCATCCACCTGAGAATTCGCCGCAGTCGCGCTCCCAGTCGCTGGGTCCAAAGCCGAGGCCCCGCAGCACGTTGCCGACCTCCGCTTCCATGGAATACCCGCCCTTCAGCCGAAACTCCTCCTGGAGATGCCCGAATCGTTCCAGGAGTGGCTGGTAAGCAGGATCGTCATGCCGGATTTCTTCGAGGCGTCGGGTTGCCTCGGTGAGTTCCCGTTCCAGTTCCCGAAGATAAACCAGTGCGCTGAGGGCCTCGTCGAAAAGCGTTCGTCCGCGGCTCACGATGCCGTCCTGGGGCAGGTAGCCGACGGTGGCAGAGCGGGCAAGCTGTATTTCACCCTCCGAGGCTTCCACCTGTCCCGCTACTATACGCATCAGCGTAGATTTGCCCGCTCCGTTTTCACCGACCAGCCCCACACGCTCACCCTTCTTGAGGTGCCATGTGATATTGCTGAAGAGGGGTTTCCCTGCGAAGTCCTTGCTGAGATTCTTGAGTTGCAGCATATCCTTTTGATCCGTTCTAACGATCCAGTAACTTATTTGGGTTCCGAACAAGGGGACATTCTAGTGAGTCATTTGCAGCTTTGTCAATTATTTGCCGGTTTTTCGGCAGTTTTTTCATGTTCATGGCCGATATTCTTTGCTATAGTTTTAAATTCGATAATTAAAACAACAGTCGATGTTTCATCGTCTGCTTAATACCATGCGGAGGCGCACCATGTGCTTCCGCCGAAGGACTGCGTACAGATGGCAAGAAAAATGTTGATCAATGTAATGCACCCTGAAGAAGCCAGGGTTGCTATCGTCGAGGACGGTCGCCTGGTGGAGCTGGACATAGAGATCGCGGGAAGCGAGCAGACCCGCGGCAATGTCTACAAAGGGGTGGTTGTGCGTGTCGAGCCGGGGCTGCAGGCGGCCTTCATCGATATCGGCCTCAAGAAGCTCGGCTTTCTCCAGATGGGGGAGTTACACCCCGACTGCTGGCAATGGCGGGACGACATACCTGAGGAGCAGCGCAAGCGCCGTCCCCGAATCCAGGAGGTGCTGCGCCGAGGCCAGGAGCTGATCGTCCAGGTGGAGAAGGGGGAACGTGACAACAAGGGAGCCGCTCTCACGACGTACTTGTCTTTGCCGGGGCGCTACATGGTCATCATGCCCGGAAGCGATTCCGCCGGAATATCGCGTAAAGTGGAGAGCGAGAGCGAGCGGAAGAAGCTGAAGTCCATGGCGGCAGAGATGGAGATACCGGAGGGGATCGGTTACATCATCCGCACCGAGGCTCTCGGCCGCAAGAAAACCGAGATGATGAAGGACCTGGGCTACCTGATGAAGCTGTACGAGTCAATCCAGGACAAGGGAGCGGTCGCCAAGGCCCCCTCACTCATCTACCAGGAATCAGGACTGGTGATCCGAACGATCCGGGACTACTTTACCGCAGAGATCGACGAGGTCCTTGTTGACAGCAAAGAGGTATACAAGCAGGCCCGGGCCTTTTTCAAGGCCACCATGCCCAAGTACGAGAAGATCGTCAAGATGCATCAGGAAAAGCGTCCGATCTTCTCAAGGTATCAGCTGGAAGAACAGATCGACCTGATCTACGAGAAGAAGGTGCCGCTGAGGTCGGGCGGTTCCATCTTCATCGAGCCTACCGAAGCCCTCGTCAGCATCGATGTCAATTCAGGTAAAAGTACCGGGGAGAAAGGGGTGGAGGACACCGCTTTCAAGACCAACCTGGAAGCGGCAGAGGAGGCTGCGCGACAGCTGAGGCTCCGTGACCTTGGGGGGCTCATCGTCATAGACTTCATCGACATGCGAGACCGCAAACACAACGCGGAGGTCGAGAAGACGCTGAAGAACGCCCTCAAGGCGGACAAGGCACGGGTGACGGTAGGCAAAATATCCCAGTTCGGCCTGCTGGAGATGTCTCGGCAGCGGATCAAGCCGACCCTTGAGCAGGGAATTCATCTGGAATGCCCCCATTGCAGCGGGCGGGGGAAAGTAAAGTCGACCGAGGCCATGGCGCTCTCCTTCCTGCGCAAGGTCCACGGAGCAGCTGCCAAGGGAACGGTGGGAGAGGTACGTGGAGCCCTTCCGCTCGACGTCACGTACTTCCTCCTCAACCGGAAGAAGCGCGATCTTGCCCAGATAGAGGACGAGTACGAAATAGAGGTTACCGTCAAAGGGAAACCGTCCTTCCTTATGAATCAGCTTGAACTGGAGCTGGTCAAGAGGGAGAAGCCTCTTTCGATGGAGGTATCCGAAACCCCGCTGGAGCCTGTGCAGTATGTTGCGGAGGAGGGGGAGGAAGATGAGGAAACCGCAGTCGCCGAAACTGCGGCTCCGGAGGGGGAGGGGAAAAAGAAAAAGCGCAGGAGGGGGAAGAAGAAGCCTCGGCATGAAGCTGACATCGCCTCGGAACTGCCTCAGGACCATGTGAAAGGGGAGGTGGCTGCGCCAGCTGTGGACGAAGCCCCCGTCGAGCTTGCCGCTGTTCCTGGCGCAGCCGCTGAGGCGCCTGCCGGCGAACCCGGCCTGGAAGAGATGAAGAAGAAGCGCCGGCGGAGGAAGCGCCGGAGCAAACATGCTCAGGAAGCCGCAGTTGCACCGGTGGAAATGCAGCCCCAGACTCCTGTGGAGCAGGAACCGACTGCGGCTCCCAGCGCCGGGGAAGAGGAGACTCACGAAGAGGTACGCAAGAAGCGGCGCCGGAAGCGCCGTCGTGGGAAGCGTCCTACCGAGGAAGGCGCACAGGTGGAAAGGCCCGATCAGGCCTCAAATGATCGTGTGCCGTTTGCACCAGTACCGGAGCAGCCGGTAGCTGCGGAGGTCGCTGTTACCTCCCCGGCACAGATTACATCTGTCCCGACAGTGGAAGCGGTTGCGCCACCCTCCCGGACAAGACGTCCGCGGAAGAAGGGTGCGGAGTCGCCGGAAGCGTCCACGGCGGACGTGGCGCCCGAGCCGGCGACGGCTCCGGAGGTTCCTGCGACTCGTCCCTCACGGCGAAAGAAGACCGCTGCTCCCGTTGCGGGTGAGGAGTCGCAGGCCCCCGCCGAGAAGGCGCCTGCACGCAAGCGTACTCCGCGCAAGAAGAAATCGGAGGAGGTTTCGCAGCCTGAGCAGGGGGAATAGCAGGCTTATCGGTCTCAGGAGCAGAAAGGATCATATTGCCGCAGCTTCGGAAATCGGGGCGGCCGGAGAAATGAATGGCGGTAGCCGTTTCCATAGCATTGCTGGGCGCTCTCGGCTGCCTCGCAAGATTTTACTTTTCAGGATGGGTCTACGGGGTCGCCGGCAGGACCTTCCCCTATGGTACCCTTGCCGTGAATCTCGTCGGCGCTTTCTGTATCGGGTTCATCATGGAGTCCTCCACCCGGAGCGACATTCTTCCGCCAATGCTGAGAACGGGCCTCGCTGTCGGCTTTCTCGGGGGGCTCACCACTTTCTCGACATTCAGCTACGAGACCTTCCGCCTTCTTGAGGACGGGGAATTTTGGCGGGCGGCGACGAATGTGTTGGTGAGCGTCCTTGCCTGCCTTCTATTCACCTGGCTGGGAATAACGGCGGCAAAAGCCCTGTAAGAGAGGGAGTTATGGCAAAGGTTCGTGAAAAACGCGTTCTGATGCGGATATTTATCGGCGAAAGCGAGAAGTTTAATCACACACCACTCTACGAAGCCCTGCTGGAACTTTTCCGCCGCGAGGGGGTTGCCGGAGCCACCGTCCTGCGCGGGGTGGCAGGATTCGGAGCCCGCGGCATTATTCATACCCACAAGCTGCTCGAACTTTCCACAGACCTTCCTCTCGTGATCGAAGTGATCGAGGAGCAGGGGAAGCTGGATTCCCTGATGCCGCAGATCGATTCGATGATGACGGGGGGAACCATCACCACCGAGAACGTAGTCGTTACCCGCTACGGAACATCTTCCTCTGAATAGCCCGATTTTTCTAGGCTAATCTTGTTTAACCCGCTTGCTGTGGTAAAGTTTCCGACGATGAGTGACTGTTGCCCGGAGGTACGTCATGATGCGTCACCCTGTTCCTTCCGAGGAACTGCCATGGTATCCCGAGATCTCCTGGGAGAAGTGCAAGGGGTGCAGGACCTGTTTCCGTTTCTGTCCGGCTGCGGCTCTCGTATTTAACAGGACGCGCCGAAAAGTCAGGCTCAAATACCCGACGAGGTGTCGGGTGGAATGCCGCATCTGCGCCAGGTTCTGTCCCGCCCGTGCCATTAGTTTCCCCGACCAGACTAGATTCGTCAGCCGCCATCTGGCAATGCATGAGCCGGCGCCTCTCCCATCAGCGCACCCTGCGCCTCCTCCCGTCCGTCCACGGTTGCGACCCCTCGGCACTCCTTCCCGTTTCATCCCCCTTGGCGGATGACCAAGCAGTCCTTTGAATCATGAGGTCTCTCTGCTATACTCTTTTCGTTCGCTCATGACCACCAGTTCATGAGTCCCACAGGTCGCAGTTTCACCCTTACATCGAACATCAGGGTTACCGCATGGGGTTCTTCGGCAATACCAGCCCTCAGTGGCTGGAAGCTCAGTATCTCCTCTGGCTGCAGGACCCGAGCCTTGTCACGAGGGATCTGCGGATATTTTTCGACGGATTCGGTCTTTGCGGCGATTCTATCCATCCGGAAGAGCAGGGGCCTCGACAGTCCCTGAAATCGTCGGGTGTCCAGTCCCTTATCTACCGGTACAGAGACATCGGGCACCTTCTGGCGTGTACCGACCCGCTTTCCCCGTGCAAGACGCACCACCCGCTACTTGACCTCTCCCAGTTCGAACTGGATTCTTCAGACCTCGACCATACTTTTCACACCCGGCGCTTCATGTCCGAATCGGCTACGCTCAGAGACATTCTCGGTGTGATGCAGGAAACCTATTGCCGATCCATCGGCGTTGAGTTCATGCACATCCAGGCTCCGGCGGAACGTCAATGGCTCATCGATCGGATGGAGCCGAACCGCAACAGGCCCGCTCTCTCTTTTCAGGAGCGCCTGGCGATCCTCGGGCGGCTTGTGGCCGCTAATCAGTTCGAGGCATTTCTGCAGCGCAAGTTCATCGGTCAGACGCGGTTTTCCCTGGAGGGTGGGGAGACCCTCGTTCCCGTTCTTGAAGAGGTCGTTTCACGCTCGGCTCGTGCGGGCGTTTTCGATATTGTCATCGGTATGCCTCACCGGGGAAGGCTGACGGTACTCTCTTTATTGCTCGGCATGCCGCCGGAGAACATCTTCGCCGAATTCCGGGACGGTCCGGGCCATGGCGTGGGGGCAGGGGACGTCAAGTATCACCTCGGTTTTTCCGCCGACCTGGACCGGGACGGGCGCCGACTGCACGTAACCCTTGCTGCCAACCCCAGCCACCTGGAAGCTATCGACGCGGTTGTCGAGGGAAAGTGCCGGGCGCGGCAGGACCTTTTCGGCATGGGTGGAGCACGAGGGGTTCTTCCACTCCTTATTCATGGCGACGCAGCTTTCTCCGGGCAGGGGGTAGTTGCGGAGACCTTCAACCTCTCCCAGTTGCGAGGTTTCTCGACCGGAGGAACCTTTCACATCGTGGTCAACAACCAGATAGGATTTACGACCCGCCCCGCCGATGCCCGGTCAACCTGCTATGCAACCGACATGGCAAAAGCCGTCTCAGCCCCGATATTCCATGTCCATGGGGAGGACCCGGAAGCTGCCGTGCATGCAGCACGTCTTGCTCTCGACTACCGGCAGGAGTTCGGCCGCGACGTGGTGCTTGAGCTTATCTGTTACAGGCGCTACGGCCACAACGAAGGAGACGAGCCGGCGTTCACGCAGCCCCTCATGTACCGCCACATCTCCAGTCGCCCGACGGTGCCTGAGATCTACGCGGCACGGCTGCGACAGGATGGGATGGACCCACCTCTGAGGGAACTGACGGAGGGGGAAGTCGCCCGCCTGGAGCGCGCGTTCGCTGCTCCCTCTGTCGACGCCGATCGCGGGTTCGGCGGAAGTTGGAGCCGTGTCGCGCGGGAGTACGACGCGGCCCCGGTGGATACGCGGGTGAGCCGAAAGGAACTGGAGGAACTTGCGGATGCCGTTAACGCCATTCCCGAGGGTTTCTCTCCCCATCCGAAGGTACGCGCTCTCTTCGACAGGCGACGAGAGGCCCTCCGTTCCGGTGAAGGTGTCGATTGGGGTAACGCCGAGGCCCTTGCATTCGGCAGCCTCCTCAGGGAAGGTACCTCAATACGGCTGTCGGGACAGGACGCGGGGAGGGGAACCTTCAGCCATCGGCATGGCATCGTCTACGATCAGGAGACGGAGCGTGCGTTCACGCCTCTTGATCAGGCGTCAAGTAGCGGCGCACGTTTCGAACTGTACGACAGTATGCTGTCGGAATACGCCGTCCTCGGTTTCGAATACGGATATTCCATCGAGTCTCCCGATGTCCTGACGCTGTGGGAGGCTCAGTATGGGGATTTCGCCAACGGAGCCCAGGTGATAATCGACCAGTTCATCGCCGCTGCAGAGACTAAATGGCAGCGGGTGAGCGGCCTGACGATGCTCCTTCCTCACGGATACGAAGGGCAGGGGCCTGAACATTCCAGCGCCCGGATCGAACGTTTTCTGGAGTTGTGTGCGGGCAACAACATCATTGTCGCCAACCCCACGACACCCGCACAATATTTCCACCTGCTGCGCCGTCAGGCGAGGCAATCCTTCCGGAAGCCCCTCGTGGTTTTCACTCCGAAGAGCCTTCTGCGCAGCAATCGCTGCGTATCTTCGGTTGCGGAACTGGCGGGAGAAGGGTTCAGGGAAGTTCTCGTGACGGCGGAAAATAGGGGTCCGTGCCGAGCGGTTCTAATCTGCTCTGGTAAACTGTTCTACGAATTATCGGACCGCAGGGAACGCGACAAGCGTGACGATGTTGCCATTGTGCGGGTAGAGCAGCTTTATCCGCTGCGCACCGATCTCCTGAGGGAGGCATTCGGACGGTTTCCGGAGGCAACGTTCAGCTGGGTTCAGGAGGAACCGGCGAACATGGGACCATGGCCGAGGCTTCGTTACTGGCTGAGCGAGATATTAGGCAAGGAGCCCCGCTACGTCGGGCGCGAGGAGGACGCTTCTCCGGCGGCTGGGTACCGGTCGGTGCACCTGAAAGAACAGGAGAAGCTGGTAGCGGAGGCATTCGCCTGATCGGCGAATATAGAACCGGAGTGTCCATGGAAATAAAAGTTCCAGCAGTGGGGGAATCTGTAACCGAAGCACTGATCGGCCGCTGGATCAGGCATGACGGAGAGCGTGTCGCAAAAAACGACCCGGTCTGCGAGATAGAAACGGACAAGATCACGTTCGAGGTCGCTGCCGAGGCGGATGGCGTACTGTCGGTCAAGGTGCCGGAGGGGGAGACGGTGCCGATCGGAGCGGTGATAGCCGTCATCGAAGAGGGATCGCCAGCCGTTCAACAGGCGCCGCCGCCGATGCCCGCTGCGGAGGGGGAGCAGGATTCCGCGCCACCCCCCCTGTCCCCTGCTGCTCGGAAGCTGGTGAAGGAAAAGGGGATCCATCCCGGGGATATCAGAGGGAGCGGCCGCGGGGGAAGGATCACGGTCGAGGACCTTCTCGTGGAACAGAAGGAGGCAGAGGCGGAAAAACAGCACGAGGTTCCTGCGGAGGCAGAGAGAACCTCAGGATATGAAGCTTCAACCCCGTCATCGTCTTCCGGAGCAGAGAGGGAGACACGTCGGAAGATGACGCCGATCCGCAAGCGGATCGCGGAACATCTACTTGCTGCCCGTCAGCAGACGGCGATGCTCACGACCTTCAACGAAGCCGACATGTCCAGGGTGGTGGCCCTGAGAAAGCGGCACAAGGAAGACTTCCGGAGGAAGCACGGAGTTTCCCTGGGATTCCTTCCCTTCTTCATCAAGGCCTGTGCGGAGGCCCTCCGCGACTTCCCCGCGCTGAACGGACGGATCGATGGAGAGGAGATCGTCTACCACAATTTTTACGATATCGGCATCGCCGTCAGCGGAGAAAAAGGACTCGTAGTGCCGGTGCTCCGGAACGTCGATCGGCTTTCATTTGCCCAAATGGAACAGGGGATAGCGGCGTTCGTGGAGCGGATCGCGAATAATCAGCTGACTCTCGCCGAACTCGAGGGAGGAACCTTTACCATTACCAATGGCGGGGTATACGGCTCGCTGCTCAGCACTCCGATCCTGAATCCACCCCAGAGCGGGGTTCTTGGCCTGCATGCCGTTCAGGAGCGGCCGGTGGCACGTGAGGGTAGGATCGAGATCCGGCCGATGATGTATCTGGCCCTCTCTTACGACCACCGGATCGTGGACGGACGTGAGGCGGTGCAGTTTCTGAAGAAAGTGAAGGAACTGGTGGAGGAGCCGGAGGAGATGCTCATCGAGTAATAACGCTGAAGCAGAGCCCGCCTGCGGCGTTGACTGCCCCCTTCCTCAGGAAGGAGGCCCTGGGTCCGGATCTTTTATTTTAGGCTTAGTGAGCACAAATAGATCATTACAGATGATGGAAAGTTGGAGGGAATAGTTGATGCCGAAAGAGACGTACGACCTGATTGTCGTCGGTGCGGGGCCGGGAGGCTATGTGGCCGCAATCCGTGCCGCTCAGCTCGGAATGAAGGTGGCGGTTGTGGAGAAGCGGGAGCGGCTGGGTGGGGTATGCCTCAACGAGGGGTGCATTCCCAGCAAGGCGCTCCTCGATTCGAGCGAACTCTATGCCCTCGCGCGGGGAAAATTCGCCGGGCACGGGATCAGGATCGAGAACGTTACGCTCGACCTGCAGGCGATGATGGCGCGCAAGGACGATGTGGTAAAGAAGCTTACAGACGGCATCGCTTATCTTTTCAAGAAACACAATATCCAGTGGCGGCGCGGCTCTGCCAAGCTCGCCGGACGGCGCAGCGACGGCCTGCAGGTGGTCGCCGTCACCCCGGCGGATTCTCCGGGAGAGCCCCAGCTCCTGAGCGGGCGGCGGGTGCTTCTGGCGACGGGGAGCGTGCCCGTTCCCATTCCTTCCGTTCCCTATGACGGGGAGCTGGTGGTGGACGCCCGCGGGGCACTCTCCTTCGATACGGTGCCGGAGCATCTGATCGTGGTCGGAGCCGGTTACATCGGCCTGGAGCTGGGCTCGGTTTGGCGGCGGCTCGGCAGCCAGGTCACGGTGGTGGAGCTGCTCCCGAAGGCGCTTCTCCACACGGACCGCCAGGTGGCGGACACCCTGATCCGTTCCCTGAAGAAACAGGGCATCACCTTCCGGATGGAGACGAGCGTTGTCGGAATCCGGAGGCTGGAGGATGGCCGGGCGGTTGTCCGGCTGGCTGCGGGGGACCAGAAGGATGAGCTGCAGTGCGACCGGATACTGGTGGCGGCGGGTCGCCGTCCGAACACGGCGGATCTGGATCTGGAGCGGATGGGGATAACACTCGACAGCAGCGGCCGTGTCGTGGTCAACGGGGAGTACGAGACCACCTCCGCCGGCATTTATGCCATCGGCGACCTTATACACGGGCCTATGCTGGCCCACAAGGCAATGGAGGAGGGGACGGTGTTCGCCGAACGGCTGGCGGGGCAGGCGTCGCAGGTCGATTACGATTACGTCCCCGGAATCGTCTATACCTGGCCCGAAGCTGCTTCCGTCGGAAAGACGGAGGAGGAGCTTCAGCGGGATGAGGTGCCGTACGCAGCGGGCAGGTTCAACTTCATGGCTAATGGGCGGGCCAGGTGCATGGACGAGACGGAAGGGTTCGTGAAGGTCCTGTCCCACCGCAGGACCGGCCGGGTCCTGGGCATACACATTATCGGCCCACGGGCCTCCGAAATGATCGCAGAGGCGGTGACGGTGATGACCTATGGCGGCAGTGCCGAAGACATCGCCCTTACCTTCCATGCCCATCCGACCCTCTCGGAGGCGATGAAGGAGGCGGCGCTGGATACGCAAAAAAGAGCGATCCACGCCTGACAGGGAGCAAGACGCCACGGAGGCGCAGAGGAAACATAGTCGCTGCCGGGAACTATGATGGTGGTATGTCATCTCCGTGTCTCAGTGGCAGAGATTGAAAGGAAGGTTACAATGGCGAAAAACCTCGCAACCAAGATACTCGAAGCGCATCTAGTGGAAGGGGAGCTTGTGCCGGGGAAGGAGATCGGTATCAAGATTGACCATACCCTCCTCCAGGATGCCACCGGCACCATGGCGATACTCGAGTTCATGGCAATGGATGTGCCGCGGGTCAAGGTGGAGCATGCGGCCCAGTACATCGACCATAACCTGCTCCAGACCGACAACAAGAACGCCGACGACCACATATTCCTGATGACGGCCGCGCAGAAATTCGGGGTTCATGTTTCAAAACCGGGCAACGGCGTTTCCCATCAGGTGAACCTGGAGCGTTTCGGAGTTCCGGGGAAGGTGCTGCTTGGAGCCGATTCCCATACCCCTTCGGCGGCTGGGCTCTCCATGATCGCCATCGGCGCCGGCGGGCTCGACGTGGCGATGGCGATGGCCGGCCACCCTTTCCATCTCCGATGCCCGAAGATATGGGGGATAAAGCTGACGGGACAGCTTCGGCCATGGGTTTCCGCAAAGGACGTCATTCTCGAAATGCTCCGGCGCCATTCGGTCAAGGGGGGCGTCGGTAAGATCATCGAGTACTATGGGCCCGGCGTAGCTACCCTTTCGGCCACCGATCGGGCGATCATCGGAAACATGGGCGCGGAGCTCGGCGCGACAACCTCGATCTTCCCTTCCGATGAACGTACCCGCGAGTTCCTCGAAGCCCAGGAGCGGGGATCTGTCTGGGCGCCGTTATCCGCCGATCCCGATGCCGCCTACGATGAATATGACGAGATAGATCTTTCCACGGTGGTGCCGCTTATCGCCATGCCATCTTCTCCCGACAATATCGTGAAGGTATCTGATTTGGAAGGGCTCAAGGTGGATCAGGTGATCGTGGGAAGCTCCGCAAACTCCGCTTTCCGTGACCTCATGACCGTCTGCCGCATCCTCGACGGGCGCCACGTCGCTCCTTTCGTTTCCTTCCATATCAATCCGGGCAGCCGGCAGGTGATCGAGAACGTTGCTGCCCAGGGAGGGTTCATGATGCTTCTGCTTGCCGGCGCCCAGGTGCATCAGCCGGGTTGCCTCGGATGCATCGGAATGGGGCAGGCGCCGGGGACCGATCAGGTCAGCCTGCGGACATTCCCCCGCAACTTCCCCGGCCGCAGCGGGACCAAAAACGACCGCGTCTATCTCTGCTCCCCCGAAACGGCTGCCGCCGCAGGCCTTTTCGGTGTAGTCACCGACCCCCGGAAGCTCGGGGATCTGATGGCGTGGCCCGACGTGAAGAACCCGGAAAAGTACGTCATCGACGATTCGAGCATCATCCCTCCGGTCGAGGATACGAGTGCAGTGGAAATAATCACGGGGCCGAACATTGTGCCCTTCCCCGATTTCGACGAGCTCCCCGAGGATCTGTCTGCCGAAGTGATCCTCAAGGTTGGGGACAACATCTCAACCGACACGATCATGCCCGCCGGGAACAAGGTGCTTCCGTTCCGCAGCAACGTTCCCGCCATCAGTAAATTCGTGTTCGAGCAGCTAGACCCGGGTTTTCCGGCACGGGCACAGGAAAAGGGGAACGGTGTGGTGGTCGGAGGGGAAAACTACGGGCAGGGGTCCTCAAGGGAACACGCGGCGCTTGCACCCCGTTACCTTGGCATCCGCGCCAAGATCGCCAAGAGCTTCGCCCGCATCCACAAGGCCAACCTCATCAACTTCGGCATCCTGCCCCTTACCTTCAAGGACCCGGCCGATTACGACCGTCTCCAGCAGGGAAGCACGCTGGTGTTCAAGGGGGTGCGGCGGCATGTTGCGGAAGGGGCGACGGAGATACCGGTAACTGTCGAGGGGCGCGAGATAGTGACACTCCTCGAAGTCTCGGAGCGGGAGCGGCAGGAGCTTGTAGCAGGTGGGACGCTAAATTTTGTAAAGAAGACCTCGAAATAGGAGAGTATGAATCCGTGAGGCATGGGAACTCGCCTCCGCCGGAAGGCCTGCTTTCCGGCTCACTGGCAGGGAGAGAGCAGAGGTTACCGCAGGCGCCGACAACGATTGAAGCGCCGCGGCGGCGGTGGACGCAGGCATTTCCGCTTCCACCTAGCCCCCATGCCTCACGGATTCAGTGCAGTAGTTTTAGAAGAAAGATTTTGGAGTGTCCAAGGGCAGCGCCACGCCGCCTGCAATGAGGAGGGCGGCGAGATGGTGGGAAGATCGTCTCTATATAAGGAGTGGCCATGGATTCGAAGCTGAGAGCTGTTCTCCCTGACCACGACCTCCTAAAGCTCTACCGCCAGATGCTTCTCTGCCGGGAGTTCGAGGAGGCATGCGCCGAACAGTACACCAAGGGAAACATAACCGGCTTCCTCCACCTATACAGCGGACAGGAGGCGGTGGGGGTGGGGGCGTCCCATGCGCTTTACAAGGATGACTATGTTGTAAGCGCCTACCGGGAACATGCCCAGGCTCTCGTGCGGGGGGCAGATCCCCGGCGTGTGATGGCGGAGCTTTTCGGCAGGGCAACCGGCATGTGCAAGGGCAAGGGGGGCTCCATGCACCTGTTCGACCCGGAGCTTGCCTTCATGGGAGGGTACGCCATCGTGGGGGGGCAGTTTCCCATAGCGGCGGGGCTAGCCTTCGCGGCCAAGTACCGGAAGGAGGAGAAGATAGCGGCCTGCTTTTTCGGGGATGGCGCCGTCAACCAGGGGAACTTCCACGAGGGGCTCAATTGGGCGAGGATCTGGGAGCTCCCCGTCCTCTTCATTTGCGAGAACAACTTCTACGGCATCGGGACGGCGGTAAATCGGGCATCCGCGCTCGTGGACATCCACAAGCGCACCTGCGGCTACGATACACCTTCCTCCGAAGTGGACGGCATGGATGTGATAGCCGTTTATGAGGCGGTTAAGCGTGGGGCGGAATGGGTGCGGGAGCATAAGCGGCCGTTCCTCATAGAGGCGCTCACATACCGTTTTCGCGGCCATTCCATGTCCGATCCCGGGAAATACCGGAGTCAGGCCGAACTGGAGCTGTGGAGGGAGCGGGATCCGATTCCCAACTACACCCGCCGGCTCTTATCCGAAAGGATCGCTGACCAGGAGGAACTCGACGAAATCCGTCTCCAGGTGGCGGAGGTTGTGAAGGAGGCGGTGAAGTTCGCAGAAGAGTCGCCGTGGCCGGAGGATAGCGAGGTCTTTACTGATATTTACGTATAGACGCCGAATCTGCCACAGAGACACAGATGCACGGAGAATTCGATGCGGTGGCAGCTCGAAGGTCTTAAGCGATCGGGGAAGCAGATTTCGGAAGGGCGAGGCCCAGGTGAGGACGGAACAGCGGATGCAATTTCAAAGGATGCAGGAGCCACTAGATCTCTGTGTCTCTGTGTCTCCGTGACAGGTCTCAGGAGGGCAAGATGCCTGAAATGACATACCGTGACGCCATCAACACGGCTTTGAGGGAGGAGATGCGAAACGATCCTTCGGTGGTGATCTGGGGGGAGGACGTCGCTCTCTACGAAGGATCGTTCAAGGTGACCCGAAAGCTTCTTGCAGAATTCGGCGAGGAGCGTGTCAGGGATACTCCCATCTCCGAAAATACCATAGTCGGTGTCGCAATCGGCGCTGCGATGGGGGGGCTGCGGCCCGTGGCGGAGCTGATGACGGTCAATTTCGCGCTCCTCGCCATGGATCAGATCATCAACCACATGAGCAAGATCCGCTACATGTTCGGGGGGCAGGTAACGGTACCTATGGTAATCAGGGCTCCTGGGGGTGGCGGAAGTCAGCTGGGCGCCCAGCATTCCCAGTCGCTGGAGACCTATTTCATGCATGCTCCGGGAATTTACGTGGCGGTGCCGGCTACTCCTGCCGACGCGAAAGGGCTCCTCAAGACCGCAATCCGCGATGACAACCCGGTGATGTTTCTGGAGCACGAGCTCCTTTACAACAGCAAGGGAGAGGTGCCGGAGGATTCGGAGTTTCTGATTCCATTCGGAAAAGCCGAGATCAAGCGGGAAGGCACAGACGTAACCATCGTGGCTTACTCGAGGATGACGCTTCTGTCTCTCCTGGCGGCGGCGGAGCTGGAGAAGGAGGGGGTGTCGTGCGAAGTGGTTGATCTGCGGACGCTTACTCCCCTCGATTCGGAAACTTTCGTCGAGTCCGTACGCCGCAATGGCAGGGCAGTCGTCGTTGAGGAATCGTGGCGTACCTGCGGAGTCGGAGCCGAAATCGCTTCTCGAATTTACGATGGTTGCTTCGATTCCCTTCTGGCGCCGGTTCGGCGGGTTTCGGGACTCGACGTTCCGACCCCCTATTCGCGAAAGCTGGAGGCGCTCTGCATCCCCAAAGTGGATGATATCGTAAAGGCGGTGAAGGAGACGCTGAGCGGGAGCTACTGAAAGCTCCCCTACTGTGACGCGAGGAGTCGATATGGCAACAGAAATAACGATGCCGAAGCTGTCGGACACGATGACGGAGGGGCGCCTCATCTCTTGGAAGAAGAGTGTCGGCGACAGGTTGGAGCGCGGCGATATTCTTGCGGAGGTAGAGACCGACAAGGCCACAATGGAGCTGGAGTCCTTCAGTGCGGGTGTTCTTCTGGAAACCCGGGCAAAGGCAGGCGACATGGTAGCGGTCGGAGCGGTGATCGGTGTCGTAGGAGAGGCCGGGGAAAAGGTGGCTGCCGTACCGGGCGCCGTGCAGCCGGAAGCGGCGGAAGCCAAGGAGCCGGCGATTTCTCTCCCGAAGGAAGAGCCCCCCAAACCGGAGCCTAAGGAGCCCCCCTCCCCGGTGAAAGAGGAAACTTCCGCGGCCGGAGTGGAGCCGTTGGATTCCGCTGAAGAGCATGAAGGCGCGGAGAAGGCCGACGTGGGACAGCGCGAACCTGAGCCGCAAGGGAGAGACGCGGAGCGGGCGTCACCGATCGTGCGGCGTCTGGCGCGTGAGAGCGGGGTGGATCTTAGAGAGGTCCGCGGCAGCGGTCCCGGTGGAAGGATCCTCCGTGAGGACCTTGACCGGGTGCTCGGGGAGCGGCAAAGGGAAAAACCGGAAGTAACCACCCCCAAACCCTCTGCGGGTCCGACCCCTGGCAGCACCCTTCCCCTCACGCGGATGCGTTCCGCCATTGCCCGTCTCGTGACTGAGGCGTGGCATACGATTCCTCATTTTGCGGTGACGGTGAGAATCGACATGGGGGAGGCGGAGGTGTTGATTCGCGGCCTCAGGGAGAGCGGCAAGCGCCTCTCCGTAAACGATCTAGTAATCAAGGGATGTGCAGCCGCTCTCGTCCGGCATCCCGGGGTAAATGCCACCTTCGGGGAGGAATCTATCGTCGTTCATCCCGAGGTGAACATCGGCATTGCTGTGAGCCTTCCGGACGGACTGATGGTGCCGGTGATAAAAGGATGCCAGGATCTCTCACTTCTGGATATCGCCGAGCGGAGCAGGGAAGCTGTAGCCCGGGCGCGTGAAGGGAAGGGAACGGAAAGCGACTTCACCGGCGGCACCTTTTCGATCTCCAATCTCGGCATGTATGGAGTCGAAGAGTTCATGGCCATCATTCATCCCCCCCAGGGGGCAATTCTGGCGATAGGAGCAATCGACGACGAGGCTGGAGTCAGAGAGGGGCAGATCGTGGCGCAGCGGGTGATGAGAGCGACCCTCTCGGCCGACCACCGTCTTATCGACGGCGCTTATGCGGCCAAATTCATGGGCGAGCTGAAAAAAGTGCTGGAGAATCCGGTCGTGCTGCTGGTTTGAGATGAAAGTTGCGGATCTCGGACTCGTCGATTTTTCCAGGGCCTGTGCCGTCCAGGATCGTCTCGTTGCCGAACTGCGAGCCGGATCTTCCGGAGAAGTCCTGCTTCTTCTCGAACACTTCCCGGTTTACACCATCGGCAGCGGCGGTAGAGTGGAGAACATCCTCGCGGAGGGAATAGTTCCGCACCGGATCAACAGGGGCGGTGATGTTACGTGGCACGGCCCCGGCCAGCTTGTCGGCTATCCGATACTCGATCTAGGCAGGCGGGGCAGAGATCTGCACCGCTATCTCCGCTTTATCGAGGAGGTCCTGATACGGCTCTGCGGGAATCTCGGCGTTGATGCCGGCAGGGTCCCCGGGCTCACGGGGATATGGACGGCACGAGGCAAGCTTGCATCGATCGGGGTCGGTGTCAGGAGGTGGGTTACGATGCACGGGTTCGCCCTCAATGTTTCCCCCGACCTCGGCGCCTTCGCCCTGATCAACCCGTGTGGTATGGCTGATTGTCCCGTTACCTCTCTTGAGAGGGAACAAACGCAACCTGCACCGATACCCGAAGTCAAGGAGCGTATAGCCGTCATTTTCCCCCAGTTGCTGGCTGAGCTGCTGCCGCAGGAATCTCCTGTTGCGAACGTTGAAATCATTCCGGATACTTTAATGAAGGAGGCTTAGATGATTGCGGATGAATTGAAGGTACCCGTCGAGAGGCTGAGGTGGGAATGTGATCCTGCCCATTTCGACTTCCAAACAACGGATGACCTGCCCGAACTGGAGGGGACGATCGGCCAGAAGAGAGCCATCAAATCAATAGAGTTCGGTCTCGACATCGAGGACAACGGGTACAACATCTACATCGCCGGGGAAGCGGGTACTGGCCGGACATCGAGCATCAAGAACATCCTCAAGAAGCGGGCAAAGAACGAGGCGCGTCCCTCTGACTGGTGCTACGTGCATAATTTCAGGGTACCCGACAACCCGTTGGCGCTGACCCTCCCTCCCGGCAGAGGACGGGAGCTGGAAACCGGAATGAAGGACCTCCTGGAAAGCATCCGCAACGACATCCCGAAAGCCCTGGACAGCAAAGAATATGAGATGAACAAGGCGCACATCATAGAGAAGTACCAGGAGAAGAACGGGGAGCTTTTCGGTGCGCTGGAGGCTGAAGCGGCCGCTCAGGGCTTTGCCTTGCAGCGGACCGTATCCGGTCTGGTGATGGTGCCCCAGAAGGAGGGGCATAACTTTACACAGGAGGAGTATGAAGCACTGTCGAAGGAGGAGCAGGATCGGCTCGAACAGCAGGGTAAGGAACTGACAGAGAAGCTGAACGACGTACTGCGCCAGGTGCGGGAGAACGAAAAGGCGACGAAGGACGAGCTGGCTCAACTGGACAGGGATCTCGGCCTCTCCGCTGTCGGCCACCACATTGAGCCGCTCCAGGAGAAGTTCGCCGAGTTCGAGAAAGTGGTGAAGTACCTGGAGGCGGTGAAGGAGGATATTCTCCGCAACCTTGAGGACTTCAAGCCGCAGCAGCCTGCGCCGCAGATCGCGGGCATCCGGCTTCCCCGGCAGGAGCCTTCCTTCGAGCGGTATGAAGTGAACGTCTTCGTGGACAACCGCGAAATAAAGGGTGCCCCTGTCATCTTCGAGACGAATCCGACCTACAACAACCTGTTCGGCCGTATCGAGCACGTCATGCAGATGGGGGGTACCGCGACGACCAACTTCACGCTCATAAAACCGGGTGCGCTCCATCGGGCAAACGGCGGATACCTGATCGTAGACGCCCGGGAGGTGCTCATCAATCCCTTTGCATGGGACGCCCTCAAGCGCTGCATACGCAACGGCGAGATCAGGATCGAGGACGTCCTCGAACAGTACCGTTTCATGACCGTCGTATCGCTGAAGCCGGAGCCGATCCCCCTGCAGGCGAAGGTTATCATGATCGGGACTCCTTACATCTACTACCTTCTTTACTACCTGGAGCCCGACTACCGGAAGTTCTTCAAGGTGAAGGCCGATTTCGACAGCCGCATCGTCCGCACCCCCGAGATCGTGAAGGACTACGCCCTCTTCGTAGCAACCCATTGCAGGGGGGAAAAGCTCCTCCCCTTCGACCGGAGCGGCGTGGCCACGCTCCTTCAGTACTCTGCCCGTCTCGTCGAGGATCAGGAGAAGCTTTCGTCCCAGTTCATGGAGCTGTCCGACCTGATAAGGGAAGCGAGCTACTGGGCGAGTAAGGAGAACAGCCCCATAGTGAACAGCGGCTATGTCAAGCGCGCCATTGACGAGAAGACCTACCGCACGAACAGGGTCGAGGAGCGGATGCAGGAGCTCTTCGAGGAGGGAACCATATACGTCGATACCGCAGGCGCGGAGGTGGGGCAAATCAACGGCCTCTCCGTAATGACGGTGGCGGAACACATGTTTGGAAGGCCGTCACGTGTAACCGCACGCATCTACATGGGGCGCGCCGGGATGGTGAACATAGAGCGGGAGGTGAAGCTTTCCGGGCCGATACACGACAAGGGGGTAATGATTCTCATCGGTTACCTCGGGGGCAGGTATGCCGGCGACAAGCCCCTTTCCTTTTCCGCGTCTATCTGTTTCGAGCAGTCGTACGAGGGGGTCGAGGGGGACAGTGCCTCATCCACCGAGCTTTACGCCCTGCTGTCGGCCCTCTCCGGGGTCCCCATACGACAGGGCATCGCAGTTACCGGCAGCGTAAACCAGCTCGGGAAGGTGCAGCCTATCGGCGGAGTCAACTACAAGGTCGAGGGCTTTTACCAGGTTTGCAAGGCTAAGGGGCTCACGGGGGATCAGGGGGTGATGATCCCGAAGAGCAACGAGCGTCACCTGATGCTGAATGACGAGGTGGTCGATGCGATCAGGGAGGGGAAGTTTCACGTCTGGAGCGTGGAGACCATTGACCAGGGGATCGAGCTGCTGACGGGGGTTCCGGCCGGCGAGCGGCAGGCCGATGGCTCCTACCCGGAGGGAAGCATCAACTATCTTGTGGACAGGCGCCTGCGGGACCTTGTGGAGAAGATGAACAAACTTTCCGGTCCTCCGGAAAAGGAGGAAAAGAAAGAGGGGGAGGGTGAAAAGCCGGTGCGCGTCCGTTCAGGGAAAAAGAAATGATCAACTAGGGAAGAGGCCGGGAGAAGGGATGAGATATCTGCAGATACGGGATTCTTCATCTCCGCTTTCAAGGTAGGTGCGGGTTCCGCCGGCCCCTGAGTAGGCGGGTGCACGAGAGATGGGACCAGCACCATACAAGAGACAAGGAAATGATGTTGCTAAGGGGGTTGTCTGCCAGGCGGTCAATGCGCCGGTCGTAGGTGTCGAGGATCGGCGTCATTCCTGACCCGGGAGGAATGCCGCGCCGCCGGTTCCGCCACGCATCGCATGCAAAGGCCAGCTGCCATGCGTTACGGCGTACGTACGAACCTGTGGCATACCAGATGGTGAGCCGCTCTCGAAGGGGAAGCTCTCCTAGCATGCGGTGGACCTCCCGAAGCAGGAGGGGGACCTTCAACTGCCGAGCTTCGTGCTGTGCCGGGTAGAGGTCCGGAAGGCGGCGGAAGAAGAGGTGCAGTTTAATAGCGGCGAAGTTCATGATGAGGGCGTTTACAGTCTGGCGTTGACGCAACCCCTCGACCTCGAAGCGGCGGGCGGAGGTGATTATTTCCCCCGGCAGCAGGATCAGTCTTCCGGCATCGAGCACCCTGTCCGCCAGGCGTGTCTCGGCGAGCATGGAGAATAACTGGTCGAACGGCCCCACTTCATCGAAGAAAGAGCGCGGGAGCAAAAGCCCCTGGTCTCCGTGGCTGCATTCCCTGCGCAGCAGTCTTGCCTTGCTTTCGTAAAAGTAGTAGCCGAACTGTTGGTCCTGCTCCGTGCGGTGGAAGCGAAGCCTGAACTTCCCGGCTACCCGGCTGCTACCCTTGGCGAGGGATTCTTCACTGATCGCGCTCAATCCGTCACGCAATGCGTTCGGGTCGGAGAAAGTGGAGTCGGCATGAAGGAAAAGAAGATATTTTGCGCGAGCTCTCGCCGCTCCACGATTCAGCTGCCCTCCACGCCCCGGCGGCCCCTCCACCACATCCACTTCCAGCGACAGCTCCTCTCCTAGTTTCCGGGCACGAGCGGGAGTCCCGTCTCCTGAACCTCCGTCGCTGAATATCACCTCCATCCTGGCATCCTTCTGGCGGGCAAGGCCCTCCATCAGTGGGCGAAGATTTTCCGCCTCGTTCAGGATGGGGATCACGATTGAAACTTCAGGATCTGCGAGAGGCATCATGTTTCACCTTGGCTCAGCATGCGTCCGGATACTACCCGAGAAGCGTCTGCCGGACAAAGGAAATTGTACCTTCCCTCCTCCGGTCGCGAAAGGCCTTGACGGATTGTCTGCAGGCTCCTTGCCCGGTGCCGGTCTTCCTGCTATATACCTGTTATGCACATGAAAAAGCAGGTCAGCCTGAAGGAGATCTTTCGTGTCTTCTTCATCATCGGCGCCACCGGGTTCGGCGGCGGCATGGCCATCGTTTCGCTGACGGAGCGGGCATGCGTTCATGAAAAGGAGTGGCTGAGCCATGAGGAATTCATGCACGGCCTTGCTTTCGGACAGCTACTGGGGCCTTTTTCCCTCAATGTCGCCACCTTCGTCGGCTATTTCCTTCGCGGTGTGGCCGGGGGCATAGCCGCTGCTACAGGTTTCATCCTGCCGTCATTCTGCCTGATTACGCTCCTTTCGGTCTTCTATTTCAGGTACCAGAAATTGCCGCAGCTCCAATCGGCTCTCAATGGAACCAATCCCGTCATTATAGCCCTGATTGTAGTGGCGGCACTGGGCATGGCGAAGAACCACATCAGGGACAGGAAGTCATGGGCAATGTCGGTCACGGCGTTTTTTGCCGCTGCGTTTCTGCATGTGAGCGGGCTGACGATACTCGTGGCTGCCCTCCTCTGGACGCTGATAAGCGAGTATGCGAGAAGGGAGCATGTCTAGTGGCAGGGCTCGCGGGAATCGCATGGACTTTTCTCAAGATCGGCATGATCTTCTTCGGCGGGGGTTACGTCCTGGTGCCGCTGCTGCACCGCCTCATGGTGGACGAGTATGGCTGGCTTTCCCTCAAGGAGTTTCTGGACGGCGTCGCCCTTTCCCAGCTCACTCCCGGTCCTCTCGCCATGCTGGCTACCTTTTCCGGCTTCCGCGCCGGAGGCTTCGCCGGTGGGCTTGTCGCCACCATCGCTATCTTTCTCCCCTGCACCCTCCTCATGCTCGCTATCTCCAGCCGCTATGAGAAATTCCGCTCCATGGAGCTCATCCGGAAATGCCTTGATGGAATTCTGCCTGCTGTGGTGGGGCTCGTGGCTGCCGCGGCCTTCAATCTGGGAATGACTTCACTCTCGGCCCCGCCAGATTTCCTGCTCCTCTTCGCTGGAATGGCTCTTCTCCAGTTCACGAGAATCAGCCCCATGGTCGTCATCCTGGGGGCAGGGGCTATCGGTTACCTCTTCAGTTTCTGACCCCCGGCGCTTCTCCTCCAGACGGCCCCGGTTTCACCCCTTCCAGCGCTCTCCCGTCATACTCCCGAGGTTGCGCGCTTTATCCATAAACCTCAATAAAAATAAACACATTGGTGAGTGGTATCTGTTTTGCAAAGGCAGGTCTTTTATGCCTTGCATATTCGAAAAGAAGATGTCTAGAATGAATTACCTGAGCTGTGGCTGAATCTAATTATCAGTGGCCGATCCTATTTCGAATAGACGGGAGAAGACGAGTATGACACAGAAAATTTGGACGCTGCATGACCATCTGTCGGCAGTAAAGGAAGGGACCCGGAGGTTCGAGAACGCTTTCCAGGGGGTCGCACGGATGATCCTTGAGGATGAAATCGAGAAGGTCGTGGTGAATGGAAAAACGACCTATGATTTCCGGATTTTCCGCACCGGGAGGAAGCACACCATCGGGATGTACGACGAGATCAACAGCTTCGTCTCCTTCGTGAAGGATGCGGCGGAAGGGGGCTCCTCCAAAGAGATGGCATACGTTCTCGTCGGCGAGCCGGGGAACGGGAAGACCTTCTTCGTCGAGCTTCTCTGCGCCAAGTACCGCAGCTTCCTCAGCCAGGATGCGAATCGCCGTTATACCTTCCGTTTCGTGAACATGGATCGGCTAGGGCACTACGGCAAGATCGCTTCCATCGAGTCACAGACCTACGAGGACCCGATGATTCTTGCCATGAACCTGTACGAGGACCGGGAGGAAAGCATACGTTTTCTGACGGAGAAAGCCGGCTTCAGCGACAAGGATGTCGAAAACGCTCTCGAAAACTACCGCCCCATGGGCGCCTGCAGCGGCTACATCTGGAACGACATCCGGGTCCATGCCGACGGCGATCCGGAGGAGATGCTCAAGTATGTCGAGATAATTCCGGTACCGATGAGCGAAAGCCTCGGCACCGTGACCGGAAAATACCCGGCGAAGGACAAGATAACGTCGTCGGCGGTGGACCTCCTGGGGGAGGAATCGATCCAGCGCCTGCTTCACATCACCGACACCAATAATCCGTATCGTTTCGACCTGCGGCGAGGCGCGCTCGCCCGCGTTGCCGGTGGCGGGATCCACTTCAGCGACGAGATCTTCAAGAACAAGAAGGACCTGGTCCAGGTCTACCTGGGCGTTATCCAGAACCGCGCCATCGAGATTGACGGCTTCAAGTGGCCAATCGACACGCTAATCATAGCCACCAGCAACAACTCCGAGTTCAACCGCTTCCTGGCCGAGCGGGAGGAGGCTCCCATAGTGGATCGCTGCCGCATCTGCTACGTCTCCCACAACACCAATTACCGGATGCAGGAGGGGCTTACCGCCTATGCCATCGGGAGCGAGTCGAAGACGACTCTCCTCAAGGAGTCGCTCCACCAGGACCCGAACCTCAACTATGCGGCATCCACCGCTGTGGTTCTTACCCGCCTCCCCCGCTCCGAAAAGCTCACCGCCATCGAAATGATGAAACTCGCAGCCGGGGAGGTGGCCGGGGAGAAGAGCATCAAGACACTCGCCGAGGTAATCGACACCCTGAGCCAGGACCCGGACATCACGAAGCGCTTCGGGCAGAAGGGGCTTGGGCACCGCAACCTCGGCCGGGCGATCCAGCTCCTGGTGGAGAACTCGGAAACAAATGAGGGGCGCTGCATGATCGCCTACGACGTCTTCAGGACAATGGAGCGGGTCATCCTCGACTATGTGGTCGACCAGAACGACCGGGCGAAATTCCTTGAGGATCTCAAGATCGCCCGCGGCCTCTACCGCGAGCGGATCATGACGGAGATGTTCAATGCATACATGGACGAGCCGTACGCCATCCGCAAGGACGTGATGAACTACGTCAACATGATTATCGGGATTGACGCCGAGAACCTCGGCCCCGACCGGATGTGGAAGTACAAGGACCCGCAGACCGGCGAGCTGCGGGCGCTCAAGATCGACGAGCGGTACGTGAAGAGCGTAGAAGAGCGGATCGGCCTCAAGACAGAGGAGCAGCGGGAATCGTTCCGTACCTCCATCCGGAAGATCTACGGGCAGAAGATCTCGATGGATCCCAATTACGACTTCATGGACAACCTCGAACTCGTCAAGGCTGTCACCGACGTCCGTCTCAAGTCCGACATTGCCGGGGCGGGGAGCCTCATCGGGGCGCTGGCGAACCGCACCAACGAGGAGAACCAGAAGCTGTATGACCGGATGATCAGCACCATGCTCGGTAAACTCGGCTACTGCCGCACGTGTGCGCAGAAGACGATCGAGTACTTCTGCACCCAGGTAGACGAAGGGTAGCGCGGGGACTGCAACGTTAGGTGTAGTTGATCAGGGCGGAACCCGGTTTGGAAAGAGCTAATGGCAGATAGAATGAACAGACAGAATGAATTGTACGCCCGGCTGAAGGAGCGGGGGCTCGATCCGGAGCGGGAGAAGAGGATTCTCGCCGAGTTCCACGACGGGCGCAGCCACGACCTCCCGCCGGAATCCGGGGGGGGCGGCTTCAACCCAAGTCCCGGCTCCTTTTACGAGCAGGACGACCTGAAGGTGCTTCAGGACCTGTCACCTTACGCAAGCTACACCGCCTGCCTCAAGTCACTGGACGAGCTGATGGAACGTGACCGGATGCGGGAGGAGGATGGCTTCCCCCGCAAGATCCGCATAGGCCGGCTGGTGAAGCCGGGCAAAGCGGGGAAGGAGAAGGTCGTGATCGTTCCCTCCACTGTGGAGGAGAAGTTCTATCACGACAAGGTGAAGCCGGCGACGGAGGAGGAAAGCGCTTCGGGAGGCAGCGGGGAAGGCCGGGAAGGGGAAGTCATCGGCGAACAGCCGGTGCGTCCTCAACAGGGTCAGGGAAGCGGCGGCGCGGGCCAGGGGGGTGAGGAATCCCACGATATCGAATCAAGCGCCTACGATCTGGGAAAGATACTCACCGAGAAATTCCAACTCCCCAACCTGAAGGACAAGGGGAAGAAACGCTCCCTTACCAGATATAACTACGACCTCACCGACAAGCACCGCGGCTTCGGGCAGGTTCTCGACAAGAAAGCGACGCTCCGCAAGATCATCGAGAGCAATATCAGCCTGGGGAACCTTCGCGATCCTGATGATATCGATCCCTCCGGATTTCTCGTGGCTCCCAACGATCGGGTCTACCGGATTCTTTCCCGGGAGAAGGACTATGAGTCGCAGGCAGTGGTCTTCTTCCTGCGTGACTATTCCGGCTCCATGGAAGGTAAGGTTACCGATCTTGTAGTCACCCAGCATGTCATGATCTACAGCTGGCTCCTTTTCCAGTATGCGAAGCAGGTGGAAACCCGCTTCATCGTCCATGACACGGAGGCGAAGGAGGTCCCCGATTTCTACACCTACTACAATTCACGTGTGGCGGGGGGGACTCAGGTATCGACAGCTTACAAGCTCGTGAACGATATCGTGGCAAAGGAGAATCTGGCTGCCGACTATAACATCTACATCTTTCACGGCACCGACGGCGACGACTGGGACAGCGAAGGTGATGCCTCGATCCCGGAGCTGAAGCAGATGCTCAACTACGCCAACCGGGTAGGCATCACAATCGCAGAGCACAGCTACAGCCGCAATACCGAAGTGGAGCGGTACCTGAAGGGCTCGGGGCTTCTCAAGGAGAAGCCGAATCTGCTCCGCCTCGACGTATTGGGAGAGGATTCCGAAGAGCCCCGCCTCATCGAGGGGATCAGGAAGCTGATGTCATAATAGGCTAAGGGTTTCGTTCGCTGCGCTCACAGGTTGAGGTCGAGGAATGAAGCCTCAACCTTAACCTCAACCTTAACCTGGACAGATTATGGAACTTATCAACCAGCATACGAAAAGGATCATGGAGGGGTGCAAGGAGCGGGCTCGCAAGGCGGGACTCCGTTTTCAGGACGAGACCCTCGAATATATCGTTACAAACCGGGACATGATCGAGCTTTCACCGAAAGTGATGATCCCGACCCTCTACGACTACTGGGTCCACGACGTGGAGATCCTGAAGGAAAAGGGGATGTACGAGCTCTATCCCCATAACCCCTACGAGACGGTCATCAACACCCGTCCACCGATCTCCTTCTATAACGACAACAACCCGGACTGGCTCAACGTGATGATCTTCTATCACGTTCTCGCCCACATAGACTTCTTCCAGAACAACCTGTTCTTCCGGCATACATGGGATTACGACTTCACCGGGCAGGCCCTCTCGGACAAGCGGCTCATCGCCAAGCTCCGCGGGGAGCACGGCCGCTGGGTCGATTACGTCATCGAGTTCGCACGCGGTATCGACAACCTTGTCGGCTACCACCACGAGCTGTCCGAGCTGCACCGCCCTGAGGGGAAAGGGGTAGCAAAGAAGCTGGACTACTACTTCGACGTCTTTCTCCAATCGGTGAGACGGGTGCCGGTGACGGAATACATCAAGGAGATCAACCGCTACAACGACTGCGTCAAGCAGTTCGGCAAGCTCGGGGAGAAGACCTTCTTCGCCGACGCGGAACGGAAATACCCGGAGCTGGAGGCGCTCTACCTCAAGAATCTGGATGAAAAGCCGGTTCAGCGGAAGGACCTGCTCCAGTTCCTCATGGACCACTCGGAATTCCTCAACCGGGATGCAAACAAGTGGATGAAGTCAGTCATAGAGGTCGTCCGCAAAACCTCCATTTTCTTCCAGCCGCAGATCAGGACGAAGATCATGAACGAGGGGTGGGCCAGTTACTGGCACGACACCCTTTTCCTGGCGGACGAGCGGATTCTGGGTCATGAGGTAGATTACGCCCGGATCAACGCCGGCGTGACGGCGATGCCGCGTGTAGGCCTCAACCCGTATGCTCTTGGTATGCGGCTCTTCAACTATGTCGAAGAGGCGGCGGAGAAGGGACGGTACTCCTTCGACTTCCAGCGTCTGGCGAACCGGGAAGCGAGGAAGCAGTTCGATTCGGGAGCCGGGGGCGGAAAGGAGTACATCCACCGGGTCCGGGAGAACATGTGCGACTTTACCTTCATCAGAACCTTCATCGACCAGGATTTCGTCGACCGCCACAAGCTCTTCGTGGCAGGCAAGCGCCTGAACCAGCAGCGGATGGTGTGGGAGTATTACGTGAAGAGCCGGAAGGCGGAGGACTACAGGCAGATGGTGCTCGATTCTCTCTACCATCCCCCTTTCATCGAAGTGGATCCGCGGAGAAACATCGCGGGGAACCTCTACCTGGTGCATCACTTCGAGGGGAAGCCGCTCGTCAAGGACTACATAGCCGCCACCATGCGGGGAATCGAGTTCTTCTGGGGAGGCCCCGTCATTCTGGAAACCAGTGAAATCGTCCCGCCACCACAAAAGGAACGGGGGGACGCGGCCGAGGGTAAAGAGCCTGAAATCCACTGGCAGCGGGTACGGTATACTATGAAGGACCGGAAACTGGAGCATGAGGCAGCACACGAATCGAGGAGCCGGTAGAGAGGCTATCTCTGCGATGGAACCGACAATGTCCAATATCGATAAAGCACTTCAGCATCTGAGCCGGGTCATTTCCGAACAGGAGCATGTCTCTCCCATCACCTACGACGGATTCCTCGCGGAGCTGACGGCGAAGCCGCAGATGACTATCCGCAACGTCTTCCAGCTCTTCTACGATATGATCAAGAACTATGTCGGCGAAGGGATGGACGAGTATCCCGACGACCCGGAAACCATCAATTACGTCAACTATGACACCCGGCGACTCTTTGTCGAAAACTCGGACCAGCCGTTTTTCGCGGACCGTCTTTTCGCAAACCGCCTCGTGAATCACGTGGAGGCGATGCGGCGCGGCAAGCAGCAGAACAAGATATACATCTTCGAGGGGCCAGCAGGGTCGGGTAAGAGCACCTTTCTAAACAACCTGCTAATGAAGTTCGAAGAGTACTCCAACACTGAGCAGGGACTAACCTATGAGACGGTCTGGCGGCTCGACAGGAAAATCCTTGGGAAGTTCGCGGAGCACGAGGTGTCGAACTTTCTCGACAAGCTGGCCAGCCTCCTTGACCAGTACGAGCTGAGCCAGCAGCAGATCATAGAGGCGAGGGAAACGCTCGTCGGCACACAGGACTTCGTCGAGGTCCCCTGTCCGAGCCACGACCACCCCGTCCTGATGATTCCGAAGCATCATCGGCGCGCCTTCTTCGACGACCTCTTCCGAAACGACGAGTTCAAATGGAAGCTCTTCACGGACAAGGAATTCGACTGGGTCTTCCGTAACAACCCGTGCACGATCTGCAGCTCCCTCTATCATGCGCTTCTGGACCGGGTACAGAACCCCGTGGAGGTCTTCTCCATGATCTATGCACGCCCGTTACGCTACAACCGGCGGCTCGGCGAGGGGATCAGCGTCTACAACCCGGGCGACAAGCCGATGCGGCAGAACGTGCTGACCAACGAGCAGCTCCAGAAGAGGATCAACGAGCTTCTGCGGGACAGCAACCAGGTGAGGTACATCTACTCCCAGTTCGCCAAGACCAACAACGGCATCTACGCCCTCATGGACATCAAGTCTCACAATGCGGAACGCCTCATAGAGCTGCACAACATCATCAGCGAAGGGCTTCACAAGGTCGAGGACATCGAGGAGAATGTAAATTCCCTCTTTCTCGCCCTGATGAATCCCGAGGACGAGGTGGCCATCCAGGAGTTCCCATCCTTCTCCGACCGGATCGAGTTCATCAACATTCCGTACATCATGGACCTGAACACCGAGGTGGAGATATACCGCAACATCTTCGGGCGTCACATCGACGACAGCTTCCTCCCGAGGGTGCTACACAATTTCGCCCGGGTCATCATATCCACCCGCCTCAACACCAAGTCGGACGCGCTTCTGGAGTGGATCGTCGATCCAGAGAAATACCAGCTCTACTGTGACCAGAACCTGCAGATCCTGAAAATGGAGATTTACACCGGGTTCATTCCGAAGTGGCTTGCAGAGGAGGACCGTAAACGGCTTACGGCGAAACGCCGGCGAAAGATCATTTCAGAATCGGAGATGGAAGGGGATCACGGTTTTTCCGGACGTGATTCAATCAAGATATTCAACGACTTCTACTCCGCCTACGCCAACAAGGGGAAGCTCGTCAACATGTCGATCCTGTGCAACTTCTTCACCAAATGGCGCAAGGATCTAACTCCGGCCATCCCCGAGGGCTTCATAGATTCTCTCCAGCGAAACTACGATTACACGGTTCTGCAGGAGGTGAAGGAGTCGCTCTACTACTACAACGAGGAGCAGATCTCACGCGATATCCTGAACTACATGTTCGCGGTCAATTTCGAACATGGGACCGTCGAGACCTGCAAGTACACCGGGGAGAAGCTGGAGATAACCCACGAGTTCCTCATAAACCTGGAAAACCACCTGCTCGGGATGGTGGTGCCCATCGAGAGGCGCCTCGCCTTCCGGAAAGAGACCCAGAAGGAATACACTACGAAGACTTTGACGCAGGAAATGATGGTGGAAGGCCGCAGCGCGACGGAAACTGGCCTGTATCAGTCTCTCCTGGAGCGCTACGTTTACAATATCAAGGAGAAGGTGCTGGATCCATTCCTGGAGAACACGAACTTCAGGAGAGCGATAAAGGATTTTGATACCGATGCGTTCAAGACCTACGACAAACGCATCCGGAGCGACGTGACCTTCCTCATCAACAATCTCGGGAACAAGTACCGTTACACCAAGCAGGGGGCGAAGGAGGTCTGCATCTACGTCATAGACAACGACCTCGCCAAGAAGTTCGCAAACTCCTAGGTTATTGAAAAATAACCTGCTAGGTCGGGAGTATGTGTAGATGAACGCAAAAAGGCCGCACCGTGAGGATGTGGCCTTTTTTGCGTCTTGCTGTTTTCTCGTAGCTTCGTCAGATGTTGGACTTCACTCGGGCCTGCTTTTCCCGTGCTGACGCCGCCGTGCTCTTTATCATGCCCACGAGGGTGATGATGGCCGGGATCAGCTGGGCCACAACGACCAGGGCACAGAAGCCGAGGAAGACAAGGACCAGGATGCCGCTCGAGTAGACCTTGGTGGTGGAAGCGGCGAATGCCGGGGTAGCTGCCGTCAGTGCAAGAGCGAGGGTGGTGATAACAGTGCGCAGGGTTTCCATGATGTACCTCCTTTAGCCGATTGGCTGCGATATGGATGTTGTACTTCTCAACGGTTTCGGTTGCTGGCGGCCTGTGCCTGTGCAGGCTCCCCTTTGCTGAAAGCGCCTTTCAGCATCGACACGAACAGCAAAACGCCGGGGAAGAGCTGCAGGGTGATTATCAGGGCGCCGAACCCCAGGAACAGAATGGTCAGCAACCCCATGCCGTCGTTCTCTGCACCGCTGGCGGCGAATGCAGTTGTGGCCGATCCTATTGTTGCCGCTGTCGTCAATCTTCCGATGGCTTTCATGATCACCCTCCTTGCTGGTTTGTTGCCGACCTTGCCCTTTATTGTGCATCGGCTGTGCCGAGAGTAGAAAACATTCATAAATAAATCATAAATAATTGATTTTAGTGATTAATCAGGGTTACGCGCCACTAGCCCTGCCTGGATGGATGAAGCGCAAAAGTATAGGAAAACGATACTAAATTTGATGCGAGCGGTAGGGATTGAGGGGCGATCCGGAAGTTTGCATCAGTGATTTCGGGGGGTTATGAGGAGTATGGTATGTATGTGCCACACATACATCTGTACAACTGGGTGGTGCATCAAAATATACACGCTGTTGCTGTTACTGAAGCGCTACATCGGAGAGGCGTACAAAACGGAAACCGCGGCGTTTCAGTTCGGGGACCGCATCCATGACTCCGTCCGCAGTGCCGCTTCCTGGGTGGTTCATGTGCAGGATCACGATATCACCAGGCTTTGCCGCGAGCAGCGCACGGCGCACCTGTTCCCGCGAGAAGGTCGCGCCGGCGTCTCCCAGGAGCGAGAACCCGACCACTTCCATTCCGAGGTCCGCTGCAATCTTTACCGCGACCTCGTCGTAATATGCCGTTCCGGAGCGGAAGTAACGTGGGCCATGCCCGGTTACTTCTGAAAGCTTCCGGTTGTTCAGCTCGATCTCATCCACCAGTTCCGAGATGTTCCGGGTTCCGGCGATCCCGTACGCCTGCCTGCCGTTGACCGAAGCCGGACGGTGGTGCAATCCGTGGTTGGCTATTTCGAAGAGGGGGTTTGCGGCCAGCCGCTGCAAGGTGCTCCGGTTAGGGCCGACCCACCTTGCATTGATGAAGAGGGTTGCGGGAACCTGCTCTTGCTCCAGGAATTCGACGAGGCGCTGGTCAATGCCGATCCCCCTGGCGCTGCCACAGGCGTCGAGGGTGAGAGCGATGAGTTTGTCAGTGCCGCTGATGCGGGTTTTCACGCCGGGTACAACCTCTCCCCACAGCTTGGGTGAAATATTCCCATAACGTTCGGTAAGCATCTTCTTTGCCGGCTGGAACGGGTCTGTGGACACCGAAATGTCTGTATTGGAGAGAGCTGCCGATATGGGCGGAGCGACGGCTGTAATTGCGGCCAACGTAAGGACGCCGAGATACTTCCTGTACATGATTCCTTTCCTGCACTACGGGTTTGCGGGCTGCGGGTGGATCAACGGGTGAGAAGCCGCATAGCATGCGGCTTTGCGGCGAGCAGTTGCTCGGGCGGACTCATAACTGCAAGAGGCGTACCTCCATTTTTTTCCCGGGGGCGGAGACGTAAAGGAACAGCAGGGTTACCGGGGTTTCCAAAGGCGGCAGTTCCCGGTAATCCCTTGTGAACCGGGCCGCGAGGGTGCGCACCCTGCTCTCAGAGGTGATGGAGAGTTCTTCCGTCATCCCGTTTATCTGCGTTCTGGAGGGCTTCTCTGCCAGCATGTCCCGGGGGAAGAAGGATGGGAAGCGGACAGGGTACTCGGCCATGCAGTAATCGAATGACAGCGCTTCACCCAGTTCGTTGCGCCGGGGTATCGGATAGCGCCCGAAGAACCGCCACAGCAGGTCGAAGAGTGTGTGCAGCGGAAGGCTTCCCGCTATATCTTCCTCCTCCCAGAAACTCGCAAGATCCGCGAAGAATTTGACGAGGGGTGTCAAGGAAGCAAGCGTAGCGAGTGTGGCGGCGAACCTACCACTGTTGTAATATAGGTCGAGGAGACGCGAGACAGTTTCGATGCGGGTAACGTCCGAGAAGGAGAGCCACGGCGTTTCCAGTATCTTGTATGGCGGGTAATCCGAGAAGCGGTACTCCTCGTCGGCCGCGATGCGCCGCATGGGGGAACCTTTCAGCACCTTGAGGGGTTCCACCTGGATGTGGTGGGGCGAGAGTTCCAGAAGGCTTCCAAGGGAGCCGAGGAAACCCTCAAGGTCCTCGTGCGGAAGCCCCGCTACCAGGTCGAGGTGCAGCGTGACCTGCGTTTCGCGGCGCAGGCGGTGAACGTTCGAGAAGAGGCGTTTCAGATCCGATTTCCGCCCCACCCGGGTCAGCGTTGCTTCGTTCTCCGACTGAACTCCGATCTCGAACCTGAACATTCCCGCTGGGACCCGCCGCAGCAGCCGCAGGTTGTCGTCCGTCAGGAGGTCCGCGGCGATCTCGAAGTGGAAGGAGCTGCAGCGGTTGTGTTGCAGGATGTAACTCCAGATGTGGCTGGCGCGCCGGGGGTCGTAGTTGAAGGTGCGGTCCACCAGTTTGACGGTGCCCACCTGCCGCTGCATGAGGATCGACAGGTCCCGCTCTATCCGCTGCCGGGAGAAGGAGCGTACCCCCTGTTCCACCGAGGAAAGGCAGAAAGCGCAGGAAAAAGGACAGCCCCGTGAAGTCTCGTAGTAGACGAGCGGTTTCTTTATGTCGACCAGTTCCATGGCGAAGGGGGAGGGAATGGTGTCCAGGTCTGCCAGGGGGGGGCGTTCCGGGAGGGCCACCAGATCTTCCCCGCTGCGGAAGGTGAGCCCTTCCGTCACCCTTTCCAGTGCCTGGCTCGGCGTCCCCGCTAACGATAGCGCCTTTACAAGGTCTAGGAGAGTGCCTTCTCCCTCTCCCCTGATGATGCAGTCGATGAAAGAATTCCGTTCGAGGAGTTCGAAAGCGCCGTAGCTAACCTCGGGGCCTCCCAGGATGATGAACGTCCGGGGACGGATTTTTTTCAGATCCCCTGCGAGCCGCAAAACCGCTTCCACGTTCCAGATGTAGGTGGAAAACGCGACAACATCGGCTTCCGCCGCCGCCAGGGACCTCAACGTCCGCTCGTGCGCCTCCTTGAGCGAATACTCCCTGATCTCTATCTCCATTCCGGCAACATCCCGGCAGGCCGCGGCAAGACAGGGGAGCGCGAGGGAAGCATGCACGAACTTGGCATGGAGGGTGGTCAGGAGGAGTTTCATGATAGGGGATTGTAGCGGATGGATGATGCTTCTTCCAGTGAAACTTCCTTAACTGCCGGGGGGGGATGTGCAACTATCGCCCCATTGGGCCGGATCCTGCCGGTAGTACTCCGATAGGGCCCGATAGAGCTCCGTGTGTCCCGCCCGCAACGACAACGGCTCCTGGAAGAAGCATTCCGTAGCGACGGCGAAGAACTCGGCGGGATTTTCCGCCCCATATTCATCGAGAGCGGTGGGCCTGCCGAGGCGGACCGATCGTTTCAGCTGAAGATAATTACGCCGGAGGATTTCGGCGAATCCTCCCGTTCCCGCCGTGATGCCGTCTTCAGCATCCAGTTCGTGGGCGAATTCATGCAGGACGACGTTGTATGCGCTGTGCACGTCGAGTCCCTCGGCGACCACGTCCTCCCATGACAGGACAAGAGCGCCTTCGGGTGAAAACTCGCCGGAGCGCCTGTCGATCCCTTCGGTGACCACCCCGCACTCGTCCACCTCCGTGAGCGGCGCAAGGTACTCTTCCTCGTATACGATGATCGACGACACCCTCGGGTAGTATGTGGGCTCGCGGTGCAGCAGGAGCACGCACGCCTGGGCCGCGATGATCAGCCTCATCCGTTCAGTTACGGCGAATCCGCCGCCACCTTCGAAAGCTTTTTCGGCGAGGAGAACCTGCACATGCCCGTGCAGTTCGTCGCGGTCCTCTCCGTGCAATCTCCGGTAGAGTGGAACTTCCTGTTCCAGGACCTGGAGCCATCCCTGCGGGAGGGGCTCGTTTCTGAGGCGCCGCCGTCGCCGTCGTGTGAAAAATAGCATGGGCGGATTATACTGAAACAGGCTGCAATAGCAATGGAGAGATGCCGGGAGGCAACCGTTGGCAGGGAGCCCTTTCTGTGGTAGATTGCTCGCCATGAAGCGTCTTTCTCCAAAGCTCCTCTACGCCGACGAGCGCGGCAATATCTTCGATCATCCCTATCTCTGCATGGCCGGCATGAACGGGGACGACCCGGTCCTGCCGGAGGGGGTCGAGCTGATACCCCTCCCTGAGGACAGCCGGCTCTTCACCATACCCGATACGCCCCCCATCGCCTGGGACCGGAAAGCAGGAAAGTTCGTAACCGTAGAGCAGGTGCGGGAGGGGAGGCGGAGCGTGCGGGTCCAGGCCGTTTCCGCGTTTATGGCTCCAGGTTATGTGCGGACCTTGCTCCCTGCGTGCGACTATCGGCGAAAGAAGGTCCACCTGCCTCTCTGGTCCTATACTGCCGTAGGCTGGGATGAAGAGCAGGAGAGGTTTGTCGTGGCAGCCTCCAGGGTTGACACCAATGAAAACTGGCTCCCCCGAAACTACGATGACCGGCTCCTGGACCCGCTCGTAAGGAAGCTGTCGGCAGAGTTTCCCGACAACCGGCTGCTGGTGCAGCTTGCCCGCTGCGCCGTAGATTACCACTGCTTCGCCGCCAAGAATCTTTTCTTCCGCCGTTGGGAGGCTCCTATTCCGACCTCTCCGGCTTGCAACTCGCGCTGTCTCGGCTGTATCAGCCTCCAGCCTTCCGACTGCTGTCCGTCGAACCACGAGCGGATCGGGTTCGTTCCGACTCCGGAGGAGATCGTCGAGCTGATGCTTCCTCACCTGGAGCAGGCCCCGGACCCGATCGTATCCTACGGCCAGGGGTGCGAAGGCGACCCCATCCTGCAGGCGGACACCATCGCCGAGGCGACGAGGCTGCTCAAGAAGGCATCCTCACGGGGAACGGTCAACTTCAACTCCAACGGGTCGATGCCGGAGAGGGTGCGCATGCTCTGCGATGCCGGGATGGACTCCATGCGCTTTTCCATGAACTCCGTGCAGGAGGATCTCTATAACCGCTACTACAGGCCCGTCGGCTACGTCTTCGCCGACGTGGAGCAGTCGGTGCGTATAGCACGGGAGCGGGGGCTCTTCACGATGATCAACTACCTTGTTTCTCCCGGAGTGACCGACAGTGAGGCAGAGGTGGAGGCGCTGCTCCGTTTCATAGATCGCACCGGGGTGCATATGATCCAGATGCGGAACCTTTCCATAGATCCCGATTTCTACAATCGAAGGATGCAGGTGACAGGGCGGGGCGTGGGCATGTACCGGATGCTTCAGCGGATAAAGAGGGAATATCCACGTATCCAGTTCGGCTACTTCAATCGCACCCGGGAAAATTTCTTTCCTCCCGATCTGGAGCGGAGCTGGCCGATTGCGGATGTCATGTGAGAGTCCAGCTAGGGGGATTCCTGGTGGCTCGTGCCGCCGGCGGAATCCCCGGCTGGGTGAACAGCGGGAAGTCCGTATGTGGGGTAAAAGGGACCTGAGTTACCTGGGCCTGAAGGTTGCACAGTCGGGGTGACCGCTGTGCCGGGTGACGTTGATGCTCTGGGCGGAGCATTCAAGTGAGTCATTGTAGGAGCAGCTTTGTACCCGGCAAGCTCCGACGCCCCCCTGAATATCGGGAATTCCTCCCTGCTGCGCCATATTGGCAAAGGTGTCGCACATGGGGCACGCATCGCCGGGGCCTCCTACCGTTATGGCCAATGTATGACAGGAATTGTGTTTGTTGTACGAACAGTCGGTTACTTCGCATGATGTAATGGTGGACATGTTTTTGACCATGCAGTTCTCCTTGTCGTCCTTCCCGCTTCAGGAAAAATTGTGGCAGCTCTGCCTGCAAAGTCAAGGAGTGGTGATCGAGGACCCGGAACAGGCATGATAGGCGGAGCGTGAACAAAAAAAAACGGCCCCTCCGGAAGGAGAGGCCGTTTCTCTTGAGAATCAGGGGACGACCCTGTGGGTTACTCCACCACGATTTCGGCTTTTTCCATGATTACACCATATTTATACCCGCCGCCGAAATCCTTGTCTTTGTAGAGAATCCCTGTCGCCGTCACTACCTCGCCGACAACCGGAACCGATTGCGATGTAACGACAAGGTTGTTGTTCCCCTTCTTGGAGGTGCCGCTGCCGTCCTGCAGGTGTATCCAGTTCTTGCTCATGATGTTGGATGAGACCTTAATCACTTTGCCCCGGACGCTGATCTTCTTCTTGTCCAGTTTTCCTTTCAGCTTGTACACGTCCGCAATGCGGTAACCGTCGGCCCCGGCTGCCTTTTCAACGACTATTTTCTCGTCGGCCTTGGCCGAAGCGCCTTTGCTCCCCGGTGACTTCCTGTTCTCCTTGCTTTCCTTGCCGCTGCCCTTGGCAGGGGTGACGGGCCCCTCCGAGAAGATGATCTTGTCGAAGGTACGTTTGAGACTCTTGCTTTCGAATCCGGCCATTTCCATCCCGGGACGGAACGTCATCTCCTGGCCTACCATGATCTGGGTCTGCGGAACCGCCAGCCAGACTTTCTGGCCATCCTCCTTTTTCAGGAGGACATAAGTGTAGCCTCCGCTTTCGAGGGTCTGCAAAACTTTCCCCTTGATGGGTGAAGCTTCCTTGGCGCCGGGCGCCGGTGCGGCTTTTGCCGAGGTGAATGCTTGCATTGCCATGCCGGGGTTTGCCGAAGCGTCGAGGCCGGTTCCGGCAATTACCCCACAAACTGCGGCGGCGGTTAAAAGGTGTCGGTGCATCGTGTTTCTCCTTTCGCGTAAAGCTATGGTTGCGGCTTCTGCGCACCTTCGTTTATAGAGAAGTGGCCGGAAGTTGTCAAGCCGGCGTCCGCCCCGTAACCGGCGGCCGTGGTACAATACAAGCAGGAGGCGTCACATGACCCCGCAGTTTCACCCGTTCCTCGTCAACGACCCCCTGGGGGACCCTGCTCTTTATGTCGATTTTCTTCACGAGCGCCGCGCAGTTCTTTTCGACCTGGGGGAGATCGCCTCGCTTGCACCGCGGAAAATCCTCAGGATCAGCCACGTCTTCATATCCCATACACACATCGATCACTTCATCGGGTTCGATCACCTGGTGCGCATATGTCTCGGAAGGGACAAGACCATTTCTTTCTACGGTCCACCCGGATTTGTGGATCAGGTGGGGCACCGCCTTGCCGCCTACACCTGGAACCTGGTGGAGAACTACCCTACGGATTTCACTGTCATCGCCCACGAGCTGGGGCCTGACGGAACGGTTTCATCGGCTGAGTTCCACTGCGTTCGCCGGTTCGTGCGGGAAGGGGAGCGGCGGGTTTCCATAACCGGGGGCGTGTTGCTCGATGACCGTCGCTTCCGGGTCAGATCGGTCTTTCTCGACCACAAGACCCCCTCCCTAGCGTTCGCTCTCGAAGAGAAACAGCACGTCGGTATAATGAAGAACAAGCTCGATGAGCTCGGCCTGCCGGTCGGCCCCTGGCTTGCCGATTTCAAGGATGCTGTGTTGCGGGGTGACCCGTCGGATCGCCCGTTCCTGCTGCCCGCCCCCGGAGTCAACGCTCTCCCCTCCCAGATTCCGCTCGGGGTCCTAAGAGAGCAGATCGCCCGTGTTGTACCCGGGCAGAAGATCGCGTATGT
Source organism: Geobacter sp. DSM 9736 (assembly GCF_900187405.1). Classification (NCBI taxonomy): domain Bacteria; kingdom Pseudomonadati; phylum Thermodesulfobacteriota; class Desulfuromonadia; order Geobacterales; family Geobacteraceae; genus Geobacter; species Geobacter sp. DSM 9736. The sequence continues at coordinate 3,767,305 of NZ_LT896716.1, forward strand.
CACCGACGCCGTTTTCAGCCCTTCCAATGTGGAGCGGATACTCTCTCTCGCGACGGGGGCCGATTATCTCTTCATAGAATCAACCTTCCTGCACGAAGAAGCGGAGCGTGCCGCTGAAAAGTGCCACCTTACCGCACGGCAGGCCGGAACCCTCGCCCGCGAGGCCGCTGTTGCCCGCGTCGTCCCCTTTCATTTTTCCGCAAAGTACAAGGGAGTGGAGGATCAGCTGCGGCAGGAACTTTTGGTTGCATTTTCAGCCTCCCTCGACGCGCCGTAGCATCGCCCGCTCATCATACTTCTTCCTCCAAGTTACGACTCCCTTCCTCCTTGCATTGACCGTTGTACCCCCGACCATTAAATTTTTATGAAAAATAACTAATAATGCCTTGACTATGCATCCAGTCGGGCTATATTTATTAGAAATTAATTAATGTCTGGTGTTGCGCCTGTCAAATTATCTGAAGGAGGGGGAAATGAAGAAAGTAGTTTTAGCTATGGCGATGTTGCTGGCGAGCACGATGTTCCTTGGAGGATGCGGCAGCAGCGGCGGTGGAGGAGGAGCCGCGGCACCCTCGGACAAGGCCACGATCTCAACTCAGGAGGACGGAGCTACCAAAGCCGTTGTCGTGCTTGCTTCGGCCAATGCGACCGCGGCCATCCCTGAGGGGACGGTGCTGGCGGATGAGGCAGGACAACCGGTCAGCGGGACGATCTTCGCCTCAATGCAGTACTCCAGCCAGCTTTCGGACCTGGAAGAGAAAGCGAGGGTAATGCCCGGTGGCCAGGGCCTCGTATCTTTCCTCGACATCACCATGAGTACCGGGACGAGAAACGTGAAGTACCTGAGCAAGCAGATGACGGTCAACCTGAAGGCTCCCGGCACCCAACCCGGCGCCGTTTTGAGCCATTACAGCTTCGATGGCCAGTCGTGGATTCCGGAGGAGGAAACGACCGTCAAATCCGACGGCACCGCCGACATCAAGGTAAGCCACTTCTCCTACCACGCACTTTGCGCACCAGCTCTTCCATCGGTGGTTTTCAGAAACCCGGCAGACGGCGCCCCCGACATTCCGGGGAACACGAAGATTCTTGCGGTCTTCAGCGAGCCGATGGACGCTTCGACCATAACCGCCGCCACCTTCACGGTCAATACTGAGTCTGGTACCCCGATAAACGGAATCGTCTCCTACGACGGCGATACCAACTCGGCGCTCTTCAAGCCCGTTTCCACTTTGCCCCCGAACACTAAATTCATCGCGAAGATCAGCTCGGATGTCAAAGACAAGTCCGGAAACGGCTTGGCTGCTGACGTAACGTGGAGCTTCGTGAAGAAATGGTTCCTTGATCAGGCCAGGCCGCTGGTGATCAGAACCGAAGTCTCGAATACAAAGCTCATCATCTACTTCAACGAACAGATGGATCCTTCAACGGTAAAGCAGCAGCTCGTATCCGGTGTTGCAGGGACCATGTCTTACGACCCGGTCGCCAATATCGCAACTTTCACCTTCGCAACTCCTCTCGGTGCGGGTAGTTCATACACGATAACCATTGGTGACAGTGCCAAGGACCTGGCCGGAAACTCGCTGGTTCCCGAAACCATCACCAAGGTCATTCCCACAGGGTCAACGGGTACGTCGGGTTTCTGAGTACCCGCGCAGAGCCGCAGGCAACCGGAAAAGGTCCCCCCACTCAGGGCGGGACCTTTTTTTGTGCGGGGATAATCACGAAAACCTGTCAGCAGCGGGAGCCGAGCCAGGCGCCTTCGCCGGGAGTGTGGAGGATGGGGCGGCGATACTGAAAAGGGGGAGTATTACGGAAGGGGAGGTCACTGAGTGAAGTTACGGCAGACGTGTACTGCATGCGGCTCGCGTTGAACAGATTCCCGCTGATACTCCGATCCTTCCAGACGCCAGTTGGTAAAAAAGTTCTTCGTACCCGTCGGCGACTTTCTCCCATGTATACTCGGAAGCGATCCGCCTGACAGCCTTAGACCTGAAGCGCGGCAGCTCATCGTGATGGTCCAGGCTCCATTGCATGTGTGCGGCGAGATCTTCCGCATCCTTCCTGAAATATATCCCGCCATCCTGCAGCACATCCCGGCTGAAGGGTACATCTATGGCGATGGTGAAGCAGCCGCTGGCCATGGTCTGGAGGAGGGCAGGGTTCGTTCCTCCCACCTCGTTTCCGTGCACATATGCATGGCAGTTGCACCACAATGCATTCAGCAGGGCCTTGTCGTAGATGAACCCGGGGAGAACAACTCCGGGGCATGCCGCCGCTTCGGCAGCCAGTGCCCGGGAGTAGTCGCTCTGGTAGGGGACGCCACCCACCAGTACAAGTTTCTTGTCGGTGGAGAGCTTCTTGTAGGCCTGAATGGTAAGCAGCGGATTGTTCTCGGGTTCGAATCTGGTTATCTGCAGGAAGTAGCCGGATGGCTGCAAACCGATCCTGTCGAGCAGCTCCGGGTCACCGGCCGTCACGATTTCAGCACCATAGGCGATGTTGCTGCTCTCCGCGCCGTACGATTCCCGGTAGTAGTCCTGAATCCCCCTGGAGTCCGCCACGATGCGATCCGCCAGCTTGGTGGACAGCCATTCCGCGAACTTGTAGTAACGGCGTCCGAGGAGCCCCCACTTCCCTCTCTTCCATTCCAGTCCGTCGGTGTTGATGGCTATCTTTTTTCCGAAGAGGCGCGGAAGGAGGAGGGCCGGGCTGTTTGCAGCATTGAAGACCATGAGGACGTCGTATGGATGCCGCAGCGCGTGAAGGGTGGAGAGGAACGTATGCGAGAGCGTGTCCAGCGACTTCTTCCGCAGATTCGGGAGGTAAACCAGCTTCATCCCCAGATGGTCTGCCTGACGGGTTTCGTAATAGCTTTTCCGGCAGTAGACAATGACTTCGTGCCCCCGTTCCACAAGCCTGCGCCCCAGCTCTTCCGCACAGGTCTCGAAGCCTCCGTAGCTGGCGGGGACTCCTCGTGTACCGATAAGGGCGATCTTCAATCTGGGATGTGACGGCATGCAGTATATACCTCATGTACGGTGTTGGTCTGCGCTGCCGGATGCCGTTGTTTTCAGCAGGAGCCTTCCCGTGCGAAGACCACCTTGAATGTCCTGGCCAGCAGGCGAATGTCGAGGGAGAGGCTCCATCGTTCGATATAGTCCAGGTCGAGCCTGACCACCTCGTCGAAGTCCCGGATCTCGTTGCGTCCGCTTACCTGCCACAGACCCGTGATGCCGGGTTTGATGCAGATGCGCTTCCGTTGCCAGTTCTCGTACTTCTCCACTTCGTCCGGGGTCGGGGGGCGCGTCCCGACGAGACTCATCTCCCCCCGCAGCACGTTCCAGAACTGGGGCAGCTCGTCCAGGCTCGTCTTTCGGAGAAAGTGTCCGACACGGGTGATGCGGGGATCATTCCTTATCTTGAAGATCGCTCCCTTCATCTCATTCAGCTGCATCAGTTCCTTCTTGCGGGCTTCGGCATCGATATACATCGAGCGGAACTTCCAGCAGGAGAAGGTGCGCCCGTTCTCCCCCACTCGTGTCTGGGAAAAGAGGAGCGGCCCCGGGGAGTCGAGCTTTATCGCCAGGGCTATGAAGGGGAGCAGCAGAGCGGTTATGGAAAGCCCGACGCATGCACCGATGATATCGAGGCAGCGCTTGAGGAAGAGCTGGCCGGCGTCGAAGGTGGTGGGATAGAAGGTGAGCAGAGGAACTTCGCTATGGAACAGGCTGAGGTCCTTGCGGGTATTGAACCTGTAGTAGAGGTTGAGAACCATCCTGACGGTGACTCCCATCTCCTCCAGGTCCTCCACGTACTCCTCCACATTGAACTTGAACTCCTCCTTGCTGCTGCAGAAAATGACCTCGTCGACAGGGTGCTTCTTGCAGATGTCGATGAGGCTGCTCAACGTGCCCAGCAAGGGGTAGCCGTGCTTTTTATCCGGGTAGGGGCCGTCCTGGGGCTGCACGAGGCCCAGTATGCAGATGCCCCAATCGTGGTGGGCCTCCATGAGCTTGATGAAATGCTGTGCCCCCTGCTGGGTCCCCACCAGGACGATGTTGCGGAAGTTGTATCCGCGGCGGCGTATGAATTTCAGGCTGATGCGGGTGGCGAGTTGCACCCCTCCGAGGATCAGGTAGGAGAAGAGTATCGTGAGGCCGAAGAGACTCCTGCTGAAGTCGCGCGGTTGCAGCAGGAAAATAAGAGAGGAGGTGATCACCGCACCTGCGGCATGCACCTTCCCCAGATCCAGGAGAAGCCGTGGCATGGTCGACATGCGCTGAGAGCTGAAAAAGCCGAAGTAGTGAAGCAGTACGAGCCAGACGGGCAGAATGACCAGCAGCACCCAGAGGTAATCGTACACGTCGAGCACCCCACTCTGCAGCGAGCGCAGCCGGTATGCGAGGAAGAACGCGCACACGAGGGAGCAGAGGTTGACGACCACATGGAGACTATTTATCAGCTTCTCTTGCTCTTTCAGCATCTTTTCTTCCCTCCAGCCATTACACACCAGATCAAAAGACGTGCGCTGATTTCGCCGCGGGAGTCTCTGCTAGCCTGCCAGCGCCATTTCGTAGCCTTCCAGAGTTCGTTCGACGGCTTTATCCCACACCAGATTGCGGGAAATGTGGTTCATCAGTCCGCTGCAGGCCGGAGCCTCATAGGCGGCCTTTATTGCGGCGCTAATGGAATCAACCGAATCGGGTTCGCAGTAGAATGCGCGGTCGCCGAAATATTCCCGCGTGTCCCCCTTGTCGGTAATGACGAGATTGCAGCCCATTGCGCCCGCTTCCAGCGAGGAAAGTCCGGTCGTCTCCATCCAGCTAGGCAGGACATGCACCCGTGCCGCCCGGTAGAACCGGGGCAGGCGGCTGTGCTCCACCTCCCCCAGGATATGGACGTTCGCTCCCGCCTCTTTCCTGACCTGCTCCACGTAATACGCATGGTTGGGGGCCGGCTTGCCGATAAGGACCAGCTGCCACGGCAGCTGCTTCATCGCCCGCACCAGGTTCAGCTGGTTCTTCAACTCCTCTATTCTCGCCACGCATAGAACGCATCCCCGGTACTTCACCATGTCGGCGGGAACCAGCGTTGCCGGCCCTGGAGCGAATAGTTCCCTGTCCACTGCGTTCGGCACGATGATATGCTTCTTGGCCGATGCTGCCGGAAAATCCTCGATCACTCGGGCTCTTTCCGAGGATGAGTTGGGGAGGAGGACGTCGGTCATGGCCAGTATCTGCCGCTGCAGCGACCGGTAGCCCCGCAGGAGAAGCGTAGCCGTCCCCTTGTTCATCTCGCCGTTCCTTACCGCGCGGGCGGCAACTTTCAGGTATTCCATCTGCCCCGGTGCAAGCACCTTCATCAGCAGACCTCCAAGTCCCCGTCGCGCCTTCTTTTCGTACTCGGCGTACGAGACGTAGATGGTGGAGAGCACCGCTTTCTTCCCCTGCCTTTTTGCGTTGAGCGCCTGGAGGTAGACCTCCTGGGGGCGGGTGAGATTGAACAGGTGTACGACGTCGTATCGGGAGACATCGGGCTCCAGCTCCGTGGAAATGTCCACCCCGACTCCCGAACGCTCAAGGTATTCCCGCGTCTTCAGGATCTGGATGGTATCCCCTCCGGGTACGGAGAAAAGCGTCTTGCGTGACTGGAACAGTACCTTCATGGCTGCACCCCGTTTAGTGGTTCTACCAGCAGGCCGCCTGCCGGATTTCGGCGGAAAGAATTTCCGCGAAGAGAACGCCGACATCCAGGGCCCAGGAATCCCAGTTCAGGCGTCTTTCGAAGAGGTCGCGGCTCGACCGGCGAAGGGCTTCGTACCGATCGCGGCTGCCGTACAGGTCCATGATCGCGTCTGCATACCTGTCTCCTCGGGCTGTGAAGGGGAGCATGACGCCATTTTTGTTATTGCAGACAAGGCTGGAAATGCCGCCGGTGTCGGTTGTGACCACCGGCACGCCGAAGCCGTTCGCTTCGCAGATGACTACGGGGGTACAGTCGTACCGGGTCGGCAGCAGGAGAAAGTCGGTTTCACGGAAGAGATCGACCAGCGCTTTCATCTGCTCCGGGTCATCTTTGCTCAGGAAGGGAATCACCCTCATCCTGTCGTGAGAGACTCCGGCCGGAGGGGTGCAGCCACAAACCGTGAGCTCGGCATCGACCCCCCGCTCGACTAGACGCGCCACCGTTTCCAGTGCGATCTCCCCCCCTTTCCTGTGCCAGTCCACCGCCAGGAAGAGCAGGCGTAACCTGTCGGATCTCCCGCGATTCTGGAGATCGTCTCGTGGCGGGATCGACTCCAGGTTGGCGCCGAATGGAACCACTCTGACCTTTTCCCGAGGGATTCCGTAATCTTCCACCGCTGACCGCGCCGCCCACTCGGAGGAGAAGAGCGCCATGCGGGAGCGGTGCAGCGCCGCCTGCTCGATCGCGTTCCCCTGCCGGGCCGACACGCCCAGGAGCCCGGAGAATTCCGGGTAATAATTGCGGAGCAGGGCGAAGGTCGCATCGGAGGCGTAGACGATGGGGATGCGGGTGTCGAGAAAGGCCAGTGCGGAGGATGCCGCCGGCGCGAAGATCAGGTCGAAGTCCTTCCCCTGGAGGCGGCTCTCGAAGAACCGGGCGCACCTTCTCGCATAGGCTTCGACGTGGGAATAGTCGTAGCGCTTCCCGATGACCCGGACGGCGCGGTTCAGAAGCTTTCCTCCCAACTGCCCGACCTTCGCGGGCCCCAGGGGGGTCACGCTCCCGCAATGTTCCCGGAGCGCGCGGTACATGGAATACGTCGTTCCCGACCATGTCTTCTTGCTCAGCGGGTCCTGGGGTGAGAGAAACGCTATCCTGAGTCGATCCATGCCGATCATGTTCTTCTCCGAACGCTATCCTGAAAATGTTGCAAGGAGGGACATTACGCCCCGCTTGACGCGGCGGGGCAATGCCGTGAGCGCGGGGTGGAAAGGCGCGGAGCTTTGCTCCTTGGCGAGGAGGTACTGCTTCGGGTGTACCAGGGAGAGCTGGTTGTTTCTCGTCAGTTCCAGCTTCCGGCGCAGGCCGGGGTACCGGTCGAGGAGGTCGCGCCGGACGAACATCAGGATGTTCTGGGCGTACCACCATTCCACCCTGTCGTTATGCCAGACCTCGCTTCTGATGCAGTCAATGACCGCATATCCCCTTTCTGCGAAGAAGGCTGTCCAGTATTCGGGCCACTGCTCGTTCACGTGATGCGTGCCCCCCTGCCCCGGAATGGCCGCGGAGAAGAGAACCACAGGTCCCAGCGCGGCGAGGGCATCCACGAACGCACCGGCCCGCTCGGAGGGGATATGCTCCGCGACTTCCAGCGACATGACCAGATCGAATTCCCTGCCGGCAGGAAGGGGCCTGCCGAGGTCGGCCGAAGTGAAACGCTCGGCCGGGATGAGCAGCATGTCCCGGTCTACCCACGGTCCGTCCACACCATGTATATCTTCTATGGAGTGATCCCGGAAAACCGACAGCCACGCTCCGGTCCCGCAGCCGACATCTATCACGCTTTTCGGTCCGACCAGGTCGATGACCAGCGGAACGATTTCCCGTGCCGACATCCGGGACCTTTCCCGCTGGTGAACGTAAAATCGACGGTTATAGCGATTCATGTAAACCTCACTGCCGCCGAGGCGGCGGTTGGTGGAATCCGGCGGGGTTTGCCGGTGGGAATGAACGATCCCAGGGCTGCTGCCGCCAGGCGGCGCGCCTGCTGCCAGTAAGCGGCTTCCGGGGAGCTTGCTGCGTTACCCCGCCTGGCAAAGACGCTGGATAAACCGATCCACCCGATTGCGAAACAGGAGCGCAGAAGGTATGCCGCCGCAACGGTGGCCAGACCCGCGGGGGAGAAGTGCTTCCGGTAATAGGTGAACTGGCTTTCCAGGTGGTAGGCCTTCATGGGGGTGGAGGTTTTGCCGACGCTGCCGCCGAAGGCATGCACCACTTCCGCCTGCGGCACATAGTAGCGGTCCCAGCCGCGAACCTTCATCCTCAGGCACCAGTCCGTCTCCTCCATGTAGAGGAAGTACCGCTCGTCGAGCATGCCTACCTCCGCCACCGCTTCCGTACGCACCATCAGGCAGGCTCCGGAAGGCCAGTCGACCTGCAGTGGCTCCCGTATCTTCCTGTCGGGTACGACGTTGGAGCGTTTCACCCCCTTCAGCCACTTTGACGGAAGTAGCCGGTACAGCGGAAAGAGGGCTGCCAGCGTGCGTGGAACAGCGGGGAAGTGCCCGTAAGACTGCTGCGGGTCGCCGCCGGGGTAGAGCAGCCTGCCGCCGCATGCGCCGGCACGGGGCGTTCGTTCCATGAATTCGATCATCGCCGGGAGAGCGTCCGGTGAGCTGATGAAGGCATCATTGTTCAGGAGGAGGATGTACTTGGCGCCCCATGCGCGTGCGTACCTGATACCGATGTTGTTTCCCCCTGCGAAACCGAGGTTCGCCCCCGTCTCGATCACTGCAAGGCTTCCCGTGCCGGCGGCGTTCAATGCTCGTTCCCCCAGGGGTGAGCCCCCCTGCTCGGCAGTCTCCCTGTCGTATGAAACGAGAGTGACTGGTGCCGTCTTCCGCCCGGGTGCAGCCCATTCCCGTATCCGCGTCACCGAATCGTTCCGTGAGCCGTTGTCGACGACGATAGTCCGGCAGCAGGGGATGGGTACCCGCAAGATCGATTCGAGGCAGGTGAGAGTATCTTCCCACCCGTTCCAGTTCACTATGACGATAGCCACTCTGGGATTCATAGGTGTACCGCACTATTTATTAAATTTTGTAAATTAGAATACCACCGGCAGGAGGGTTTGCAAGGCGATAATGAAATTTTTTTCATTACGCAGGTGTGAGGGTGCAGTGGGATTGTGGAGTTTCAGTTCGCCCGGAGAACCGATCCCTTTTCGTGCAGCAGCGACTCCGCATGCCCCAGAAGCATCCCCAGGAGAAGGGTGCCGGGGAATATCCATCCCTTGTTGAAGAGCCCCGAGATGACGAGGGTCGCCTGCAGCATGAAGAGCGTGAGCGCAATGATGAGGTAGCCGCATGCCCGTGCCTGCCGCGGTTGAAGGCGCAGGATGGCCGCACCCCGCCGGATTGAGAGGAACATGTAGGCAAGGTAGGCGGCTACGCCTGCCAAACCGGCCTTGACCAGCAGGTAGAGGTAACCGTTGTGGAGGATCGGAATGGAATCGAATTCCTCCTCCATCAGGACCATGGTGAGCCCCAGGTCGATACCGGTCCCGAAACCTTTGCCGACCAGATGCGTCCACGCACCCCCCTCCGCATACGTCTGGAGCGCCCTGTAGCTTTCGAATCCGCGCCAGTTCCGGTGTATGTCCGAGTCATCCTCGTAGTCGGCTACCCGAAGCTCGGCCAGCGAGTTCGTGATTTTTTCGGAGAAGGTCGCTTCGCTGCCGGGCTCGGCCCTCTCATCGCTCAGGGGGGAGGCCATTAGGGCTATGAGTATCGCCCCTGCGACAGCCGCTGCTTTCATCATCTGCTTCAGATACGACAGCCCGACGAGCACAAGCAGGAACGTAAGGAGAGCGATCCAGAGGGTTCTGGAAAAGGCGAGGGTGACCGAGGCGAGGCAGAGCCCACCGCAGAGCCACGATGGAATCCTGTTCTGCACTAGGCCCAGGCCGTAGCGCCAATCGGCAAGCAGAACTCCGAGTCCGAGAGCCGGGAGCAGGTAGCCTACGCCTGCCTCAGTCCGTATTTCGATTACCGAACTGCTGAGGAGCATCGGGTCGACGGCGAACCGGCAAAGATGGATGAAGGCGACGACGACGCCAGCGGCAAGAAATATGCGGAGGATGCCGGTGAGGCCCTCCATCTTCCGCGCCGCGAGAAAGGCAACCCACAGGGTCATGGCGGCGTTCCCCACGTACCAGAGGTCCTTCGCCACGTCGCGGGCCGCATTCCCCGGAGCGTCCAGCAGGCCCGCCAGCAGGAGGAGCAGGAACGGCATCATTCCCGGAAAACGATGTAGTTCTCCCTCTCCGAAGGGGTCTGCGATCAGGAGGAGGAAGAGAAGGAGCATTACGGCGGAGATGATCTCCGCAGGCAGAAAGCAGGAGCCGATCAGGAGCGACAGCAGGAGTAGCTCCGGCATCCGGGTGGGGACGACCCTGCAGCACTGCACGGGCTCCAGCGCCGGTTGCGTTCCGGTGGCCGGTGTCATCGCCGCTCCGGTTTCCGGGCGACCATCAGATACTCCCCTTCCAGGAACTCGGAGAGCGCACCGAGAGTCAGCCTGTTCAGCAGCACCCGCTTCCCTTTCCCGAGAAGCTCCAGATTCGATATCGTCCGAAGCACATCCAGGCCGTTTTGCTCGAACAGGTCGAGCATGTCCCGCTTGCAGAAGAACCGGAGGTGGGTCCTGTCCATGATCCCCGCACTGTCGTATCGGAAGTTACCCTTCAGAACGATCTTCAGGACCGTCTTTATCTCCCGCACGTTGGGAATGCTCGCGATGAGGCAACCTCCGGGCTTCAGCCAGGCCGCGAGCCTGCGGACCATCCTCCACGGGTCTACCAGGTGTTCCAGCACATCACCGCAAAGGATCACGTCGAAGTAATCCTCCCGGAAGGGGAGATCCAGCCTCTCCACATCGCCGATGATGAACTGGTCCATGTCCGGGTGGCGCTGGCAGCTCTTCTCCAGGGGAACCAGCTCCACCCCCACTATCTCGTCCGCAAGCCCAAGCGCCTTTGCCTGAAGAAGGGTTACGCCTGTCCCTGCGCCGATTTCCAGGATCTTCTTCTTGTCTCCGGGAGGGATAACCCCCAGCATGTCCATCCGGCAGTGGGTAAAGTAATCCTCTTTTTTCATGTCATACATGGGAAACCACCTCGTTTGCCCGGCATTCGGTCTCAATGTTTCCAGGTTCGTTGCCCGGGTCCTTCCCGGAGCTGAGTCGCGGAATTAGGCGGATGCAAAGCAGGGCATGGATTGAACAACAACATGCCAGGAGCACGAATTTGGGCAGGAGGCCATTAAGCATGCCTGCTCCGGCCCAGGCCGAAAGGAGGAAGAGAGCGCACCATACTGCGAGATTGGCGATGGAAGCGGCATGGACTGCATGGCCTGGAAGGATGCGCCTGCAGATCTGCAGTAGAATGATTGTGTCGGCGGCTGCACGGATCAGCCACGCCAGGGCGGCTCCCGTAATGCCCAGGTATGTCACGCTGCCCCAGAGGAGGATGAGGTAGAAGGGAAGCTCCGCCAGATGCAGTTTAGCGGTGATGTCGGGTCGCCCCCATGCCTGTATCGCCGCATATGGAGCCTGGGCCACTCCGTTCAGCAGGATGCCGAGTGCGAGCAGCTGCACCGCGGCGGTGCTTTTCGCTGCGAATTCCCCCCCGAGCCAGAAATCAAGGGCCGGCTCGGCGAAGAGCAGCAGCATGATCGCCGGGGGAGTCATGATCGCTATCAGATACGCCACCGAGCGCTGGTAAAGGTGGGCGAACCTCCGGTGATCAACGGCGGCATAACCTGCCAGGCTCGGAAAGATGACTCCCAGAAGGCTCGCCGGCAGTATCAGCTGTTTCGTCACCACATCGTAGGGTGTGGAGTAGTAGGCAACGGCACTCATGGTAAGCAGGCCGCCCACGATGAAACGGTCCAGGTAGGTCATCAGGGGTCCCACGACAGAGGAGACGGTGAGCCAGCTTCCGTAGCCGGCCAGCTGAACGAAGGAGCGAGCCTGAGGCCTGGTGGGCCGTCCCATTGCCGGCAGTGCCCACCGGCATGCAAGGAACGTCGCCATCAGGTCAAGGGCTCGCATGAGTAGCAGGGCCGCTGCAATGTGCGCGAGGCTGTGGGAGAACTTGAGGACGACGACGGGAGCTACGATGGTTCCCACACCGACGGGTATCTTGATGGCGTTCATGATGCCGAAGCGCCGGTGCGCCTCCAGGATTCCACGGGCGCCGGTGGAGGCGAGGAGAAGAGGGATCGACAGGGCGAGTATGTTGAAAGCGGCAACGGTTTCCCCCCGCAGTGGGAGGGGGATATGAAGGAGGTGTTCCACGAGGGCCGGGTTGAGGAGGGCCAGGGCACCCCCCCCCAGCAGGCCGAAGGAGGTGAGGGTGGCCAGGGAGGTCCAGGCCGTTACCCGCAACTGCTCCGTTTCCCGCTGAGCAAGCTGCTCCGCGACCAGTTTAGTGGTTGCCCGGCCTATGCCCAGGTCGAACAGCCCGAAATACCCGATAACTATCCAGATGAGGGAGAGCACGCCGAAACGTTCGGTCCCCAGCTCCCTGATCAGGTGCGGCACCGCCACTACAGCGGCCATCAGGGGCAGAATGCTGCCGAGGAGATTCAGGAGCGTGTTCCGTGCCAGCATCGGGGAGCGATATTTTTCGGCAGATTTCGATTCCATGGTGGTCCGATTGAGTCAGTTTTAGTTCGTGATGGTCTCGCGCCGCCGAAATGTCGCATACCGCTTCAGCGTCTCCAGCCGTGCGCGGGCTGCAGGATCTTTCACCATGCGCTCACGCGATTCCATGAGAAAGCTGGCCAGGATGCCGGCGAATGCGCCGGCAAGTGCCGCGGCGGCAACGGTCTTTGCTCTTTTGGGTCGGGCTCTCTTTTCGGGCTCAAGTGCCTTGTCGATTACCTGTATGGGTGCGCCCGACCTGGACTCGTCCATCTTCGCCACCTCGTACTGCTTGGCGAGAAGCTCGAATAGGGTCTCGGAGTATTTCAGGTCCCGCATCTTCCTGATGTAGCCCGTTCCCGCAGCCGGCACGTTTCCCGAGGAGAGGAGCACCGCATGGTTTCCACCCGCCTTCCCCTCCAGCCTTCCCAGTTGTTCCTTCATCCCCCTGAGCTCTTCCTCGGTCTTCTGCAGGTCGGGGTTCTGGGGCATCGAGTATGTTTTGAGCACCTTCAGCTGGACCTGCTTCGAGGCGATTTCCGCCCGCAGCTTTGCGACGGCCTCGATGATCGCCTTCGCCTGTTCCTTCATCTCGATGGCGCCGGTCTGTTCCTGAAAGCCCTTCATGGCTTCTTCCGACCTGACCATCGCCTCCTTGGCATCCTTCAGTTTCTCCTCGAAGAAGAGCCGCCGCTGGGAAGCCTCGGTGAGTGCAAGCTCCTGGTTGAGATGTTTCAGCTCCTCCACGAAAGCGTTCGCCATGCGTGCAGCCCGTTTCGGGTCCCTGTCCTCCACGCCTATGGTGATTACGCCGCTCTTGCGTTCACCGGCCACCTGCAGCGAAGCCTGGAGCCGCTTGCGGGCGTCCTCCCGGTAAGCCACCTCGTAGACCTCAACCAACTGGAACCGGTCCACAATACGGTCCAGGACGGTGCGGCTCTGAAGCAGGCCCACGTACAGGTCGTTCATGCTCTTTTTACCGAGAAGCGCGCCGGAGAGGGCTCCGCCCCCGAGCTGGCTCAGAAGCTGTGCCGATGCAGCCGAATTGTCGGTGTCGGGTGGAAGTATTCGCGTTTTCGCCACGTAAACGGGGGGCAATAGAAAGACCACCAGCGCGGCAGCGGCGGTAATGGAAAGGGCAACCCCTGCAACGAGACGTTTCCATTTGAAGACGACAATCAGGTAGTCGAGCAGAGTAGGTTTTTCGGACAAGACAATCCTCCGTTTTTTTCTGCGGTTTCGCCCAGATCTATATTTCAGGCGGTCTTTGAAAAATCTCGCGTAGCATGGGTTGCTCACACAGCCAGACCGTAGCAACGCACAGAGGTGGCGGCGCCAGATTCGCGATGATTCCGTCGTCGGCGACGAAGAAGGCCCGCAGGCGTAGCAGCGCTACGTCGAGGAGCCTGAGGAGAAGCCGGCGGCGGAAGGGCGCGAATACGGCGTCGCCTTGTCAAAAGAGCGCGATTACCACGCCTGTGGCCACCGCAATCTGAAACAGTATCTGGGTGATGTCCTTCACGTTGCGCATCCAGGCAACACGTTCGATCTTTTCCGGGACCACTATGGTGTCGCCGGAACCGACCCCGTTCCCCGGCCTGAAGAAGCTGCCGCACGCCTTGACCGCGGTGCCGTCGGCCTGCAGGATGTAGACGTTGTCTTCGTCGGCATTGGGTGCATATCCTCCGGCAAGATCTATGTAGTGCCGATAGCCCTCAGCAGGGTCGTGAACGAAGGCGCTCTGGTTGAATACCGAACCTATGACCTGTACGGTATTGGGATCTGCGGGAATGAAGATCGCGTCACCCTGTTCCAGTTCGATATCGTGGGAGGTTCCCCGGATGAGCGCCGGCTCCCTCATGTTCAGCGCGATCCTCCCCTTGGCCCTGGCAGACTTGAGCTGGTTCACAAAATGCCGCTTCTGCTCCATCTCGATCTGGACCATACGCGCCTCGTCCGGGGAGGAGGCGGTTGCGGCCTGTGCTGTCCCTGCCGAAATCAAGTCCCGCTCCAGTCGCTCGACCATTTCGTCTATCTGCTTCTGCTGAAGCTCCCGGACCTTCTCCCGGGTGAACACCGCTCCCCGCACATGGGCCCGCTCGGTGAATCCGCCGGCACGCTCCAGAACGGAGGAGAGCCGCTCCCCTTTCTTCAGTGTATAGGTCCCGGGGAACCTCACCTCGCCGCCTATGGTTACGGTGCGGTTGCCGCTCCATTCCGGGATCGGCCGCACGAAGAGCGTGTCGTCCCTCTGAAGGAGCAGGTTGCTCTCTTTCTCACCCTTGGCGGCCCGGTCCAGATCTATCACCAGAAGGTCCGTCCTTGGCCCATCCTGTGTTACCGTGACCCTCGCCAGCTCCGCCTGCTTGGAGGCGAAGTAGCGAAGTCCCCCGGCCAGTGCGATGACATCCTGGACCCTTGTCGTTTCAGGGTTCACCGCATATTCGCCCGGATATGCCACCGCGCCGGAGACGTTGATGGTGTGCGGAGCGTCCACGACGGGGAAGATACGCGCCATGTCCCCGTCCTGCAGGAGGAAATTCTTCTCCCTGCTGGTCTCGATGTCGATGAGATCCCCTTCGAACAGGGTCCTGAACTGTCGATCCTGCACCCGCTGCATCTGGACGCGCCCCTTGAAAGCGTTTCCGGTGAGGCCTCCGGCCATCCGGATCAGATCGAGGAGCCTGGTTTCCCCCTTCAGCTCGTAGATAGCGGGCGTTTTCACATTGCCTGCGATGCCGACGAGGGGGCCGATGGGCGGGATGAAGATCACGTCCTCGGGCATGAGCCTGATGTCCCGGGTTTTGTCCCCGTTCAGCAGAAAGTCGTAGAGGTCGAAGGTGACGACCGTCTGACCGTTCCGCTTCACCTGGATGTTCCGCATGGAGCCGGTCCGGGAGGGGCCGCCCCCTTCCAGGAGGCCGTTGATGATGGTGGAGAGGGAAGAGACGGTGTAGGCGCCGGGGCGCTCGGCTTTGCCGACCAGATAGATCCGCATGCTCCGGAGCGATCCCATGCTCACGTTCATCTCGAAGCCGGTGTAGTACTTGGAGAACTTTTTGTGCAGGACCTCCTTCAGTTCCCTGAAGGTGAGGCCGGTAACACCGAAAACTCCCGCCTTCGGAAGGCTGATATTGCCGTCGTTATCCACCACGACGTTCCAGCTCCCTTCGATCTTCCCCCATATCTCGATCTTGATGGCGTCGCCCGGACCGATCACATAGTCCGGCCCAACGGGTACATGCTGGCCTGGGGCGAAAGAAGAGGGTGCCTTGTCGAAGAGATCGTATCCGAACTGCTTCAGGGCGTCAGGCGCGGCTGACGGGGATTTCCTGTGGTCTTCGGCTGCCGGTTTTTCTTCTGCTCCGGGAGCTTGAACGGCGGCTGGTTTCATCTGGGGAGAAGCCGGCTGCTGGATCGAGGAGGGCAAGCGGTCCGGCCTGTGCTGAGACGCCTCCGGCTGCTGCGCCGGTCCTCCAAACGGTAGAGGCGCTTCCTGCCCGCGGACGGGTATCGAGAAGGTTGCAAGGAGGACGAGGGATACGAGGAAATACCACAAGCACTTCTGTTTCATGTGACCTCTTTCGACTACGATCCGTCCCCCCCCGGCTGACCGGGGCCTCCATCGGACGGACCAGCACTGCAGTCAATTCATTAAATGTGAAGATAAACTATCGCCAGGTGGGTTTTAACTATACTACGCTAATTATAAAAATCTAGTATAGCGCGAAAAATTTATCCAGGGAGGGGGGAAGGCTTGTAGCGGGTCAGGTTGGTGTTGGGCGGCTGCCCTGATCGAAGCAGCCGCCCGGATGTATGTGAAGATTAATTTACCAGCTTCCTAACGGGCAGATCCCCTGGTATGCCGAAACCAGGTACTACCGCGGCACTAGTCATATTCCGGGGCGTCCAGAGTATGGCGATCTCCCCATTGGTACCGGCTACCTGTCCGGAGGCGTTTATGGCTGCTGCTGTTGTGCTCCCCCCGAAAAGGGATGGAAGATACGACATCGTTCCCTCTTTCCAGATGAAAGCACGCAAGGGCGCAGTCGTACGGGGAATGAAGAGATCGCCGACGATGGTGCCACTGTTGTTCATGTCCTCAGTTGTGCTGGCTGTATAATTGTCGAGGGTGCCGAGATAGGTCGTAATACCATTCTGCCATTGATATGCATATGGACCTCCCGGATCAGCGTAGTTGCCCGCGGTCTGCCCGAGTGCGTTAAATGCCGTGGGACAATTGGCGTCACCCCCTGGTCGGTCAGCAGCGTCGTAAGTGTCGATCCACAGGCCGTTTTTCAGCACGTAGCCGTGCCTCACGCGGGGGAAGGGTTGATGGCCGCATCCTGCGACGTCTCCCTGCTCGTTGATTAAAACATCGATCCAGTATCCCCAAGCATCGGAGTTGAAGAAGTTGGGCACATAGCCCAGGTCGGTAATCCGATTGTTCTGCCAGAGGAAGATGCGGCTCCCGCCGGTGCTGGTGCTGGTGCTGATGCCTGCTATCCGGCCTGAGTTGTTGATGTCGTAGGCGCTGCTGACACTGTGTCCTGCGAGCGTGCCCAAGTCTGCCATTACTCCGTTCTTCCAGAGGAAAGCGTGTTTCACGCCGGCGGCAGTCTCACTCTCTCCGACCACTTCTCCCGAGTCGTTCAAGGCGCGGGCCGAAGCCGTGCGGCCGCCGAGTGTTCCCAGATCGGTCAATACGCCGTTGTCCCAGATATAGGAGCGCCCTTCCTGAGTACCGATTACCTGGTCGGCGTTGTTTATCGCGACGATATCGAATATTCCCATGTCGGTCATCATGCCGTTCCTCCATAAGAATGCATGCATTTCCTCGGCTGCAGTGCCGCTCTGGCCTGCCACAGTACCGGCATCGTTCATGGCGACCGCTTCACTCCACGAGCCGCCGAGAGTGCCGAGGCCGGTAACGCTGAAGAGATCTGCGGTGTAGGCGTCCGGCGCCAACAACGAGGTAAAGAGGCATATCAATAGAGATAATCTCAACCGCTCCGCCATTGGCTCCACCTCCACGGAAGTTTTGACTCCCATCACCGCATCAGGTCTTAGTAAGTATATCCAATTACCAGTCTCCCGTAACCGGCACATCGCCCGGAATTCCGAATCCGGATACAACCGCGTCCACGCCGTCATCCCATGCTCCGTTACCGTTTGTATCCAGGAACCATGTATTGCCGCGGATAACGCCGATCTTGGTGGCTCCGCTGCCGTTCCAGTCGCCGGTCACCGGCACGTCGTCCGGGTTCCCGAAGGTGTAGGCTGCATCGATGCCGTCGTCCCAGGTGCCGTTTCTGTTCATGTCCAGATACCACGTGTTCCCCCGCACTACGCCGATCCTGGTTATGCCGCTCCCGGTCCAGTCGCCGGTTATCGGTTTGTCGCCTGGAATGCCGAAGGAATATGAGGCGTCTCCTTCATCCCATCCCCCATTGCCGTTCATGTCCAGATGCCACGCGCCGTTCCTGAAGACGCCGATCTTTGTGGCCGATCCGCCGTTCCATTTTCCGGTGACGGGGATGTCGGTGGGGATACCGAAGGAGTAGGCGGCATCGATGCCGTCGTCCCATGCGCCGTTGCCGTTGATGTCCAGGTACCACGCGCCGCTGCGGAAGACGCCGATTTGGGTGCCGGCGCCGGTCCAGCTTCCTACGACGGGGATGTCGCCCGGGATCCCGAACGAGGCGGTTGCGTCGGCTTCAGATTCCCACGCTCCACTGCCGTTTTTGTCGAGGAACCACTGGCCCTCTCTGAAAACGCCCACTTGTGCAGCTTGCTGGGGCCGCTGCGGTGTCCACAGCACTGCCCTCTCTCCGTCGGTGCCCGCTATCTGCCCGGAAGCGTTGATGTCTACTGCCTGACAATACCCCCCGAAAAGTGAGGGCAGATAAGAGATGGCGCCCTCTTTCCAGATGAATGCACGAGACTCTGGAACAATCCAAAGTTGTTGCTGAACCGACGTGGGGTCAACATGCCCACCGTAGCCCAACCACAATGCTCCGATGATTTCTCCGGCATTGTTCATACCCGTAACCGCGCCCACTGTATTGGGGGCGATGGTGCCGAGATAAGTCGTCGTTCCGTTATCCCACAGGAAGGGATACGTATTCGTATTATCAGTGTAGTTGCCTCCTACCTGCCCCAGATTATTGAAAGCTGTGAGGCAATTACCCCTTCCATATATTGTGTTCGAGTGGGTGTTGACCCACTGACCGTCTTTCAGGACATAAGTATGCTTCTCATACGCCCCGTAGGGCAATTCGCCGCATGCGGCGATATCCCCGTTCTCGTTTATGAATGCGCTGGTCCACCTGCCCCCCACCGGCGAAGAAATGTCGGGCACTTTCCCCAGGTCTGACATAATGTCATTCGTCCAAAGGAATATGCGGCGCGAATTGGATATACCTATGATCTGACCCGAGTTATTGATGCCGTAAGCTCCGCTGACTGTATCTCCATCGAGTGCCCCAAGGTCAGTCATGACCCCTTTGGACCAGAGAAAGGCATGTATGAGGCCCGTCTCCGTGTCACTCTCGCCGACCACCGCACCGGAATCGTTGATGGCACGAGCGGTGGCTGTTAGCCCGCCCAGTGTGCCGAGATCGGTCAGCGTCCCCTTTTCCCAAAAGTAGGAGCGGCCCCCCCTTGTTCCGATGACCTGTCCGACCTCGTTGACCGCCACTACGTCGAAGGCCCCCATGTCGGTCATGACGCCATTTTTCCAGAAGAAGGCGTGATTCTCATTTGTGGCTGTTTTGCTCTGGCCAACTACAACTCCATTATCGTTGTTGGCAACCGCCAAACTCGTGTCCCCACCGAGGGTCCCAAGTTCTGTGACGGAATAGGCGAGACTTACATGGTCGAAGAGGGCCGTGGAGAGGGCGGCATCATCGTGGCTGGTCACCGCGAGTCCTATGTAGACGGTGCTCGCCATGGCAAGGGTGTCGCTTCCCACCAGGACCCAGTTGACCCCGTCTGCCGAAGCATAGCCGCTGATGCTGTTTCCGCTTCGTACGAGCCTTACCCAGTGGGGCGCCTCGACGTACGGTCCGGAAGTGTAGATAGAGGGGGCGCCGGCGGCAAGGCGCCGCTGAAAGATCGCTGTCGAATAACCGGGCTTGATCTCCATCATTGCATTGGCTGAATCGGCCGCCAGGGTCTCGCGTATCATGACACCTGCCTTGGCGTACTCGTGTGTCGTATTCTGTAGCGATGCCACACGCGCGGTGATCTGGCCATCTCCCGTGAGCGTCTGGTAGACGTAACGGAATTCATCCGCGGTTTCCCAGATATCGGCACCCGATCCTTTTATGGTATAGGTGCCTCCGGCGAAAGCGGCGCTCCCCGGCATGCCGACGGAGCCGATGTCGCCTGATTGCCACGGGGGAGGCAGCAAGTTGAAGGTGATGGGGCTGGAGGTGGCGGCCCTGCCGGCCGAGTCGGTGGCTCTGGCGGTGAGCGTGTAGCTTCCTTCGGTAATGTATGGTTGGAAGGTATAGGTGAG
This sequence comes from Geobacter sp. DSM 9736, assembly GCF_900187405.1. Taxonomy (NCBI): domain Bacteria; kingdom Pseudomonadati; phylum Thermodesulfobacteriota; class Desulfuromonadia; order Geobacterales; family Geobacteraceae; genus Geobacter; species Geobacter sp. DSM 9736. The sequence continues at coordinate 3,787,223 of NZ_LT896716.1, forward strand.
GGTGCTGGATGTGCTGGTGGTGAGGAGCGTAGTGCCGTGGTACAGCTCCACCCTGGTAATGGCGGTTCCCGGTTCCGTTGTTGCGGTTGCTGTGACTATCGGAGCGGCGGGAGCGGTGAAAGTCGCGCCATCGATGGGCCTGGTGATGGTTACCATTAGAGGCCCTGAGGGTTCTGCATGGACGGCAGGAGTGCCGAGGAGCAGGTTCAGTAGCAGCAGGATCACCAGCACGGTTACGTGTCGGAGCCTCGACTTGCCGACTCCTGACCCGGACCAGGGGAAGGGCCCTCTGCCGTGAGGATGTTTCTTTACCTTCGGTTCACCACATGTTCCAGCAACTGGGTTCATCTCTCCACCTCCTGAAGGTTTTGACGTGCCCATCCTGTTTCACATCATGGTGCGCTCTCTTCTTTTAATCAGGCTGCCTCACCACGCTCCTGTCACCGGTACATCACCGTGAATGCCGAAGCCGGTGACAACCGCATCCGCCCCTTCATCCCAGAAGCCATTCCCGTTCATGTCGAGGAACCAGGTGCCGCCGCGGATAACGCCGATCTTGGTGGTTCCGCCGCCGTTCCAGTCGCCGGTCACCGGCACGTCATCCGGGTTGCCGAAGGAGTAGGCTGCATCGATGCCGTCGTCCCAGGTGCCGTTTCCATTCATGTCCAGATACCACGTGTTCCCCCGCACTACGCCGATCCTGGTTGTGCCGGTCCCGGTCCAGTCGCCGGTTATCGGTTTGTCGCCTGGAATGCCGAAGGAATATGAGGCGTCTCCTTCATCCCATCCCCCATTGCCGTTCATGTCCAGATGCCACGCGCCGTTCCTGAAGACGCCGATCTTTGTGGCCGATCCGCCGTTCCATTTTCCGGTGACGGGGATGTCGGTGGGGATACCGAAGGAGTAGGCGGCATCGATGCCGTCGTCCCATGCGCCGTTGCCGTTGATGTCCAGGTACCACGCGCCGCTGCGGAAGACGCCGATTTGGGTGCTAGCGCCGGTCCAGTTACCGGTGACGGGAATGTCGGAGGGGTTTCCGAACGAGGCGGTGGCATCGGATTCGGATTCCCACGTTCCACTGCGGTTCTTGTCGAGGAACCACTCGCCCTCCCTGAAAACGCCCACGTGGGCAGCTTGCTGGGGCCGCTGCGGTGTCCACAGCACTGCCCTCTCTCCGTCGGTTCCCGCTATCTGTCCGGAAGCGTTGATGTCTATTGCATGATAATACCCCCCGAAAAGTGAGGGCAGATAAGAGATGGCGCCCTCTTTCCAGATGAATGCCCGAGACGTTAGAGAAATCCAAGGTTGTTGCCGAATCGACGTGGGGTCAACATGTCCACCGTAGCCCAACGACAATGCTCCGATAATTTCTCCGGCATTGTTCATACCCGTAACCGCGCCCACCGTATTGGGGGCGATGGTGCCCAGATAGGTCGTCGTTCCGTTGTCCCACAGGAAGGGATAGGTATTCGTAACATCAGTGTAGTTGCCTCCTACCTGCCCCAGATTATTGAAGGCTGTGAGGCAATTACCCCTTCCACTTATTGTATCGCTATGGGTGTCGACCCACTGCCCCCCCCTCAGGACATAAGTACGCTCATGGTAAGGAAACGGCCATTTGCCGCACCCGGCGACATCCCCTCTCTCATTTATGAACACGCTGGTCCAATAGGGGTAAGGTAATGATTGGTGTGGAACGCGTCCCAAATCGGTCATCAAACCGTTAGCCCAGAGAAAAGAGCGATGTCCGTAGAGTGTATTGCTGTACGTTGTTGATGTACCTACGACCTGACCGGAATTGTTTATGTCGTAAGCTCCGCTGGCTGTATCTCCATCGAGTGTCTCAAGGTCAGTCATGACCCCTTTCGTCCAGAGAAAGGCATGTATCAGGCCCGTCTCCGTTTCACTCTCACCGACCACCGCCCCGGAGTCGTTGATGGCACGAGCGGTAGCCGTGGGACCGCCCAGGGTGCCGAGATCGGACAGCGCCCCCTTTTCCCAGAAGTAGGAGCGGCCCCCCCTTGTTCCGATCACCTGCCCCGCCTCGTTGACCGCCACCACGTCGAAGGCCCCCATGTCGGTCATGACTCCGTCCTTCCAGAAGAAGGCATGATTCTCACCCGTGGCTGTGTCGCTCTGCCCTACCACGATCCCTGCGTCGTTGAGGGCGACGGCTGAACTCTTGTTGCCGCCGAGGGTGCCCAGTTCGGTGACGGCATAGGCGAGACTTACGTGGTCGAAGAGTGCCGTGGAGAGGGCGGTGTTGTCGTGGCTGGTCACCGCAAGGCCGATGTAGACGGTGCTCGCCATGGTAAGGGTGTCGCTTCCCACCAGGACCCAGTTGACCCCGTCTGCCGATGCATAGCCGCTGATGGTGTTTCCGCTTCGTACGAGCCTGACCCAGTGGGGCGCCTCGACGTATGGTCCGGAGGTGTAGATAGAGGGGGCGCCGGCGGCAAGCCGCCGCTGAAAGATCGCTGTCGAATAACCTGGCTTGATCTCCATCATAGCGTTGGCTGAATCGGCCGCCAGGGTCTCGCGTATCATGACCCCAGCCTTGGCGTACTCATGTGTCGTATTCTGCAGCGATGCCACTCGTGCGGTAATCTGGCCGTCTCCCGTGAGCGTCTGGTAGACGTAGCGAAATTCATCGGCGGTTCCCCAGATATCCGCTCCCGACCCTTTGACGGTATGGGTGCCGCCGGCGAAAGCGGCGCTCCCCGGCATGCCGACGGAGCCGATGTCGCCCGACTGCCACGGGGGAGGCAGGATGTTAAAGGTGACGGGACTGGAGGTAGCGACCCTTCCGGCCGAATCGGTGGCTTTGGCCGTGAGGGTGTAGCTTTCACTGATGTATGGCTCAAAGGTATAATTAAGTGTGCTGGATGTGCTGATGGTGACGAGCTTCGTGCCGTGGTAAAGCTCCACCCTGGTTATGGCGGTTCCCGGTTCCGTTGTTGCGGTTGCGGTGACTATCGGAGCGGCGGGAGCGGTGAAAGTCGCGCCATCGATGGGCCTGGTGATGGTTACCGTTAGAGGCCCTGATGGTTCTGCATGGACGGGAGGAGTGCCGAGGAGCAGGTTCAGTAGCAGCAGGATCACCAGCACGGTCACGTGGCGGAGCCACGACTTGCCGACTCCTGACCCCGACCAGGGGAAGGGCCCTCTGCCGTGAGGATGCTTCTTTACCTTCGGTTCACCACATGTTCCAGCAACTGGGTTCATCTCTCCACCTCCTGAAGGTTTTGACGTGCCCATCCTGTTTCACATCATGGTGCGCTCTCTTCTTTTAATCAGGCTGCCTCACCACGCTCCTGTCACCGGTACATCACCGTGAATGCCGAAGCCGGTGACAACCGCACCCGCCCCTTCATCCCAGAAGCCATTCCCGTTCATGTCGAGGAACCAGGTGCCGCCGCGGATAACGCCGATCTTGGTGGTTCCGCCGCCGTTCCAGTCGCCGGTCACCGGCACGTCATCCGGGTTGCCGAAGGTGTAGGCTGCATCGATGCCGTCGTCCCAGCTGCCGTTTCCATTCATGTCCAGAAACCAGGTGTTGCCACGCACGACGCCGATTCTGGTCGTGCCGGTCCCGGTCCAGTCGCCGGTTACGGGCTTGTCGCCGGGGATGCCGAAATAACGGGAGGCATCCTGAATGTCCCACGTGCCGTTGCCGTTCATGTCCAGGTACCACGCGCCGTTCCTGAAGACACCGATCTTTGTGGCCGATCCGCCGTTCCATTTTCCGGTGACGGGGATGTCGGTGGGGATACCGAAGGAGTAGGCGTCGTCGATGCCGTCCTCCCACGCGCCGTTGCCGTTCATGTCGAGGTACCAGGCGCCGCTTCGGAAGACGCCGATCTGTGTGCCGGCGCCGGTCCAGCTTCCGGCGACGGGAATGTCTCCAGGGTTTCCGAACGAGAAGGATGAGTCAGCTCCGGCGTCCCATGTACGGGTTCCGTTCAGGTCAAGATGCCATCGACCTCCCCGGAAAACCCCGATCCGGTCGTTGGCGCGCAATCGGTTGTAGGCGGCGGGGACGTTCAGGCTACCGTATCCGTAGGCATTGTCGGGGCCGAAGACGCCGACATCGCCGGCGGAATCTCGAAAAGCGGCTTCTATCACTGATGCGTCGAGATCGGGAAACGCCTGAATGAGGAGAGCCATGGCTCCTGCGGCATGTGGGGCGGCGAAGGATGTGCCGGAAACGGTGGCGTAGGCTCCGGGTATGCCGAAGTCAAGGTCTGTGGTGAGGATGTCCACTCCCGGTGCGACGACCACCGGCGAAATGCCGCCGCCGCATGCAGACGGGCCCCGGCTGCTGAAGCTCGCGACCGTGCCGGTGCTGTCGACGGCTCCGACCGAGAAGGCGGAGGAATAATCGGCGGGGCTGACGATGGTTGATGGAAATGGTCCGTCATTGCCCGCGGCGAAGGTCATGGCGATTCCGGCTGCCTTCAGGATTTCTATGTCCGGATGAAACTCCGTAATGCAGCCGTAGGTGTTTTCGATCCCCCAGGAGTTGTTGACCACATCGGGAGCATCGTCGGTGTCTGGGTTGCCGTCCGGGTCGAGCAGCCATTGGAAACCGCGATGCACGGAGCTGTAGGAGGCGGCGCCGGCGTCGTTGAAGATCTTGACAGCTATCCACCTGGCGCCGGGAGCGACGCCGATGGAGCTTCCTCCCGCGTCTCCCCCCACCATGATCCCCATGGTCTTTGTCCCATGGCCGTCCCGATCGGCGGGGGAGTCGTGCTCCTGGTTCGGGTCGAACCAGCTGTTGGTGCCGCCGCGCCATCTGTCCCGCAAGTCCGGATGTGATGCATCCACCCCCGAATCCATGTTGGCAACTACGACACCCTCGCCGGTATAGCCGAGATTCCACAGTTCGGGCGCTCCGACCGCCGCGATGTTCCATTCGGGAGATGCGGGATTGCTGTAGACCGTCTTCGGCATGGGGATCGAGGCATCGAGGATTATGCTTTCCACCTGGGGGAGCTGTGCGAGTTCCTGAATTAACTGGGCATTCGCGGTGAGTGCGACTCCGTTGACGAGCCAGAGTGGGCGGACCTTTCTTATCTTCTTCTTGTCCAGGAAGTTCCGTATCTCTCGCTGAGATGCGTCCGCAACCCTCCTGAGAGCTCTGATGATCTTCGACCGGCGTGTACGCTTGTCTCGGTCACGGATGCTGTCTACCCGGGCCTTCCCCGTTGCCCTGACGATGATGGGAAATTCATGCTGCGATCCGGTTTCCATGACCTCCACGACCCGGGGGTCCAGATTGCCCGCTCCGGCAGGGCCGACTCCCGCCATGCAGAAGAGAATGACGAGGGGAAAGAATATTGGGTAGCGCTTTATCCTTCTCTTCACAACATTCTCCCCCCGGAAGTGTTGCGGCGGCTACTGCACGGTGATGTTCTCCGCCCTGAAGTCGCCGATGACCACCGAGACCTTGTTCCCCTTCTTCACGTAGCCTCCGGGGTTGGCGAACATGACGAAATAGTTGCGTTCTGGTTGGGGAGGGCGGGTGCTTCGCAGGGCGCCGACCTTCGGGGGCTCCGGAACGGCGAAGACGGCGCCGGTGGCCTCATCCACGAGGTAGGGTTTAAGCTTCCTGTCGAAGAGGGGCTTCGCTTTCTCCGGGTCGAGCACCCGGTAGCGGAAGTCGAGCATGTAGCCCCCCGCCGACTGCTTGAGGCTCAGCACTTTTACTCCCCACTTTTCCTCGATGGATGATTCCTGCCGTGAGAGATCCGAGGAGGGAGGGGGGGCGGGTCGCGTCGTGGCGCAGCCCGTTGCCGAAGCGATGCATAATGCGAAGATGGAAATGGAAACGAACGATCTGTAAAACATTCTTCAACCTCTCCTTGTCATGGCGGCAGAGGCGCGCGCTGAGCACGCGCCTCTGCCGGTTCGTTCAGGTCCAGGCGTTGAAAAGCCAGGTTGTTCAAAAACAGTCAGATCGTCGCACCCGCAGGAGCGACCGCGGAGGCATAGCAGCGCTACGCCGCACAAGGGAGCGACGAGACGGGGCGAGATGGCCGTTTTTCAATAACCTGTCCCAGCTACCAGCGGCCGGCTACAGGAACGTCCGTCGGTATGCCGAATTCGGGAAACACGCCGTCGATCCCATCGTCCCAGGCGCCATTGCCGTTCAGGTCGAGAAACCAGGTGCTGCCGCGCACGACCCCGATCCTGGTGACGCCGGTGCCGGTCCAGTCGCCAGTGACGGGTTTGTCTGACGGAATGCCAAAGGAATAGACGCCATCGACTCCCTCATCCCAATAACCATTGCCGTTCAGGTCGAGAAACCAGGTATTCCCGCGGATTACGCCGATGTAGGTAGTTCCGCTGCCGGTCCAGTCGCCGGTAACCGGTTTATCGCCCGGATTACCGAACTGGGTGATAAAATCCGTTCCATCCTCCCAGATTCCGTTGCCGTTCGTATCGAGAAGCCATTGTCCGGAGCGAAACACCCCTATCCTTGCCGTTCCTGCTCCGGTCCAGTCCCCGGCGACGGGAATGTCTCCTGTAGTCCCGAACGTATAGGCTGCATCGATTCCGGGGTCCCATTGCCTGTTACCGTTCACGTCAAGAAACCATTGATTTCCTCCCCGAACGATGCCGACTTTTTTGGTTCCGCTGCCGTTCCAGTCCCCGATGACTGGCTGGTCTCCTGTCAGACCGAACCAGAAACCGGTATCGCCTGCATCCCAAGCCCCGTTGCCGTTCACGTCAATGAACCACTCGCCGTTGCGGAATACGCCTATGGACTCGGCCGATTCCGGGGGCACAACGAGAGAGGCGATCAACCCGCCGGGATAACTTGCCCCGTTTGTCAATGAGAGCTTGCGGTCATACAGCGGATAGGTTCCGTAACGGGAGGATGTCATGAGAGCATCGCTGGTTTTTGCCGGAGGGAGAAGCACCGAATAACCTTTTCGGACATGGCCGTACGGACTGCCGTCCTCGGCGATTACCGACAGGTTAAGCCCCTGTACGAGCGGCACGTGTGTCTTGAGGCCAGCGTTCAGGAATCGCAACAGGGTCGTCTGACCTGGAATCCCAGCCGGTATCGGCGCATTCCCCGGATACGGCTGACCGTTTATCAAAAAATATTTCGGTTCATAGTCGATAGTACTGGTAATGCCCGCTGGTGGCTCCGTGCCGTATGTGCCGGCGGCTACGTGTCCGTGAAGCACCGGATCGATTTCGCTGAATACCAGGAGTGCTTCGGCATCAAAGGCACTGGCCGGCCCGTAGGCTTGGCCGGCCGCGGCGTTTTTGATGACAGCGCCGTACAGTCCCATCTGAACCTGGACGGCCGGATGTGTGCCACTTTGGTAGAGGTAGGTGCCGGGCCTGAGACTGGGCCATGAATAGGTGTTGGTCGTACTGTTATCGGGTGGTGTCTCTGTAGTAAAGGACTTCACCCGTTGACGGCCTTCCCCGTCGGTAAACTTTACGGGAGCCATCGTGGCTCTTTGCCCGGGAATCACTATGGAAACAGGCTCGACCAAAGGCCCGGTCAATGCGTTCCTCAGATGAACCGTGAGGGCGGCATCGGTCGGCGGCACGGACAGCACCGGCCCCGGAGACGTTGGAGCGCCGCAACTGCTGTAGGTGCCGTCGGTGCACTGGGCGAAGCCCCACATGGTAACAACCGAGCTGTCCGGCATGGTCTTGGTGAATGTCTGCGCCCGTAACCAGTACTCGGCGCCAATTGAAATCCCGCTTGATCCCAGCAAGGCGGCCACTCCCAAAAGGAAAGCCGGGACGGTCTTTTTCAGAGTGTTCATTGTCATTCCTCCTCACATTGGCACTTTGTCGCCCACTTTCAGGGACGGCGACGAATGGCTGTTTTCCAATGATTTGAAACCAAGGTTGTTTTTTCAACAACCGCTAGTGCCCCATTAACATTACCCCTGGAGCCTCCACCACCATCATCGTCATCAGCCCGCCGGGAAAGATGTCGTTGTTGGTAATTTCCTTTTCCGCATGGGAATGCAACATGAAGAAAAAGCCGCCGTTCGGATTGAACCCACCCTGCCCCGGAGGGAGAGCGCCAAGCGCGCCGAGGAACGGGCTGCCGCCCCAGTGCTGGCCGAAGGTCAGTTCCTTTACATCCGGAAGTTCCACAGGGAAAGGTTTTCCATGATCGGGGCAGTACTCATGGGTGGCATCGTCGAAATTGTCGCCGTCCGTATCGTTGCATGTGGCGTCATGGCAGTGCATCGCCATCGCCATGCCGTCGGCCATGCCGTCGTTATCGGCATCCGTACAGTTGGTGTTGATCGGGCCATAGACGTCCCACCCCAGCTTCTCGCCCGTCCAGGTGAAGATTGCATCGGCAGTCTGTCCGGGTACCACGGTAGTGGTGAAAGCCCACTCGGCAAGATCAGCTCCTGCACCTGTCGAGAGAAGCCGCCCGTCTCTTGCGATGACCCTGTGGTGATTACCGTGGGTATGAAGGGGATGCAGGTCCCGTCCCGCTCCGATCATCCGCATCAGAGCCTTCTCGCCGGGGTGCGTCATCGGCATGCAGTTGTACGGCTGATGAGGCAGCAGCGGGTCGTAAGCCATGCTCATCGTATCCGGCGACGTACGGCCGTTGATGAACCAGTACACTGGAAAAAAAGTCGAGGTGTCGACCTCGGCCATTCTCCCGGCGGCAACCATTTCGTGGATCCGGGGATCCATTTCGGTAAGGAGGAACAAGTATTCCTGGTCATAAGCGCTGCTCGGGTCGTTGTAGGCAATCCTGTTCATGTGCTCGTCGAACCCGGTGGGCCGCACGATCAACGCGCCGACCAGCCCCATCTCGATCTGAAGGTCCGAATTGGTTCCACTGTAATAGGTATAGGTTCCTGCTTCGGAAGCGGTAAACCGATACGTCACCTTTCCCCCTCCGGCGGCAGCCTCACGGGTAAGGACGCCGGGAACGCCACCCGATGCCACTACGCCGCTTTGACCGGGGAAGACGGCGGAGACGGGAACGGACAGGGTGTTGGTCAGAGTGACCGTTACCGTATCACCCTGATTCACAATCAAGGTCGGTCCGGGATATTGCATGAGGCCATCGCCGTTGGCGTAGCCCCACATCAGATAATTGCCCCCTTCGCCGGTGCTGATGTAGCCGGACTTGGCGGTAAGATTGAATGTGGGCCCGGTTATCCCGTCGACGGTGGCCAGTGCGGGAAAGCAGGCGCACAGAACCACCAGGGCGGATAGCAGTAATATGTGCATAATTTTTTTCATAGTTACCCCCTAAAAAGTGCTCTGCCAAAAGGTTGTTCAAAAACATTCAGATCGTCGCACCCGCAGGAGTGCACGCGGAGGCGTAGCAGCGCTACGCCGCACAAGCAAACGACGAAGACGGCGGCGAGATCGACCGTTTTTTCAACAACCGCCTTAGAGAAGTTCGATTTCCGTCATCATTCCGCCATAATCCTCCTCATTGTTGCTCAGATTATGGATGTCGGTGGCGTACAGGAAGTATGTCCCCGGTGCGATCCCTGCTGTATCGAGAATGACGTCGCAAGCCTGACCTCCGCCAAGGGTGACGGAATTGGTCGTGTAGGAAAGATTCTCGCCGGCCGTGCTGCGCAAAATACGCGCGTCTTTACCGACGACCTTCATCGGAATACCAAGAACGGACAAGGTATAGAAATCAACCGTCGCCAGGCTGGAGAGGCGCAGCAGTATCTTCTGGCCCCGCACCGCGGTTATTTTCGACGAAACCCTCTGCGAAACCTTGCCGCCGTTTTCCGCAGGCGCAGGCAGCGGGGCCGGGTTTACCGTGTCAGGGTACCCACGGCCGTTCAGCATGGGATAATTGTCTTTCATCATGGCGAACGGAAGCGGCTGAACGGCGATGTGCTTGTCATGGAAATTGGAATCGAAACCATGGATCTGGATGGGAAAGTCTACGTCGTAGCAGGTTGAGCCGTCTCCGTCGTTATAGGCATACTTACGTGAGGCGCACCCGCCGACCAATGTGCCGTCCTGCAGCGGCGTAACGTACAGGTTGCCCAGCATACCCATCTGCATGTGCTCGGTTGCTTCCACGTGACAGTGATACAGGTAGGTGCCCGGTTCAGGGGCGCGGTAATAGTAGGTCAGGCTGGACCCCATATTGATGGCTATGGAGCCCATCGGTTCGCCGTCGAATACGGGAGCCGCGTTGGCAAAACCGTGCCAGTGGACCGTATGTGGATCGAACAGGTCCGGACGCATCATCATCCCCACATTGGTAAGCGTCAGGTAGACAATGTTCCCCTCCCGGACCTTGATTGTAGGCGCGGGAAATTCCCCAGCCAGCATGCCATGCATCATGACCATGTCTTCCGGCAATCCGGTAACGTTCGAGAAACCGAACATGTACTGTGGATGTCCGTCCGCCATGGTTATGAAACCGTCCCCCGCCGCCAGATGGATGCAATCCGTATTGGGAGGCCGTACCTCGGACCCGGTCCACTGGGCGTCTCCGTTGGTATCCCCCGGGCACTGGACTTTGACCGATGCATGGGACACGGAGTAGAGCAGCATGGATATGAAAAGAAATATGTTGATGACCTTGAATCGCATAAGGCACCTCTTTCGTTATAGTAAGGACCGCTATGCCAGGATGACGCAGGCGACCGACTGACCGGCCGCTTGCGCCTGATTAATCACTACCACTTGCCCGTAACGGGAAGGTCTCCCGGGATACCGAATCCGGATATCGTCTGGTCGGTTCCGTCCCACCCGCCGTTGCCGTTCATGTCCAGGAACCAGGTGCCGCCGCCACGGACGACGCCAATCTTGCTTATGCCGTTTCCGGTCCAGTCGCCGGTAACCGGCACGTCACCCGGAATACCGAATGAATATGCCGCATCGATGCTGTTATCCCAGACGCCGTTGCCGTTCATGTCGAGGAACCATGTGTTGCCGCGGACAACGCCGATCTTCGTCGTACCGTTGCCGGTCCAGTCTCCGGTGATCGGCTTGTCGCTCGGAATGCCAAAAGAGTAAACAGCATCTACACCCTGGTCCCAGGCTCCGTTGCCGTTCATGTCGAGGAACCAGGTATTGCCGCGGACAACGCCGATCTTCGTCGTGCCGCCGCCGTTCCAATCGCCGGTCACCGGCCTGTCGCCGGCAACGCCGAAGGAGAAGGTGCTGTCGGTACCTGCATCGAGGAAGCCGTTATTGTTGCTGTCCAGGTACCAGGTGCCGTTCCTGAAGACTCCGGCCTTGAAGGTCCCGCTGCCGGTCCAGTCCCCGGAAACGGGCTGGTCGCCCGGCATGCCGAAGACAAAGGTTCTGTCGCCGGCGTCCCAGGTACCGTTCTTGTTCTGATCGAGGAACCATTCTGCGTTACGGACCGCACCGATTCCCGTAACCGGGCCGGCAGGTACCGTAGCCGTGTACATCTCGTCGGCACCTATGTCGGGTCCCGCTCCATTCGGGCGATTTTCTCCGTCGTAATCCGTTGCCGGCGCCGCTGCGGCGCTAGCCGCGTCAACGGCGGAGGATGCAGCCCTGATATGGTAGTCTCCCGCCGTCTCGGTCAGTGGCGTGAAACGGACCGTGATGGCATTGCCCCCTTCGTCGATGACGGCGGCAATAACTATCTGGTTGAAATAACTGTTGACGAATGCCGGGTTGCCGGCGGTGTTACCGTTACCCGTGTAGTTTGCGCCATCGCCAGGGGTGAGGCTGGTAAGCAGGCAGTTGCTCGGATTCAAAAAAGTCGGGACACCCGTAACGCTGAGGTCCCACACCGGCATGGCCGGGTTCGGCAGCAGGCCGCCGACGCCATTGTTGGTGGTGTAGAAGGAGCGGTTGTTACGCACGATGTTGTTAACCAGCACGGGATCCGAGAATGTCTGGCCGCTGGCCGCAGCGATACCGGTCGCCCCGGTGCTGTGGGCATTGGAGACTATTCCCGCCCCTTGCGGGGTCGAGGTCGTAGCTCCCGCCCCGAATGCGTTTGCCGCCGTCGCCGTGCTGTCGTTGTCGGCGATCGTGTTGTTGACGATCCGTACCCTTGCCGCATCCTGCAGGCCAATGCCGCCTGCTGCGAATCCGGCCACATTGTTGACGATCATGTTGTTTTCGATGATAAGCTGATACCAGGCTGCCGGGTTGCCGGGCGCTGCGAGTACATCCTGCCCGTTCACCGCAAAGGCTCTGATGCCGCCCCCTGTACCGACGCCCGCCAGGTTGCCCTGGATCAGGTTTGAACGAATGGCGACGTTGCCGGCCCCGGCCGACGCTGCGCCCGGAACCTGCTCACCGCCGACAAATATGCCGGCGCCTTCGCCAAATGCCGCGCCACCGAAGGCGACCTCGTTGAACGTGATCCTGTTGTCGGCGATGAGGCCGTTGTTGCTGAGACCCGTGTGGGCAACGCCGCCGCCGTTGAAGCGCGAAAAGTTGCCGCTGATGAGGTTGTCCGTTACGGCATACCCGGTTGAACCGGAATAGATGGCAATACCGCCGCCACCCTGAACGCCGCCGTTCTTGGTTATTTCGTTGTTGCGAATGGTGATGTTCGGGTTGTTCGAAACTCGCTGGGGCATGCCGATGGCGATGCCGCCGCCGAAATTCCCCTGGTTGCCCGTCAACCTGTTATTGCTGATGGTCAGCCCGGTTACGTTGTCATCCACGTAGATGCCGCCACCCATAATGGCGCCGAAAACCTTGAAGCCGTCGATAAGAGTGGGATTGCTGAAGCCGGGAGCGGTCCCCAACACCATTATTCCCGGAGCTTCATTGGCCAGGAAGGGGTCGGTCCCCAGGATGCTCAGGATCTTGTCATGCCATGCGCTGAGCTTGTTGGCCGGAGATGGATTTGCGTAAATGATGGTCGAACCGGCTCCGCTCCCCTGAAGCTTGACGTTTTTGTACAGAATGACGTTCTCGCTGTACGTGCCGGGAGGTACGATGATCAGATCGCCGCTTGCAGCCGTATCCACCGTGTTCTGGATTGCATTGGGCGAACCCGGGACGACTTGTCTCACGCCGGTACAGCTGGCCACAACATGAAGTGTCACCCCTATCTCAGTGGCATTCCCGTTATCACCACGGACAACGATGAGCGTTCCGGTCGCAAGGCCTGCGGGGACCGTGGCGCTGATGGAGGCATCACTCCAGGCGGTAACCGGAAGCGGCACACCGTTCAGGGTCACCGAGCCCTGTACCGAGCCGAAACCGTAATCCCTGGTAACCGTTGCTGGACTGCCCGGAATGTTCGGATCGAAGTCGGGATTCGGCACTGCAGTCAATCCCAACGACGTGATGGTGATGTTGCGCGTGCTGCCGCAGACTACTGGGCCGGTGAGAGATCCGGTCACACTGGCTATGACGGGAACCAGCGTGGCAGGCTCGACATCTGGTCCTGCCTGCGGGAAACCGGTAAAGGAAGCAACCGGGACGAGAGGCGTATCCAGGTACGTAGTCTTCCCTGACCAGTAATCGAAGGTCCACGGAGTGACGCTGTAGCGGGGATCGTAGAACGGGTCGATGGTGCCGTCCGGCATGATCGGGTGATTGAGTACGGCGGTGATCATGTTAGGAGACATGCCGGCGGGAATTGCCGCGTTCGCCGTGAATGTCGAGGGTAGCAGCGCGTTGTAGGAACCCCACTCGTCCGTATAGACACGCGCCACTTCGTTACCCTGCCAATCCTGCATAGATACGGGAAGCCACGCAGGAGACGTTTTCTCGCCGAAAACCGGGCTGCCGGCATTGAATTCTGCCGCCAGGTCATTATTGCAGAAACCGACCACACGGGCAGCTTTGGGCACCTCGGTAAACATGAAGAAATCGGCAGCAGTATTCTGTGTCGGCTGAACGGTTACCTGCTTCATGGAGCAGAGCGGTGTCACCGACCCGGCAAGGGGAGGATCGATCGCAACCTGCTGGTCGAACAGGGTAAGCCAGTTGGGAACGACATGGTCAAACCCGGTATTTTCAATCGTGCCGACGCAGACGGCCGGGAGTAACAGCTGGCTCGGCCGGAACTCGTCGCCAAAATCAACGTTCTTGTCTTCCTCTTTTACGGTCTCGTATCCGGACGGTGTGACCGCTTCCACAATATACGTCCCCGGGTCAAGTGCACCGCCTGCCGGTGATCCGAAAGCGTAACCGCCATCGAACACACCAGGACGCACCTGGTTCCAGGTTCCATAGTTGTCGTAGCAGGGCTGCACGCCCGCTATCGGCGGCAGATCCTGAACGCAACCGGTCGGTTTGTTGTCGTCCCAGCTGTCGGTGGTAGCCAGTTCGATGGCGTCTCCCAGACTGAAATTGGTGCCGTCACCGCTGCGAACTACGTCTTCAGGGCCTTTCGGGGCGGTATTGTCGGACCAGCCGAAAGGATAGTTGTCCACATCACATAGCTGCACTCCTGCTACGCCGTTCAGGTCATCTATGATCCCATTGGCATCGGTGTCCCTGTAGAGACAGACCTGGACCCTGGGGATGCCGGGGCACCAGGGCTCACCTGCTGCCATCCGGGGGTCATTTTCGGCACGGGTCACATCATAGAACACGATGCCGCTGATACCGCCGTTCTCGTTCAGCTGGTAGTTGACCTTGCCCCAATCGATGACATTGGTCTGGTTGAGAAACAGGTGCATCGCCTGGGTCAGAACCGGTCCCGTTTCCGTGCGCGACAGATCGTTGCCCGTATTCGGGTTTACCATAACCTGGGGCTGAGGATTCAGGGCTCCGAAAGACGGAACTATCCAGCCGCTTGCAGGAGGAATCTGCCCGCCGTAATCAACCGCAGCAGTCATGCCGGTCGGCTTGAACCGCAGATAATCGACCTCGGCAACAAGCCATTTGAAAAAGGGAAAAACCTCTTCGAGGGAATATTCACCTCCCGGAACCGTCGTCGTAGCCTGGTACACCGAGCCGTCCCTGAACCGGAGGTTAACTGCCTGATTCGCTATTCCCTGCTCTCCTTCATCACGGAACCCGTTCTGATTCACATCGAAAAATACTGATCCCTTCAAAGTTCCGAACCACCGGAACGACATCACGTTGCCGAGGTCGATCGTGCCAGCGCCAGCCGGAACGGTGACGGTGTTGAAGCCGAACAGGGCATCGAGAGGCCGGTCCCACGTCACGAGCTGGTAAGTTCCCGGAGGAACGTTCTCGATGGTGAAATTGCTCTCTCCGTCACAGGGCACGGCTATCAACCCTTTGTTGACGGCAGCGAGATTGTTTAGACCGACCCAGCAACCCGATACCGGCGGCCCCTCGAAAAACCCCTGATTCGTCGGAGGGCGACCGAAGTGATTGAAAATGTTGCGCCCCTTGATCGTCGCCCCTCCCGGGCCTTGTCCGGCCCATGGGAGCTCCTCCGGCTTTACGAATCCGATGAACACGTGATTGAAGCCGGTGCCGAACCCCTCGATGAAAAGGGGTGGTTCATTCGCCTTAACCCATGCGTCGATGCCTGGGGTCCCTTCGATGGTGGAGGTCTGGGTCCACCCCGCAGCGTCCCCCGGTGGCACAGCCCTGATGCCGTACTTGCCGGGAACAAGATTTTTGATGAAGGCCTGACCATTGGCATCGGTGAGAATGACGCCGGTTCCCATTACATCCACACTGGAGCAATCGCTGGCGCTATAGGTTGTCCCGAGGGGATTGCCGCACGCATCCTGGGACATCTGCCCGCCAAGGTCGAAAATCTTGATTGAAGCGCCTGCAATCCCTTCTTCTCCCGCATCGGGGGTGTTGTTGATCGGGTTATGGTCCTTGAATATGAAGATGGAGACCTGGGCGGTCGGCAGAGGGTTCTGGTGGACTTTGACCGTAACTGCCGAGGCACCTGCTCCAACCATTGTCCCGCTTATGCTGAAGCCGGCGTCAGGGAGGACAGAGAGGAAGTAGCGCTTATTTGAGTCAGGCACGGTTATGCTTGTGCTTCCTCCGGCTGCATTCCCCTTGGCGACGACTGGAGCATGGCTGTTATGGATGTCGAGGCCGATGCTGTCTCCCACCCGTACGCCCGGAGGCGACTGGTTAGTGTTATCCTCTTCCAGCAGCCATCTGAAGCCGCTTACGGGGAGATTGCAGTTGTTGGCGGAGTCGCAACCGACCACATTCACCGTGAAGGCGTAGAGGTCGGTCTGTAGAGCGAGCCCCGCCAACAGCGTTACGCAGGTTGCAAAGAACCGGCGAAATCTGCTTCGAGAAGCCCTGCAGGTGTTTCTTCTCATGTTCTCCTCCTTCCTGAAATGACGAACCTGTGCTGCCGGTCATTCACCACTCGCTTTGCGGTAAATAATTAGTTTTTGCCAATTATAGACATGGTTGAGCCGGTGTCAAAGACACGAAATTCTTTTTTTTTCTAATTATAAAGAAGCTGCTTCCTGCGCGCATTTCCAGTGATACATTCATCATTTTCTGGAGAATTTCGGAGACCGCTCTCTCCCAGTCGGAATCAGCAATGTCTGCAACTGCAGTCCAGCCAACATTTTTTACTGTTTTCCCAAAAATAAATTTTGTACTGGAATTGACAGCAAGGTCCGTACTGCTAGAATTCATTAATTAAATTTTACGGGTTTGGTCAATATTGCATGAGCAGACGAGGGGGAGCTTTAATGATGATGTTCGGCAGGGTGAAAACGTTTTCAGCACTGTTCATGGCGATAGTGTTTCAGGCCGCTTCCGGTTCGGCTGAAGAGGCTGGTCCCCTGAAGACTGAACGGGATCGGGTGAATTATGCAATCGGGGTCAATTTCGTGGGAAACATGAAGCGGCAGGGAGTCACCATCGACATCGACCTGGTGATGCTCGGCATGAGGGACGCTGCCGCGGGGGGAAAACTCCTGCTGTCGGATGAAATGATACGCAAAGGGGTCGAGCAGTACCATGCGGCAGTGAGGCAGAAACGTACGCAGGTGGTTACAAGGGAAGCGGAGGATAACAGGGGGAAGAGGGGGGACATGGCGAGCGGGGAAAGACCGGCTCGGTAGGGCTGACCAGACGCCGGCCTTCGATTTGGAATTCCGGGCGATCAGGTGATCGTCAAGGACATACAAGAGAGGAGGAGGGTATGAAAAGGATGGGTGTAGTGGCGGCAGGGGGGATTCTGTCCATTTTTCTGGCTGCAACGGTGTATGCCGCTCCGAAAATTTCACACGGCAGCTCGCAGGCCGGTCAGGAGTCTGCTGGAAAAAGGGCCATGGCCGCCAAGCGTGAGCGGGAGAAGAAGGTCCAGGAAGTAAAGAAACGGGCGTTTGCCGCGAGACAGCAGGCACTGGGCGTGAGCAGCGGAGCCGGGAACTGAAGAAGACTTGAGTCAAATATTCCAAGGAGGAACTATGTACGGGCGAAATCTGTTGAAGAAGATGTTCCTGCTGACGACCGCCGTCCTTTCCTGTGGAACCGGCGCCGCCTTGGCAGCGACTCCGGTGCCGAATCCGGGAGGCACGCCTGATTACTTCGCCACACCGAACTGGGCGAACAGCCCTCCCCTCAGAAAATTCGTGGATACCCTTCCGGGGCTCGGGGTGGCAAATGCAAACAACCTGGGTCAGTACATGCCGGTTGCGATCCCTGACAGGAGCACGTATCCGGGGTCGGATTATTACGAGATCGAGATCGGCGAATACAATGAGAAGATGCATTCCGACCTCCCGCCGACCAGGCTTCGGGGATACCGTCAGACAAACACCAACAATGCATCAGTCAGGCAGTTCCGGTATCTGGGCCCCCTGATCATCGCCCGCAAGGACCGGCCGGTGCGCATCAAGTTCACCAACAGTCTTCCGACCGGTTCGGGTGGAGATCTCTTCGTCCCGACAGATACAACCGTTATGGGTTCGGGTGGGTTCGTGATCGATTATGATCCCGCGACGAAGCTCCCCATCCCCGAGATTTCAGGGATGTTCTCACAGAACCGCGCCACTCTACATCTCCATGGGGGGCACTCTCCCTGGATCAGCGATGGTACGCCGCATCAGTGGATTACTCCGAAGGGGGAAGATACCCCTTATCCGAAAGGGGTCAGTGTCGGATATGTGCCCGATATGTGGTTCGATGCGAACGGGAATACGATAACCTCATGCGCCGGGCAGACTACCTGTGCCGTTCCGGGAGCGACCAACAATCCGGGCCCGGGAGCGCAAACCTACTACTGGAGCAATCAGCAGAGTTCGCGGCTCATGTTCTACCACGATCATTCCTGGGGAATCACGCGCCTCAACGTCTATGTGGGTGAGGCTGCGGGTTTTCTGCTTACTGACGACACCGAGCAGAGCCTGCTCTCAGCCGGGCTCATTCCAGCAGACCAGATTCCGCTCATCATCCAGGACAAGACCTATGTGGACGAGACAACCCTTCCGGAGACCGATCCCACGTGGAATTGGGGTACCCAGCCGGGCTATGCCGTTACCGGCGATCTCTGGTGGCCCCATGTCTACATGCCTGCCCAGAACCCCTTCAATCCCAACATGAGCGGGATGAATGACTTCGGCCGGTGGCATTACGGCCCCTGGTTCTTTCCACCGACCCCTATTTGCGGGTCGAATCCCAATGCCGTAGTTCCCTATTGCATCACTCATGGGCCGGTGCCGAATCCCCTCTACGACCCAAATTGCGACCCGGCAACCGCCTCCAACGGGTTCTGCCAGCCCCCCGAGATGCCTGGTACCCCCAATCCCTCCTGGGGAGCTGAAGCATTTCTGGATACGATGATAGTCAATGGGACCGCGTATCCCTCAGTCACCGTCAGTCCGAAGGCATACCGCCTGCGGGTACTGAACGCCGCCCACGACCGGTTCCTCAATCTTCAGATATACAAGGCGAGCCCGATTGTAAGCAGCGTCACGCTTACCAACGGGGGGAGCGGCTACACCTCGGCTCCGACGGTCAGCATCACCGGTGGTGGCGGCAGGGGTGCTACCGCGGTGGCAACAGTGGACCTGACTCCCGGCAGCCCCACATTCGGTCGGGTCACCGGTATCGATGTCACCAGCGTAGGAAGCGGCTATACCTCGAACCCGACGGTCAGCATCACCGGTGGCGGCGGCAGCGGTGCTTCTGCCACGGCAGCCATTTATACCGCACCGACGGAAGTAGGAATGGTTCCGGCTGCTCCAACTTCGGGGTTCCCAGAGCTCTGGCCGACCGACGGCAGGGAAGGGGGAGTGCCCGATCCTGCCACGAGGGGCCCCGCCATGATCCAGATCGGGACGGAAGGCGGCTTCCTGCCCAAGCCCGTACTTCTCCCCAACCAGCCGGTCCAGTGGAATACAGATCCTACGATGTTCAACGTCGGCAACGTGCTCCAGCAGTCGGAGGGGGGCGGCACGCTCTTCCTCGGTCCGGCGGAGCGGGCGGACATCATAGTAGACTTCTCACAGTACGCCGGCCAGACTCTAATTCTCTACAATGACGCACCTACGGCGTTTCCCGCCCTAGACCCGCACTACGACTACTATACGGGCGCCCCCGACCGCCGCGACATCGGCGGGTATGGTCCGATTCCTCCCGGGGTAGGTCCTAACATCCGGACCGTCATGCAGATAAGGGTAAGCGGAAGCGGGGGAGCCGCCCCGGTCGACGGCTACAGCCCGGCTACACTGGCCGCGCTGAACAGCGCATTTGCCTCGACATCCACCAGCCCCGGTGTATTCGCATCCGGACAGGATCCGATCATCGTCGGCCAGACCGCCTACAACTCCACTTACAACACCACGTTCCCTTCCACCTGGCCCAACTGGGGTATCTCGCGGATCTCGGATACTGCCCTGAGCTTCAGGCAGCCCGATGGAACCCTCGTGAGCAATTTCCCGATGCTGACCAAGGCAATTCACGACGAAATGGGGGCGACCTTCGACGACTTCGGAAGGATGAGTGCCAAGCTTGGGCTCGAAGTACCATTCGTGAACGCGGCAAATCAGAACTTCATCCTCCAGAACTATGTCGATCCCCCCACTGAACTCGTCAAACCGGGCGAGTTCCAGATCTGGAAGATTACGCACAACGGCGTTGATACTCACCCCATCCACTTCCATCTCTTCGAGGTCCAACTGCTCAACCGCGTCGGATGGGATGGATTCATGAGATTGCCCGACCCGAACGAACTGGGGTGGAAGGAGACGATCAGGATTGCACCGCTGGAAGATACCATTGTCGCACTCCGGCCCAAGCCGGCGGAAGTCCCCTTCAAGCTGCCCAACAGCATTCGTCCGCTGAATCCTTCGGCTCCTCTCGGCTCAATGATGGGCTTCTCCCAGATCAACATCACCGATGGAGGCGCCCTGACCCCACCGGCCACTAACCAGATGACCAACTTCGGGTGGGAGTTCGTCTGGCACTGCCATATTCTGAGCCATGAAGAGAACGACATGATGCGGTCGCTTGCGCTGGCGATAGCTCCCGATGCGCCTTCGAACCTTGCCGCCATCATGTCCGGAGATCCGCTGCGGTCAAATCTGAGGTGGACGGACAATTCCAAGAATGAAACCCACTGGACAGTTCAGAGAGCACCTTCAACAGTCGGCCCCTGGACCACTATCGCCGTCGTGCCGTCTGCTACGGGAGCGACGACGGGGGGCATTGCGGCATACGCCGATACCACGATAGCCCCGGCTACCGGCTATTACTACCGGGTTATCGCCTCCAACATCGTCGGAAGCACCATCACCAGCTACTCCACTACCACTGCCGATTCGGCACCCAGCAACATCGCAGCCGCCGGACCACCGATCTCCGGTATCGGCGTCTTCCGCAGCGGCACCTGGCATCTCGACCTGAACAAGAACGGTTCCTGGGATGCGACCGACAGAACCTTCCTGTTCGGTGCCGCGGGTGACAGGCCTGTCACCGGAGATTGGAGCGGTGACGGTGCGTTCAAGGCCGGCTTCTTCCGTGCGGGCATCTGGACCCTGGATGCGAACAACAGCGGGATCTTCGATCAGGGAGACAGGACGTTCAGCTTCGGGATTGCAGGGGACAAGCCCGTAACAGGGGACTGGAACGGCACCGGAACGACGAAAGTCGGTACCGTACGCGGCAATACGTGGTTCCTCGACATGAACGGCAACGGTACGTGGGATGCCGGCGATGCCACATATTCTTTCGGTATACCGACAGACATTCCGGTGACCGGAGACTGGACCGGCAGCGGTACGACAAAAATCGGTGCCGTACGGGGCAATACGTGGTTCCTCGACATGAACGGCAACGGTACGTGGGATGCCGGTGATGCTACTTACTCTTTCGGCATACCGACAGATATTCCCGTGACCGGAGACTGGACCGGCACCGGACGGACCAGAATCGGCGTCGTTCGCGGCGGCTCCACCTGGTACCTGGATATTAACGGCAACGGTGCCTGGGATAACAGCACCGATGCGGTGGTATCGGGTTTCGGTATCTCCGGAGATATTCCGGTGACCGGGGTCTGGTAGCGTTGCATTGCCGCGCCTCCAAGAGCGCGGCTTGATTTGATGTGCGGCGAATGTATCGCCGCTGATGGGAGGTAATGAGGCAATTGCGAGCGGGGAGGGGCAAGGTTCCTCCCCGCTTCTTCTTTGAAGCACGACCATACTGGTGGAGTGAATTTAAAAAAGAAGATGTCGACTTATCCGCCGGCCGCCTTCACCCGAAATCCCCTTTTTTCGAGATCCGCCAGAAGAGTGTCCCGATGGTCCCCCTGGATTTCGATCACCCCGTCCTTGACTGTACCCCCCGTGCCGCAGCGGCGCTTGAGCTCGGTGCAGAGGGATCGCAGGTCGTCAGCGCTACCGGGAACTCCCGAGATGACTATGACCGTCTTTCCTCCGCGGCCGCTCTTCTCCCGCCGCACCCGCACGATGCCGTCCCCCCCCTCGGTGACTGATTTCTTACGACAGATGCACGAAGCAGTGGGCTTGCCGCAGCCAGTGCAGATCCTCCCATGTTCGGATGAGTAGACCAAACGTGAGTCGTCCTTTTTTGCCATGACATCGTTCCTTTGCTTGTGATTCTGTGCCGGTGCGGCTGGCGGCGACATGCCTTTCGGCCGCATTGACAGCCCGTTGCGGAGTGTTATCATTTATCTGCGCTAATGCCGGCCCTTAAGTCGGAATGCAGAAGGGGCTGGAACGTGCGTCGCATCGTGAAAACGGCCCTGCGCCAGCCGCGGGGCTTCTTTTCGCGGTGCGAGCCCCCGCCCTTCCTCATATTCATCCTGTGGAGAACACCATGTCGAGAGCATCGTCGATTCATGAAATCTTCCCCGCCGAGGCGGACATTCCCGCAGAAGCCAGGCTTTCTTCGCCGGTGTCACTTACCGAGTACCTCATCAACGGCGAGCTCCTTGTCTGGAACGGGCAGCTGGAGGAGGTGTACTCGCCGGTCTGCGTGAAGCGAGCGAGCGGACCTTCGCGGCAGCTGATCGGCGCGTTCCCCCTGATGACGGAGAAGAAGGCGCTGGAGGCTCTGGATGCGGCGGTGGCGGCCTACGACAGCGGCAGGGGACGGTGGCCGACGATGGCGGTGAAGGACCGGATCGCCTGCGTCCAGACATTCGCCTACGAGATGAAGAAGCAGCGGCAGGAGGTGGTGCGGCTCCTCATGTGGGAGATCGGCAAGCCCCTGCGGGAAGCGGAGAAGGAGTTCGACCGGACGGTAGCCTACATTGAAGATACCATCGATGCGGTGAAGGATCTCGACCGGGTTTCCTCCCGCTTCGTGATCGAGCAGGGGATCATCGGCCAGATCCGCCGTGCGCCGCTGGGCGTGGCACTATGCATGGGGCCGTTCAACTATCCCCTCAACGAGATGTTCACCACCCTCATTCCCGCGCTCATCATGGGTAACACCGTGCTCATGAAACCGCCGCGCCACGGCGTGCTTCTGTTTCAGCCGCTCCTGCCGGCATTCCGGGAGGCCTTCCCGCCGGGAGTCATCAATACCGTGTTCGGAGCCGGGAGGACCGTCGCCCCCCCGCTCATGGAGTCGGGGAGGATCGACGTCGTCGCGTTCATCGGGAGCAGCAGGGCCATCGGCCCCCTGCAGAAGGCCCACCCGAAACTGCACCGGCTGAGGTCGGTACTGGGGCTTGAAGCGAAAAATCCCGCCATTGTCCTTCCCGATGCCGATCTGAAGCTCGCGGTGGAAGAGTGCGTAACCGGGACCCTCTCCTTTAACGGCCAGCGCTGCACCGCGCTCAAGATACTCTTCGTGCACCGGAAGGTGGTGGAGGAGTTCCTCGGCCTCTTCGTCAGGGCGCTGGACACACTGCCCTGCGGGATGCCGTGGGAGCCGGGGGTGGTCGTCACGCCGCTTCCGGAAGCGGGGAAGCCCGAGTACCTGTCCCGGCTCGTGGAGGATGCAAGGCGCCACGGCGCGAAGGTCATGAACGAAGGGGGAGGGAGCGTCAACGCCACCTTCTTCTACCCCGCCCTAGTCTATCCAGTGAACGATCAGATGAAGCTTTGGACCGAGGAGCAGTTCGGGCCGGTGATCCCGGTGGTCCCCTTTGATGACGTGGAGATGCCCATCCGCTACATCGTGGAGTCGGACTACGGGCAGCAGGTTAGCATCTTCGGGAGGGACCCGGACAGCCTCGCCCACCTCATCGACCCCCTGGTGAACCAGGTGAGCAGAGTCAACATCAACAGCCAGTGCCAGCGGGGCCCCGACATCTTCCCATTTACCGGCCGGAAGGATTCGGCCGTGGGCACCCTCTCCGTCACCGATGCACTGCGGGCATTCTCGATCCGGACGCTTGTGGCGGCCAAGGAGACCGAGCTCAACAAGGAGCTGATTACGGCCATTGTCAGGGAGAGGCAGTCGAACTTCCTGTCCACCGACTTTATATTGTAACGGTCGCTGAAAAACGGCCATCTCGTCGCCGTCCTCGAAAGCCCCTTTGTGCGGCGTAGCGCAGCTACGCCTCCGCGGGGGCTTTCTGCGGGTGCGACGATCTGACCATTTTTGAGCAACCTCAGGTCTTTCCGGAGACTCAGACAGTTCATAAGAACCTGTCTTCCGCCGCCGGCTCCTCCTCCTGCTCCTCGACCTAGCGCTGTTTATGCCCCAGAGGGTACTACGCCTGTGGGCCATCGTCGTCGCCGACGACGGAATCATCGCGAATCTGACGCCGCTGAATCCGGACTTTAGGCCTCAAGCGTATTAAGTTCAACTCAGGTTGTTCAAAAGCAGTCAGATCGTCGCACCCGCAGGAGCGACCGCGGAGGCGTAGCGGCGCTACGCCGCACAAGGAAGCGACGAGGACGGGGGCGAGATGACTGCTTTTCAACAACCTCCTCTAGTGCCGCACCTCGAAGCCGACGAGTTCGCCAGTATACCTCTCATCCTCCACCTGCACTTCGTCCACCCGGGCTGCCGGTGGGCCGGTGCGGCACCAGTCGATGAGTGACCTTACCGCTTCCTCCTCACCTTCGAAGCACCCCTGTACGCTCCCGTCCGGGAGGTTTTTCACCCACCCCTGAACGCCGAGCCGGTCGGCGGTGTACCGGGTGTAGTAGCGGAAGCTCACTCCCTGGACCTGTCCCCGAATAGTAATCATGGTGCGGATCTTCATTTTTTCACCCCCCACGAAATAATTTGCCACAGAGGCCCGGAGACGCAGAGGAAGGGGAAAGAAACGTATCATTCAGTCTTGCATGACATGTCACTGCATTCTCTGCGGTAGCTACCCTCTACTTCAGCATCTCCAAAAATTCCTCCTCCGTCAGCACCTTCACCCCCAGCTCCCGCGCCTTCTCCAGCTTGCTCCCCGCCTCCTCGCCGGCAACCACGAAGTCGGTCTTGCGGGAGACGGAACCGGCCGCGTGCCCCCCTTCTCCTTCCACAAGCTTTTTAGCCTCTTCGCGGGTGAAGCGGGTCAGGGCGCCGGTAAAGACGAAGGTCTTTCCGGTGAAGCGGCCGCCGACCCGTTTCTCCTCTACCGAAGGGGATACGCCGGCTGCGAAGAGGCGCCGGATTACCTCAAGGTTCTGCTCGTTGTCGAAGAAGGTCCTGATGCTGGTTGCCACCTGGGGACCGATCTCGCGGACAGACAGGAGTTCTTCTTCCGTTGCCCGCTCCAGGTGTTCGATGCTGCCGAAGGACCCCGCGAGAAGCTTTGCCGTGTGCTCTCCTACGTGCCGGATGCCGAGAGCGTAGATGAATCGGGCGAGTTCACGCTTCTTGCTGCTCTCGATGGCGTTGAGAAGATTCTCCGCCAGTTTGTCCCCCATCCGCTCGAAGAGCATGAATTGGTCTTTCACGAGGTAGTAGAGGTCCGCTACATTCTTTACGAGGCCCAGGCGCAGGAGCTGTTCGATGTATTTTATCCCCAAACCTTCGATGTCCATGGCGCGGCGTGAGGCGAAATGGATGATGGTCTCGCGGATCTGGGCGGGGCAGGAGAGCCCCAGGCAGCGCACAGCCACTTCCTCTGGTATTCGTACAATCTCGGAGCCGCATTCGGGGCAGGTAGAGGGAACAGGAAGCGGACGCTCAGCCCCCGTCCGCTTCTCGGGGAGGACTTTCACCACTGCCGGAATCACGTCCCCGGCCCGCTCGATGAGCACCGTGTCGCCGATCCGGATATCCTTCCGTTCCATCTCGTCCCAGTTGTGGAGGGTGGCTCGTGAAACAGTGACCCCTGAGACCTCCACCGGCCGCAGCAGCGCCGTGGGGGTAAGGACCCCAGTCCGGCCCACCTGCGTTATGATATCCTCTACGACGGTCACCGCCTGGCGCGGGGGGAATTTCCACGCTATTGCCCATTTCGGAGAGCGGCTTTTCACCCCCAGTTCCCGCTGGAGATGGAGGGAATCCACCTTTACTACGACACCGTCGATCTCGTACGGCAGAGAATCCCGGTCTTTGCCGATTCCCTCGTAATAGGCGAGGATGCCGGCAACACCATTAACCTTCTCAGCCCGCGGGTTCACCGGCAGCCCCCACTGCGGGAGTGTTGCGAGGAACTCGCTCTGTGAGGTGAAGCCTGCTCCGGCAACCTCTCCCGGGCCGTAGCAGAAGATGGAGAGGGGGCGCCTGGCCGTTATGCGAGGGTCGAGCTGCCGCAGCGACCCGGCAGCAGCGTTGCGGGGGTTTGCGAACTGGGCTTCTCCCGCTTCCTGCCGCTCCAGGTTGAGTTTCCGGAATGCGTCGAGAGGGAGATAGACCTCGCCCCTTATCTCGAGCAGCCGGGGGGGCGCCTCGGTGTGCAGGCGAAGGGGGATGCTCCGGATGGTTCTCAGGTTCTGGGTGATCTCTTCCCCGGTGAAGCCATCCCCCCTGGTGGAGCCTACGGTGAAGTCGCCGTTTTCAAAGACGAGTTCCACGGCGACTCCGTCCATCTTCGGTTCGCAGACGTAAGTGATTTCGGCGGAGAGAGCCATTCCCAGCTCACGCTTCACCCGTCCGTCGAAGTCGGCGATATCCTGATCAGTCAGCGCGTTCTCCAGAGAGAGCATCGGAATGCGGTGGGTCACCTGGGCGAACTTCTCCAGCGGCTTCGCGCCCACCCGCTGTGTCGGCGAGTCGGGGGTCACTAGTTCCGGAAACCGGTTTTCCAGCTCAAGCAGCTCCCGCATGAGGAGATCGTATTCGGCATCGGTGATCTGCGGGGCATCGAGGACGTAGTACAGGTGGTTGTGCCGGTTTATGTCGTTGCGCAATGCCTGAATGCGGGCTTCTGCGGCGGGCTTTTCCATGGGGGCTCCTTCGAATGATTATGAGCTTATAACATAGCGATTTGGCCTTTGCAATTGCTCCCCCTTGGCACAAAACTCGCCTTCTTGATTTACCGGTTCCCCTCTGCTATCCATGAACGGCCGGGCATTCGCCCGGCTGTTCAGGCAGCTGATAAACTACTGCGGGGCCGATCTGCTTTGTTGCCACTCGCTACGGAAGCTCAACGTAGCGCTGCTACGCCTCGCTCCCTCGCTCGCTTGCGCCTCGCATCCCGGCCTCCTCGCTACGTTTCTCAGCAGCCTGACCCTCATCCGATACTCCAGAAACAGACAAGGTTCATATGCTAGATTTACGCACGCTCAATCCGCAGCAGCTGGCTGCGGTTAAACATACCGAAGGCCCCCTCCTCGTCCTGGCAGGCGCGGGGTCCGGTAAGACGAAGGTAATTACCTGCCGCATCGGCCATCTTCTTGAGAAGGGGGTTCCGGCCGACCGGATTCTGGCGGTTACATTCACTAACAAAGCCGCCAAGGAGATGCAGGAGAGGGTCCGGGAGCTCGTGGGGAAGGCGCGCTGCGAGGGTATGATCATTGCCACCTTCCATTCCCTCTGCGTCCGCATCCTCCGCCGTGAAATCGGCCTTCTCGGCTACAAGAAGAACTTCTCCATCTACTCCACTTCCGATCAGCTTGGGCTCGTCCGTCAGGCGATGCGGGATGCGGGGGTGGACGCCAAGAAGATCGACGGCGAGACGATCCTCTGGAAAATCTCGGCCGCGAAGAATGCTCTCGTGCCGCCGGAGCGCTACCAGCCGGGAACGGGGGAGGAGCGGGGGGATGCCGTCGCCGCGGTTTACTCCCGCTACCAGTCCGCTCTCAAGGCATGCAACGCGGTGGACTTCGACGACATCATCATGCTCACGGTGGAGATCCTCCGCCGCTTCCCCGAGGCGCTCAGCCGCTGGCAGGAGCACTTCCAGTACATCATGGTGGACGAATACCAGGACACGAACCCATCCCAGTACCTCCTCATCCACCTCCTGGCGGAGAAGCACCGCAACCTCTGCGTGGTGGGGGACGACGACCAGTCGATCTACGGCTGGCGCGGAGCGGATGTGGAGAAGATCCTCGCCTTCGAGCACGACTACACCGGATGCCGGGTGGTGAAGCTCGAACAGAACTACCGCTCCCTTGGGAACATCCTGGAAGCTGCCAACAGCGTTATCCGCAACAACGGGAAACGGAAGGAGAAGAGCCTCTGGACGTCGAGCGGATCGGGGAGGCTCATCGACCTGATCGTCACCCACGACGAGGAGGAAGAGGCCTCGACGGTCGTGGAGCGGATACAGGCCGAAGCCTTCAAGCACAACATGGAGTACGGCGACTTCGCCATCCTCTACCGGACCAACGCCCAGAGCAGGGCCTTCGAAGAGCAGTTACGGTTCGAGTCGATCCCCTACATTCTCATCGGGGGGATGCAGTTCTTCGAGCGAAAGGAAGTGAAGGACACCATCTCCTACCTGAAGGTGCTCGACAACCCCCAGGACGAGCAGTCGCTCCTTCGCATCGTCAACTTCCCCCGGCGCGGCATCGGCGACTCCACCATCGTGAAGATCAACCAATGGTCGGCCCGGCAGGAGTGCACCCTTTTCGAGGCCCTGGGCCGGGCGGCGGAAGTTGAAGATCTCGGGGAGCAGGCGCGGGAGAAGGTCCTTGGATTACACCGGTTCCTAACTGAGCAGGCGGCGCTCTTTTCCGACGGCGAAAATCTGGCTGAGAAGGCCCGCGATCTCTTGAAAAAGGTTGGGATCGAGGAGGAACTCTACCGGACGGTGGAAGACCGGAACACGGCGCGGCGAAAGGTTGAAAACGTCGAGCAGGTGGTAAATTCGTTCGCCGCTTACGAGGAGAGGAGCACGCGCCCGACTCTCTCCGGGTTTCTCGAGAAGGTTTCCCTAATGGACGAGGACCGCTTCTCAGGAAAGGACAAGAAGGAGCCGGAGCGGAACGCGGTGACCCTCATGTCGCTCCACTCCAGCAAGGGGCTTGAGTTCCCCTGCGTCTTCCTCGTGGGGCTCGAAGAGGAGATACTCCCCCACAAGAGGTCCATCGAGGTGGACTTCACCATCGATGAAGAGCGGCGCCTCTGCTACGTCGGCATCACCCGCGCCCGAAAGCACCTCGTGATTACCCGCTGCCTCCACCGCAAGAAGTACGGGAAGCTGGAGGAGCGGACCCCGAGCCGCTTTCTCGACGAGATCCCCGAGCACCTCCTGGCATGCAGCAAGGGCGCAGCCGCAGCTGCCGCAACGGAGGAGGAGGCGGACAAGATGGCAAACGACTTCTTCGCCAAGATGCGCGGGATGCTTGGATAGAAGATTGGATTGTACTGAGACATCTGCTATAGTTGCCTCGATTTTTCAGGAAGTTGGGAGAGAGATGGGCGACGTGGACAAGAAAATCATAGAGGATCTGAAACGCCGCCTCCCCCCGGAGGTTTTGGGGCACATCCGGCAGATGATCATGTTCGGCTCCCGTGCCCGTGGAGACGCCGCGGAGGATTCGGACCTGGATCTGCTGGCCGTCGTAGACGAAAAAACTCCTGAACTGGAGCAGGCTCTCGACGATGCCGCGTACAGTGTCATGTGGGACTTTGACTTCAGGCCGACCATTTCTCTCAAGGTAATTCCGGAAAGACGTTTCCAGCGGGGCATCGCGGCAGGGTTCTCGTTCTACCGGAACGTGGTGCGGGAAGGGATCAGGGTATGACCGAGGAAGTGAGGTTGTTTCTTGAGAAGGCGGACCATGCTCTGAATGTTGCGGCTGAACTCCTTGTACGACGATATTCTCCCGATGCCGCCAGCAAAGTCTATTACAGCCATGTTTTATGCCGCCAAGGCGCTGCTCGCCTCAGAAGGAATTGATGTGGTCAAGCATTCAGCAGTGGAATCCGCCCTCGGCTTTCACTTTGCCAAAACGGGGAAGCTTGACCCCCGGTACCACCGGATGTTCATCAATGCCCGCAAGATACGGGAGATTGCTGATTACGATATCGACGAGGAGATCGTGGAGCCGGATGCAGCTTTGAAGCTGGAAGAAGGCCGGGAGTTTGTGGCAGCTGTGAAGCGGCTCCTGGTCGGTTGAACTTGAAACCTCCGTGACTTCAATCCAATCGCGGAGTTCCCTGAAGCCCGACATCTCTCCATTCTTTTATGAAGTCTCCTATATCCCCCTGACACGGCTTGTGCAGGGGGATATTTTTTAATCCAAGACAGGGCTCACTCGTGAACATGGTCAATAGTCAGAGATAGCTGGAACAGATCGATCCTGTGTGCGTCGGGTTTATCTGTCTTTCTTTCAGCTCATCAAGCTGAAGCCGGGGGCGCATACGCGATGATGGTCTTTACATTGTTGGGAGAGGGAATTATAGTGCGTCTTAATTGGAGGGCGTCTAGTTTCGGGGCCGTGCCAAGAAGGTGGGAGCAATCAGGTGAGATGTGAATAGTATTTTCCGTATTGCGAGGGCATGATTAAGTCGCGATTGAACCTTAAGGCGGGCCAGAAGGGAACGAAGAAGCTCATGGAATTGTACGGGGATCGTCTGCTCTATGTCCGGTACCGGTATGACGAGAGCCGTGGCGTCAGGATGAAACCGTTGAGCTTGTCGTCGAGGAGAAGGCGTGGCAACCTGCAGGGCCGCCACGGGACGAGGAGGTCGTGCCGGTGGCTGTGGGGTATAGGGAGAAGGACCTGCGGGAGCTGGTAAAGGCGGCGGGGGGAAGATGGAGCGCCGAACAGAGGCTCTGGTTTGTCCCCTATAGCCGGATTCGCGGCACTGAGCTGGAAGGAAGAGTTCCTCCCGATGTCTTTAAAATCAAGAGGAAGTAGCAAGTTTTTTTTGGAAAAAGCATCCTGTACAAGATGCAATAATGCCATTGTAGGCATCCTATTTAAGCTGCCGAAAAGCATCCTATATTAGATCTCAGTATCTTAAATAGGATGCTTTAACTGGTCAATAAGTAGTTGAACAAGAAAACACAGGAAGGACGACGTATGAAATCTTGTGCAATATACTACCCTTACATCGAGGTGCCACGAAACAGTTGGTTTACGAGGGTTTTGCTATACTGGGATGAAGTGGGTGCGATTGTGCCGTCGGAATATATTTACGACCCGCAGCAGCTCGGAACATACATGCGTGAACTGGTTAAGGAACAGCTTGTCACGCAACTTGTCCCCGGAATGTACCTGTATAATTTACGGAATTTCGCCACTTCTTTCATTCAACATCTCGACAAAGTTTACCGACGACATCCCTTTCAGTACAGGATTCCCTGGGTGAAGGTCCACATGGAAAAATTAAGAGAAGTTGGTGACATGCTAGTTGAAAGGGATTTAGCGAGAGAAAATCCTGATGATTCAGGTGTGTGGTACGAGGTTGAACCTAGAACAGCAAATCTCTTTATGGCGTACCTAGCCGCAGTTTTAGGACAATTGGTCAGCGGAGATCGCTATTATCCGATCACAGAAAACGAGAGACTGCTTAATCCTTTCATTCCCCACGGTACGTTTAAGAAAGAAGCCAACGTCGCTCGTAAAGTCATTCTGGAGGGAGTACTGCCATCGCCAACGAGCGCAATTCAGCCTGGGCGGCTAGCTGAATTTAAGGCTAAGTATGGTCGTGAACTTAAAGCATTTCGACGAGAAATAGAAAAACAAGTCTCGGAAATCGCAACGATAGAAAATGAAGATGCTCGTATTTACCGACTCGATCACACTAAAGGTGATTTGCAAGAGATGGTAGAAGAGATTTCCTCCAGAATGACAGAAGAAAAGAAATGGCCAACTGTTACCTTCGGTGATTTTTGTGCAATAGCTGGATCGGCGGTGAGTGGCTATAAAGCTATCCTAGATAAAGATCTGGCTTTCGGTCTTGTGGCTGCTGGGTTTGGGCTTGCTCCGGCCGTATTCAATGCGTTTAAAGGATCAAGTGTAACATTGGAAGATAAACCTTTGGCCTATGCTGCAATCGCTAGGCGGCAATTTGCAACGAAGTCTTGAGAGTAAGTGAGTCGCGCCCCGACGAATATGTTCAACCAGCGCCACGACTGGACAAGCGCCGGTCAGGCTTGTGACGTTGATGAGAAGAGAAAAAAAGGAAAAAAGGACATATGCTAATTGTTGATGAGTTTTCATTCAATTTTCAAGTTTCGGTACTCAGTCATGTTTAGCACTCGTAAGATCATCCGAGCATTTCTGGCCTCTCCTGGCGACCTCCAAGAAGAGAGAAAAGCCATTCGAGAAGTTGTTGACGAATTCAACGAGTCTTGGGCGAATGAGCTTGGTTATCAAGTCGAACTGGTTGGTTGGGAAGAGACAGTTGCGGGATTCGGTCGCCCGCAGCATCTAATAAATCAAGATCTCGATCGGTGCGATTTATTTCTTGGAATGATCTGGAAAAGGTGGGGTACCCAGCCAGACCACGGCGGCGCATTCTCCTCTGGGTTCCATGAGGAATTCGAACGATCGGTGGCAAGGCGCGAGAAGACCGGGAGTCCAGAAATATCGCTCTTTTTCAAGCAGATCCCAGACGAGTTCATGGTGGATCCAGGTCCTGACCTGAAGAAAGTAGTGGATTTTAGAGAAAAGATCATCGCTGGAAAGAAGATTCTATTCCAGAACTTTTTGACGGTACGTGATATGGAAATACTTGCCAGGAAATGCGTCACCACGTATGTGAATCGCATCAGGGCCGAACATGAATCATCCGAGCCAGACGAGCTGCGTGCGAAAAGTCCTTTGTCAGATACTGGGGAGGTAAGGGAGGGTTACAAAGGGCGCGAATCGTCGCCGCTGTCTGTTGAAGGCTTTGAATTTCTTGAGGGACTTGTTGAAAGGTTAAAGCAGCCAGATTCTTTGGATTCGCTCAGTGCAAATGATATTGCGCGGTTTAGATTGCTGGCAAACTCAGTATCAAAACCGGGCAACGAGGTGATGAATCTAGGAGTCCATGATATTAATATCCTCTTTGCTGCACAAATCGAAGGAACGAAATTGGGTGAGAGAGAGACACGCTGCTTGGCTCGTTTGGGCTTTGAACATCTTGCTAACGAGAATGTACCCATGTGGTGCTGGTATTCTGCCCTAGCGGATTCAACGCTCAATCCCGCCATCGTCTCATCGTTTGTAGGAGCCAACGAGAACGAGCAGGTTGGAGCAATCACAGTTTTGAGCGTATTAGAACTTGATCTTTCGACGGATGACGACACGGTCAAAAGAGATTGGATTATAGATGCCTGGTTCTCAGATAATGCATCGGCCAAAGTGCGGACAGCAGGGTTAGGATATCTTGCCAAATGCGGCACTGCGGGTGATCTGGTAATCGCGAAAAAGGAATACGATCGTAGCGACTATGGTACATCTCGTAACGCACTTGAGTGCATGGTTGCGATACTGCTTCGAACTGGGCAGACGAAGGCGGCTCAAAAGCTGGTCCTTGAATCACAGTTCGAAGCACTCAATGACAATCTGCTGAGGTCTGTGCTAGTGGATTTCGATGGAGTAGAAACTTCAGCTCTACTTCTTGGTCTTGAACATCGCAGCCCAAAGGTTCGACTGAGCGTAATGGAGGCGCTGCATGGCCGGGGTGCGCTGGATATTAGTATGGCGGAGCGACTATCTGGGGATAGTGATGCTCTGGTGCGCAGGAAGGCAGTCGCGGTACTTTTGAATCTTGGCAAGCCTCTAACTGTGGAGGGAGTTAAGAAGATCCTCGTCCAGACACAAAAGCAACCTAGGCCTGGTCTTTTAG
Organism: Geobacter sp. DSM 9736; assembly: GCF_900187405.1. Lineage (NCBI taxonomy): Bacteria > Pseudomonadati > Thermodesulfobacteriota > Desulfuromonadia > Geobacterales > Geobacteraceae > Geobacter > Geobacter sp. DSM 9736. The sequence goes on from NZ_LT896716.1 coordinate 3,820,679, forward strand.
GGTTAGGCATTGTGACAGACACAGACAAGAGGGGAGAGAAGCTTTTCCAGCAATATCAGTTGGATGTATTGAAGAGACATTCTGAGGCGGAGTTGGAGAAGATTGTCGGCGCGTGCCTAATGTATGATGACGCTGCGTACTTCGCTCTTGCTGAGAGGTATTTCAGAAACCGTGCCGCTGAGCTTCGTCGCGACGTGGACGACAAGTTCAGTACATATTTCGAAAAGCAAATGCAACGGACGGAGTCTGCTTTTGGTGATAGTTCCGCCAGTAAGGATCTTGTCAAGAAGACGAGAGACTTGGAAGATTTTTTACGTAAAGAGCTCACAAGGCGAGGGTTGAATGTTCTGTGTGCGGCCCAAAAGCCAGAGGATTTGCAGAGGATTAGAGCTAACCTCCGAGACGGCTATGCAGGAACGTCAAAGCTTGATGCAGAGTATTTGGGGAAGCATGGGGAGTGGACTGATATACCCATGCTTGCAAACGCCGAGGGGCCAAAGATCGGTACAACACTGTTAACGATGTCGAGTGATGAGGAGTTTCAACTTGAAGTCGCGAGGGCCATAACTTCAATCGGGAAGGGACACTCGATCTCAGATCTTCTTTCTCTTGAGATGCCAGCGGCTATTTTGAAGAAAACCATTGGACTATGTTCTGAATCACGGTTCTCGCAAATATCGCGAGATGCCTTGCTCTCCCTGTTCAACAACGAGTCAGATGGGGTCCGTAAAGCCGCGGCTGTAATGGCTGTCCGGGCGTTCCCGGCTAAGCGAATCAAGTCAATTCTTCGTGAATACGTCGGCAGCGAAAAGTATCGTTACTACAACATCATCCATTGGCTGGACCTTGGGGCGTCGATGCGTCGGGATGACGCCAGAAAGGTTGCGCGGTCGGCCTGCAGCTAGCGAATCACTAGAGGAAAGATAAAGGGTCTATCCATTTTCCATTTATGAAGAAATGGGATTTACAACCACGTAAAGAGGAAGGCGTATGGGGAAGGCGTATGGGGTCAGACCTACACAATTGACAAGGAACCAGTCTTAGATACCACACTGTGTGAATATCACTGCGCGGGTGGGCTAAGGGGACATAGTTAATAAGTTGAGTAGGGTAGAGTAAGGGCCGGGTCGGTAGTGACCAGGTCCCGACATCAGATCTGGCATCCTGTATCGCGTAATCTGAGTAGTTTTAGTGTTAAATGTGAAAAGGGAGCCTCTCGGCTCCCTCGGCTCCCTTTTTCATGTAACGGGGTTTGAAGCACCTACTCCTGCTTCTGCCCCCCATCCCCCTGCTTCTCCCCATTCCCCGCCGGCTTCCTCTTCCGCGGCCGCCGCCGCTTCTTCTTAACCTCACCCGCCGCTTCTCCCGGCTTTGCGTGGGGGCGGTCGTGGGTCTTGCCGTGGGTTTTCGCTTCGGGCTTCGGTTTAGGCTTCGGCCTTGCCGTCCGTTTGTAGTCGTGGACGAACATGTCGTCTTCAGCCCATTCGGTGGGGACCTTCTGTTTGCTGAATTCTTCAATTGCCTCGATGAAGAACGCGCCGTCCTCGTCAGCCAGGGAAATCGCCTTCCCTTCCGCGCCCGCCCGTGCTGTGCGGCCGATGCGGTGGACGTAGTCCTCCGGGTCCTGGGGGAGGTCGTAGTTGATGACGTGGGAGACCCCCTCGATGTGTAGGCCGCGGGATGCAACATCGGTGGCGATGAGGATCGGGAGCTTTCCTTCCTTGAACTGTTCCAGAATCCGCAGCCGCTTCTTCTGCTCGACGTCACCCGAGATGATCCGGCAGGGGAAGTCGTTGGCGTTGAGCCGGTCGTGGAGGAACTCCCCTTCACGCTTCGTGTTGACGAATATCATCGTCCGCTCCATTCCTTCCTTCCGGAGCAGCCCCAGCAGCAGGGGAAACTTTTCCTTCCTCGCCACATGGTAGAGAACCTGGTCGACCCGCTCGGCGGTCATCTTTTCAGGCGTTACCGAGACTTTTTCCGGCAGGTTCATGAACTCGTAGGCGAGCTCCATCACGCGCGTGTTCAGGGTTGCCGAAAACATCAGGTTCTGCCGTGCGTCGAAGGGGGGGAGGCGCCGCAGGATGAAGCGCAGGTCGGCGATGAATCCCATGTCGAACATCCGGTCCGCCTCGTCGATGACGAGCACTTCGATGTGCTTGAGGGTGTAGACCTTCTGCTTCAGGTAGTCGATGAGCCGCCCTGGAGTGCCGATGACCACGTCGGCCCCTTCCTTGAGGGCGTTTTTCTGCTTCATGTAGTCGACGCCGCCGTAGATCGCCTGGATGGTCAATCCGGCGTGCTTCCCCAGGAGCTGCGCGTCCTGCTCGATCTGCACGACAAGTTCCCGTGTCGGGGCGAGGATGAGCGCTCGCGGGCGTTTCGCTGGGTCCTGCTTTTCTTCCTTGAGAAGCTTTGCAAAGAGAGCTATCAGGAAAGCGGCTGTCTTCCCCGTGCCCGTCTGGGCCTGCCCCGCCACGTCGCGCCCCGCAAGAGCCAACGGCAGGGTCTGCTCCTGGATGGGTGTACAGTCGGTGAAAGCGGCATCGGTGATCCCGCGCATAACAGGTTCAGGCAGGGGGAACTCGGTAAACTTCATCTTTAAAATCCTTATCTTATGAATTTCAGCCCTACGGCTATACCATACCTGTTCCCAAATGGCAATCCCAGGCCCCCCGAATGGCTTCCACCGTAGATTTGCCTTCTCTCGTGCGGTCGGGCTGTGATATGGTTACGCCCAAAAAAACCGGACCTTTCACGTGCAATCATTCATTCACATAGATTCACCATACTACCTCAAGACGGAAAACATTGATTCTCCTGCCGACTGGCGGGAGATATTCGGAAACGATAACCCGCTGGCGCTGGAGATAGGCTGCGGGATCGGCGATTTCATCGTGAAGACGGCCCAGGATCGCCCCGATATCAATTTTATCGCCATCGACTACTACAACAAGGGGTGCTTCAAGACCTGCCGCCGTATCGAGCGGCACGGGGTAACGAACGTGCGGGTCGTGCGGGTAGAGGCGCGCGAGTTCATTGCCGAAAAGCTCACAAGGGGGTCGCTGGCGGCGGTCTACATCAACTGCCCCGATCCGTGGCCCAAGAAGCGGCATCGGAAGCGCCGCCTCGTCAACCGGCAGTTCGTAGAGCTTCTGCGGGAGTACCTTGCTCCCGGAGGGGAGTTCAACTTCGCCACCGACTTTGCCGACTACGGGATAGATGTTGCGGGGATGCTGCCGGGGGTGGAGGGGATGGAGAACCGGCTGGCGCCGGACCTGTACCGGCATGAAGTTGATGGGTATCACCTTTCGAAGTACATGCTCAAGTTCCTTGCGGAGGGTCATAAGATATACTTCATGCAATATAGGAAAGCTTGATCTCTGGTTAGGTCAGAACCGTAGCTCCTCAATGTTTCGTTTCCAGGGGCGTTGCCCCTGACCCCACTTACTTTCTTTATGCGGATAAAGAAAGTAAGCAAAGAAAGCCGCCCCTGACGCCTTGGCCGCTTTCAGCGGCTTCCCTCGCTCCGTCGGCAGCTCGCGCGGCGGCACAATTCGCGGCGCTCAGGGTGCTGCCTTTTCCGCGAGCTGCCTTACTCACTCGGCTGCGGCGAAGGGGGTTAAAGACGAAAAAGCTTTTAGGCCGCGCGCCGCGGCCTCCTCATTACATTCCGCCGAGTGAGGAAGGCGGGCGGGAAGGGGGAGGCTGCCCAGGAGCGAAGCGACTTTGCAGCATCCCCCGCCCGGCAGACGAAGGAGGGCATCCCGAAGGGACGGAATGTTTAGGGCGGATCTTTCTTTGCGTACTTTCTTTGGAGCCGAGCCAAAGAAAGTACGTGGGGTACGGGGCAAAGCCCCGAAGAGGACATGCGGCGCAAGGGCAGGCAAGTCGAAGTCGAGCCAGCGAAGGTTAAGAACAGCACACATGCGTGATTACATTACCTCCCATATCCCCGGCACCGGCGGCGCTATCAAGGAGATCCCCGAGGATTTCGTCGTGACCGAGGTCCCTTCCTACCTTCCGTGCGGGGAGGGGGAGCATGTCTATGTCGAGATCGAGAAGCGGGGGCTTACGACATTCGAGGCAATCCGTCGCCTGGGTGCCGCCATGCAGGTTTCGGAGCGGGAGATCGGGTATGCCGGGTTGAAGGATGCCCGCGGCGTTACCCGGCAGACAATTTCGGTGCCGCGGGTGGCTCCGCAGCGCTTGCTGGAGCTTGAACTTTCCGGGATGAAGGTGCTGTCGGCCAGGCCGCACCGAAACAAGCTCAAACCCGGGCACCTTGTCGGAAACCACTTTGCCCTCCGCGTTCGAGGCGTTTCGGAAGGTGCTCTCGATAATGCAACACGGGTTCTGGAAATACTGAAAACGCGCGGCGTCCCCAACTACTTCGGTGTTCAGCGCTACGGCAGCCAGGGGAATTCCCATGTCGTCGGTCGTGCTCTTCTGCTGGGGGACTGGAAGGGGGCGGTGGACGCACTCATCGGAGAGCCGGAGGCTGTAAGGGACGAGCGCTGGAGAAGCGCCGTCGAGGCGTACCGTCGTGGAGATCTGGATGAGAGCCTGCGGCTTTTCCCTGGACACTGCCGCACTGAACGGGACCTCGTCCGGCGCCTCCTGGAGCGTCCGGAGCGTTTCGACCGGGCCATCAAGGCTCTCAACCCGCGGCTGAAGAGTCTGTTCCTCTCCGCATGGCAATCTTCGCTTTTCGACCGGCTTCTGGACCGGCGGCTCGACCGTTACGATCAGGTGTTGACGGGTGATCTGGCTTTTCGTCACGACAACGGCGCCTGTTTCCTCGTCGAGGATGAGGCGGTTGAGGCGCCGCGGGCACTGCGGCTGGAGATATCTCCCAGCGGCCCCATGTTTGGCTCGCGCATGTCGCACCCCTCCGGCTTTCCGCGTGAGCTGGAAGATGGTCTCCTGAAGGAGGAAGGGTTCGGTGACGATGCCTTTCTCAGAGAGGGGGGGAGCCATCTCCAGGGGGAACGGCGTCCGCTGCGCGTGCCCCTCGGGGAGCCGCAGGTGGAGGCGGAAGAGGACTCCATCCTGCTCCGTTTTTTTCTACCTCGTGGTGCTTACGCCACGTCGGTGCTTCGGGAGGTCATGAAGCCGGTGGAGGACTCGACAATTGCAGCAGCGGGATAATCATTTTATAGTCATCTGAATGAGGGAGAGACCCCATGACGGAGAAACCCTTTCGCGAGATAAATATACTACGGCCAAAGCAGGGGTACATGCAGGAAGAAGTGAAGATAATCTTCCTCATTCTGATCGCCTGGGCCATGATGACCTTCGGGTTCAAGCTCCTGTTGAGCCTGGTGGCGGAGACGCCGGCGGGCGAGAGCCTTCTCACAAGGCTCACCTTCTTCAACCTCCCGTTCAACTTCTGGTTTACCGGTCAGTTTCTCCCCCTCTGGTTCATCATCCTCTGCATAATCTTCAACCTCTACATAGACCGCCTCAGCGAGCGCCACAGCCGCAGGAGAGACAGATCCCATGATTGAGAATACAGTCAATCCATGGCCCATCATCATCGTTGCCGGGGTGCTGGGTTCCTTCATTATAGCCGGGCTTGCCTCCAAGTCCCGCGACACCTTCGACTACGGCGTCTCCGGCCGGTATACCGGCCGGATGGGGGGGGGAGCCGCAATCGCCAGCAACTGGATGAGCGCGGCAAGCTTTCTGGGGCTTGCCGGGATGCTGTACCTGAAGGGGTACTTCGCCCTCGCATTCGTGATCGGGTGGACGGGGGGATACGTGCTGCTGCTTGTGCTGATGGCGGGGCAGATCAGGCGCTTCGGCAAATATACCGCTCCGGATTTCGTGGGTGACAGGTATGCATCCGGAATAGCCAGGCTTCTGGCGGCTGTCATATCGGTCATGATCTCGGTGATCTATTCGGTAGCCCAGTTCAAAGGAATCGGCATGGTCTTCGCCTGGCTCTTCGGCCTCGATTACAGCCGTGGCCTTTTGCTCGGGGCTGTGGTGGCCATATCGTATGTGGTTCTCTGCGGCATGCTCGGAGTCGCCAGAAACCAGCAGCTGCATTACACTGTCATGATCATCTCCTTCATCCTGCCTCTCATGTTCCTCAACTACAAGCTCGGCTATTTCTGGCTGCTTCCCCAGTTCGGCTACGGAGCAGCCATCGAGGAGCTGGTGCGGGATTTCAACATCAACCTTGCCGCCCCTTTCGCCTCAGGCTCTATTTTCGACTGGTCGGCCCTCTGCTTCACCCTCATGGTCGGCACTGCCGGCCTTCCCCACGTGCTCTCCCGCTTCTACACACAACCCAACATCCGCGATGCCCGCTGGAGCGTCGTGTGGGGCCTCTTCTTCATCGCTCTCATCTACTGGTCTGCCCCCGCCTATGCTGTTCTTGCGAAGCTGCTGGAAGCAAAGGGGGGATTCATGCCTTCTCCCGAAGTGGCCGCAAAGATGGCCGACATCATCGTCGTTCGTACAGCTGTTATAGCAAATCTGCCGATATGGCTCATCGGCATTCTGGCGGCGGGAGCGGTCAGTGCCGCTTTTTCCACCGTCGCAGGTCTTCTCATCACTGGTGCTGCTTCATTCTCCCATGATATCTACTACCGCCTCATAAACCCAAACGTCTCAGAGGCCAAGAAAATGGCGATCGCCAAGGTGTCGGTTCTGGTCCTGGCAACTGTGGTTTATCTTCTGGCGGCAAAACCCTGGGGTCTTATCGCGGAGATAACTGCTATTGCGTTTGCCCTGGCCGGAAACACGATCTTTCCCGTGTTCCTGCTCGGCATATGGTGGAGCAGGACCAATCGCTACGGAGTGATCGCCGGCATGCTGCTCGGCATACTCATCACCTTCTCGGCGCCCCTTTTCGGTGGGGTGTTTCCTGTCATTGCCGAGCTCTTTCCGGTCACCTCGTCTGCTCTGTGCGGCGTGCCCATCGTACTGACGGTGATAATCATCGTGTCTCTTCTTACTCCACCACCCCCAGCAGAGATTCGCCGTTTCCTCGTTGAAGAGGTTCACGGCCACATGGATTGAGGTATGTGGAGGAGACGGATGTGTTGCGGATACCCCTGTGGTTCGGGGGAACGGAGGTAGTTCATGGCTCTTTTCCTTGGGGGATCGGGAGAGGATATTCTATCCTGGCGAGCCGTAGCCGATCTGGTTAAGGACCTTGATGAAGTGCTGGCCAGGGAGCGGGCGGGAATGCTCGGAGGGGAAGAGGTTCCCCTGCTTGTGGAGCTGAGGCGCCGGTTGGCCGATGAACTTTCCTTCGAGAAAGAGTTTGCCTCAGATCTGAGTAAAGCTCTTGCTGCAGTAGACGAAGCGGAAGATCTGCTCTCCCAGTTGGAGGGGTTCGCGCTTTTCGCACGTTCCCATTTCGAGCGCCGCAGGTCTGTTGTGGCTTTTCACGAGATATGCTCGGCCCTGCAGCGCCGCATCATTTGCAGGGTCCTCCGGCAGGCGGAGGAGTGGGTGGCGCAACATGGATTCGGCTCCCCACCGGGCCGCTACTGCTGGTTCGCAGTGGGTTCCGCTGGACGCGGGGAGGGAACTCTCTACAGCGGCTGTGACAGCCTGCTTGTCTATGACGGGAATCAGGGGGAGCGCAATTCCTTTTTTTCCGTTTTTGCACGTAAGGCAGAAGACCTCCTCGGGCAGTTGGGCCTCCAGAGCAGAATGACGCCGTCCGACTTCTCATGGCAGGGGAGCATGGGGGAGTGGCGCACACGGGTCAGCGAGGGGATGGCGGGAGGGGGGAGAGGAGACGAACTGGCGGTATTCCTCGAACTGGCGGATCTCCACCCGCTGTGCGGGGACGCGGGGCTTGCCGAGGAGATGCTCACCCTGGTGAGGGGCATGCTTTCCTTCCACCTGGGTTCGCTGCGGCACGTTGCGCGCATTTTGTCCGAAATGCCCACAGGTCTCGACTTCTTCGGGAGGCTGAGGGTTGAAAAGTCGGGGGATCATCGCGGGCTGTTCAACGTGGAGCAGTATGCGGTGGTCCCTTTGGTGAGCAACGTGAGAGTGCTGGCCATCAGGTGCGGCGTGACAGCTACCAGCACGGTGGATCGGATCAAAGGGATAATGGAGAATGGCCCGGTATCCGTAGAGCTTGCCGAGCGCCTGCTGTTCGGCTTCCATGAACTGAACGCCCACCTCATCTCGCTGGAAAACCTGCATGGCGCCCATACCGTTTTCCTCGATCCCGAGCAGTTGTCAGAGTCCGAAGAACGTGCCCTGCGCGGCAGCCTTGACGCGCTGGTAAACCTGCAGAGGGTCGTCTACCAGACCTTCACGGAGCATGGATAGCGAATGCGGTTTTCCCTCTCCACAGGAACGCTATTTACCTTCCCCTTGAAGAAAGCTTGCGCTATTGCCGCAGAGGCAGGCTTTGACGGAGTGGAGCTGATAATCAATGACGAGTTCCAGAAAGTCAGTTGTCGCCAGTTGATAGAGGAAGTCTGCAGTATACTTCCTGTCCTTTCAATTCATGCCCCCTTTATGCCACTGGACGGCTGGGGAAGCCCCGCCGACTCACTCAAGAGATGTGTTGAGCTTGCCGGTATATGCAACGTTCCCCTCGTCAATTTCCACCCTCCTTCATGGATGGGGCTCGAAATAAGGTTCATGCGGTGGTTTTACAGGATCTTCGATTTTCAGAAGGAGGTGGGGCAGGGGCAGGTTGCGGTTACCGTCGAGAACATGCCGTGGACGGGACGCTTCAAGATCAACCAGTATGTACTGTCTCAGACGGAGAAGATGATTGAATTTCTGGGGGAGCGCAATCTGTTTCTCACTTTCGATTGCACCCACATGGGTACCGGGAAAACGAACTTCATCAATGACTTCTATCTCTTTTACAATTCCGGCCGGATCAGGAACATCCATTTCTCCGACTTCGGCTATGGCCGGGAGCACCTGCTACCTGGCCGTGGGGTACTCCCGCTTACCCGTTTCCTTAATCATCTGCGCAATACGGGCTACGACGAGACGCTGACGCTAGAACTCTCTCCCCATGAATTTCCCAATGACGAACTGATCATCGTCGAGACGCTGCGGGACATCCTCTACTATCTTCGCCAGGAAACAGACAGGACAGGACTGGATTCAGCTCCGGTTCAAGCGCAGTCCTCCTACCCCCTTACGATGTAGACGGAGCAGCGGGCGTATGCCGCGACTTTGCTGGAAACACTCCCCATCAGCTTCCTCTTCAGGAATCCCTTTCCCGAGCTCCCAATCACGATAACGTCGACTTTTTCCTTGTCGGCGAACTTCATCAACTCGTCAGCAGGGTCCCCATAAACGATCTTGGTTTCAAGCGGGACTTCAGCTTCGCGAGCGTTTTTCTCGATGACGAAGAATATGCGGTCACGAAGTTCCTGCCATTCATCCGACTCCGTCACAACGGGTGCGGGCACGAAATCGGTGTACGTGTTGCGAGGGGCGTTCGGGAGGACCAGCATCGCATATATCTTGCTCCTGTAAGGACCTGGGGTGGCAGCAGCCATCCGGACAGCCTCCTCGGCGGCTTTGTCGGAGAGGGGGGAGCCGTCGATGGCGACGAGAATCTGCTTACGAAGGTTGAGCATTGATTTAGGTCCTCCCGCTGCTGTCCCTACCGCCTCGATAGCACCACTGATTCCGCATGGGTGCGCAAGGTAGTTAGTTTTACTTGACTCGCATAAAACATTATTCTATAATTTCACTGCATGGAAATGCTTGAGGTTTTGACGAATTGCCGCCATGATATCTTGAATTCTTCGAGTGGTCAACTCTCGAAAGTTGAGCAAGTAAAACGGAATGGGGCTGCATCCCCGGCTGAGCTTCCTTGGCTGCCTCCGGTGTACCGGAAAAAATTCTTGACTTCAGCCCTTATCCAATATATGAGAAACCGTTTGTAACTTACTAAAGACAGGTGTCAGCCAATGGCGAAAAAAGAGAAATCCGAGTATATAATTCAGGCGGTGGATCATGCTCTCGACCTCCTTGAGCAGTTTCATGATGATGTGGACGAGTTAGGTGTTACGGAGCTGAGCAAACGCCTCAAGCTTCATAAAAACAATGTTTTTAGGCTACTTGCCACACTGGAGTCTCGAAATTATATAGAGCAGAACAAGGTTACTGAAAACTATCGGCTTGGGCTCAAGACGCTGGAACTCGGGCAGACCTTCATAAAGCAGATGGGGCTGCTTCGCCAGTCGCGCCCCGTTCTCGAATCGCTGGTGAAAGAATGCAATGAGACGACCTATGTAGCTATTCTCAAGGATTTCCACATCGTTTATCTGGATGTTGTTGAAACGGCTTTGACGGTACGTGTGGTTCCACGTGTTGGGGCAAGGCTGCCAGCCTACTGCACCGCGGCAGGGAAGATACAGCTCGCTTTCATGACGGAAGAGGAGTTGGAGCATTACCTGCCCGTAAAGGAGCTCAAACAGTTCACTCCCAGCACCATTACAGACCGTGACGAACTCAAGCGGCATCTGAAGCAGGTTAGTGAGCAGGGGTACGCCGTGGACAACGAAGAGCTGGATGTGGGAGTGAAGTGCGTCGGTGCGCCGATCCGGGATTATACCCGCCGTATTGTCGGCGCCGTCAGCATTTCGGGGCCGAGCATGCGGTTCTCTGATGAGCGGATGGATAAAGAGCTGATCCCCCTGGTAAAGAGGGCTGCCGAGGAAATCTCCCTCAAGCTCGGCTACCACAAGTAAAACGTAAAGCTACGGTAGAGGCAAAGGCGGAGACGGGATCCAGCTTTTGCCTCTATCTTTTTCCCCGCATTAATTTATTTCTCCATCGCCACTTCCCGCTCCCAGAGTCTACGGACCTGCAGTTCGGTTTCCTCACGTGTTCCGGAGTTGTCTATAACTGCCTTCCCATAAGTGCGTTTTTCTTCCATCGGCATCTGTGCGCCTACTCTAAGCAGAGCTTCTTCCCTGGTAATTCCGTCCCTCGCCATCAGTCTGGTTATCTGCGTTTCCCGGTCCACGAATACTACCCATATCTCGTCGACCCGTGAAGCGGCACCAGCTTCTATCAGAAGTGGGGCCATGTAGATCACCAGTGGGACGGGGACCTCCCGCAGTTCGGCCAGTTTTTCTTCAGCAAGCTGCCGGATGGCGGGGTGTGTTATCTTTTCCAGCCGGGAGCGCGCTGCGGCGTCAGCAAATACTACGCAGCCTAGCGCCTTGCGGTCGATCGTTCCGTCAGCGCAGAGGACGGTGGGGCCGAACTCGGCTACGATTGCGTCGTAGGCTGGCCGGCCCGGCATCACCGCTTCCCGCGAGAGCTGGTCGGCATCGATGACGACAGCCCCGAGCTGCTCGAATATGCGTGCAACAGTGCTCTTCCCCGAGGCGATGCCTCCGGTAAGGCCGATGATGCGCATGAAAGAACCTCCAATGCGGCGTAATTCGGAAATGAACAGGGGAGGGAAATGGTGTTCAGAACACTATGGTACCATTGTCCAGGGAAAAAGTTACCCCTTGAAGGTCATCATCGACCACTAGTGCCTGGTCGCCGATTACCACCTGTACTCCATAGTAGATGGTCTCTTGGACTTTTATGCGTGCGAAATCTATTACTTCCAACCGTTTCTGGAGACGCTTCTTTTGTCCCGTAAGCTCCAGAACCTCCGCCTGCAGGTGCGACAGTTGCTGTTGCTTGGCTTTTTCCGCGTCTTCTCCGAACCGGGCCGGATTTTCCCTCATGTAGCTGAGTGATTTTGTCGCTTCTTCGGTCTGTTTCTGTTTTTCTTCGAGCTGATGCGTAACTGTTACCAGCTTGGCTCGCGCCGTGGGATCCAGGCCGACTTCGACTTTGGTGGGAACTCCAGCGTGGGATCCGATTACCACCGCGTTGACGAGGGTTGAGGCGCGACAGGTGCCGCCGATGAGCCGCCCCTTGGCCGTTCCCTCTTCTCCGACCATGATCTGGCCTCCGGCCGTTAGGTCGCTCTGCATGGAGAGCTCCCGCAGATGAACGTCGGAACCTGCCGAGAAATGGGATTTTTCAGCAAAAAGCGCCGTTATCGATCCTTTTGCCTGGAGGCTCGAAAATATGACGCCTCCGTTGATTTCGATGTTCCCGCCCGCCTCGATGACTGCTGATTCGACCGTACCGCCAATGGAGATATCCCCTGCCGCTTTGACGACCATGCCGGAGGCGACATCCCCATCCACTACGACGCTTCCTTCAAAGGAGATGTTGCCGGAAGAAAGATCGACGTTCTTTACCTTGAACACCGGCTCAACGACAACGCCGTTTGTCACCAGTACCGGTTGACCGGCTATCGCCGCGAGAAGCAGGTCGTTGTCATCGGGCGAAATCATGGTGCCGGGCAGGTTGGCGGCAAACTGGACATCCCTCCCTGGTGTAGGCGGAACGACCTCTCCCCTGACGTTTTTACCCGGCTCTCCTTCTGCAGGAGGGACCCTGCGCATCAGAGGGTCACCGGCCTTCACACTGACGATCCCCCCGACCTCCCGATAATCAACGATGCTCTTGTCATCATCTTCAAACTGCGGACCGCGCTCCTTCATCTCGGGAATCAGGCTCAGGAGTTGGCCGTCGGCTCCCGGGGTCGGTGGTGTTCCGGTAGCGATTACTTTGTTCAGAGCCCTGCAACACGTTGCTGCCGCTTCGATTGTGTCCTCGAGAATGCCGGACTGGACTCCCTGCTCTTTCAGCCCCTGATGGATCTCTTCATTGGTGACGGCTTTCCCGCCGTATGGAGGGGTAAGGGTCAGTTGCGCTGTCATCCCGTCCGGCGAAACGGTAATCGTATAGGTCCCGTCCCGTTTTTCCCCGATATCCATCGTGAAGGTGGAACTGGCGCTGTTGAACCTTTGGGCGAGTTCCGAGCATACATTGTTTTGGAGAAAGTATTCGGAAAAACCGCTGGCGGCCAGGGCGCGTTTTACATATCCCTCGTCAATCGGTTGCCGCGGTTCTGCAGCCGGATTACACACGGCCTGAAGTTTGCGGCCGTCGGCGCTGAGTTTGAATTCAAGCTTTTCCATTGATTCCTCCGGAGCTACCACGTGTAGAGGTGGAGCCAAGCTTCCATGCAGCCGGAAAAAAGGTCTGGTAGCTTTATCGGAGAATTTTCCGAGTTATTTAGCGGTATTTCACGAGATCAGCAGCTTTCCCCGGTCAAGGAGTCTCTTCCGCTTTTCGCCGGGAAGGATTACGGTGAGAGTTGGCTCATAGAATACGAAGTCTTCATGAAATGGCGTATTGACGGTGCCGCCGAAGCCCGAGTTGTCGCCGAGGGCAATATGGACGGTCCCTAGAATTTTTTCCGCCTCCAGGACATTATCGGGTCTCGTGGCCCTGTCATTGGTGCCGATGCCGAGTTCGGCAATGTTCCTGTTGTTTACGTTTTCGGCGAACTTTTTTTCGAGAGTGTGGCGGTAGGGGTCATCGCCGTAGATATTCACTACGTTTCCCTGTCGCACGTCGAGACGTAGCGGTGAGTTCAGCTTTCTCGTGGGCGCGTATTCGATGACCATAACTCCTTCGCTGGTACCTTCAAGGGGTGCGAGGTAGACTTCCCCTGCGGGCAGATTCCCGAAGCTTCCCGGATCGGTGAGGAGACCGTCGTCTCCTTTGGCAGTCCGCCCCTGTGTTCCAAAGCGAATGCGGGTACCGTTCGGTGTCTCCAGAAGGATCTCTGATCCTGCATTCACTTCCGCAGCAAGCCGGTTTGTACGGTCTGAGAGGATGTGCCAGTCCACCTGCATCGATGTAAAGAACATCTCAGGGTCGAAGTGGGGCAGGCTCGCAAAGCGCCCTCCTGCTTCGTTGACCAGCGAGCGGAACCTGGTGTGGCTGGTAGAATTGTTGGAAAGTGCAATGACGATGTCTGCCACGCTCTCTTTGAAAGAAAGTACGATTTTCTTTGCCCGGTCCAGATCGGAGGTGTCTGCTTCTTTGTTGAGTAACCGATATAGAAGTGCATCTTGAAGAAGCGCGTCTACTGCAGCATTACCTAAGGTAGCGCGCCAGAGAGGTTCAGGAGGTTCCGCACCGGATGCTGCGGTTGCCGGAAAGGTGACGAATGTGGTATTGCCATAAGCGGCCTCGGCAAAATTGCTCGTTTGGCCTGCAACCGTCAAGAGTCGAAGGCGCCGGTCATGCTCTTCGGGTGAAACCTGTTCATCGGGTCTGAGGATGTCGCCGAACACCACAATCCGTTCCCTGGGCTTTATTCCCATGTTGACCTCAAAGAGGGAGTGTAGCGCCTGTTCGAGAGATTTCATTCCGGCATCCTTTGGTAAAGTATTTTCTAATTAATCTAACAGAGGCCTTTCCTTTCCGCAACCGTCGAATAATCCCAATTATTTATTTTTTCGCTTGATTTATCGAAAGCGATTGTGGTAATAAACTTGCATACTGTATACAATCGCTCGCTAACGTTTTGTTTAATAAATGCAAGTACTTAGTGAGAGATATAGGGTAAATTAAAGGCTTTTTTCGGAGGCTGAAGTGGCACAGGTGGTTTTTTCCAGCTGGGGTAGGAATATTGTCGACAACCGGAAGGGGGGCGGGCAGGATGCCCAATTCCGACTGCCTACCACTTATGATGGCGACCGCCCTCTTGCTGCATTCATAGGGTGGGACGGCATCATTCTTTATGACGAGAAGGTTGATGTTCCGCAGATGGTCGCCGAGTATATGAAGCGTGTGCAGACGATGTACTGCTGCGGCAAGTGCACACCGGGTAAAAAGGGTACCCGCGTTCTCATGGACGTTCTTGCCGACATCATCGGCGGCAGGGGAAATGAAAGGTTGTTCGATACCATAGCCGACCTTTTCGAGCTGCTGAAGGGTTGCAAGTGCACCCTGTGCCAGAGTTCCACTGTCCCGGTTATGGACGCCATCACTCATTTTCGCGACGACTTTCTAACCTATATGAACGGTTCGCGACCGGCGAGTGCTGGAACTCACCGCTTCGTCGAAAAGCTGACGGCTCCCTGTACCGACAAATGCCCTGCACACATCGACATACCCTCCTACATTGAGGCGATAAAGGAGTATGAATTCGGATTCTCTCTCGCGGCAGTTCGTGCAGCAATGCCGCTTCCTTCCGTCTGCGGCCGGGTTTGCCCTCATCCCTGCGAGACTGCCTGTCGCCGAAAGAACGTGGATGAGTCAATCAATATCATGGTCCTGAAGCGGTCGGCTTCCGACTACGAATGGCAGCATGAGAATTCACCTCCGATGATTCCCGGGGCGCCAAATGAAGCGGGTGAGGTGTCTGAAGATTTCGACTTTGCGTATTACCGAAAGCATCTGCCGGCACAGCCCAAGCCGCGGAAAAATAAGACTGTGGCTATTGTCGGCGCAGGACCAGCAGGTCTTGCCGCAGCCTATTACCTGGCGCTGGAAGGCTACCCCTGCACGATTTATGAAGCTCTTCCGGAGGGCTTCGGCGGTGGCATGATCGCCGTGGGCATTCCTCCCTACCGCCAGCCGCGCCATCTTCTTCAGCGTGATATCGATATAATCGCGGCGCTGGGCGTCACCATCATCTATAACACCCGCGTTGGCAAGGATATCTCACTGGCAGAGCTCAAGGAAAAGTACGATGCGGTTTTCCTGGCGCCTGGAGCCCATCGGTCTAAGCCGATGGGAGTCGAAGGAGAGGATAAAGGATACAAAGGCTTCCTCAAAGGGGGTATCGACTTCCTTCGCGAAGCATACATGGGGAAGGATACCGGGATGGGCAAGAAAGTCGTCGTCGTCGGCGGCGGCAACACTGCCATTGACTGCGTCCGCGTTGCCCTCCGGGAAGGGGCGGAGGAGTCGACGCTGCTCTATCGCCGGTCTCGGAAGGAGATGCCTGCCGATGTCTGGGAGGTGGATGGCGCCGATGAGGAAGGCGTAAAGTTTGAGTTCCAGGTTCTTCCGACAAGGATCATCGTTAACGAGAGTGAGCAGGTGACCGGCGTTGAATGCGTGCGGATGGCACTTGGAGAGCCTGATGCCTCCGGCCGCCGCCGCCCCGAGCCGGTCCCCGGGAGCGAATTCGTCGTAGAGTGTGATACGGTAATTCCGGCAATTGGTCAGGATCCCGATCTTTCCTTCATCCCTTCCGATCTCGGCATCGACATCACAAAGTGGAATACCGTAGTGACAAAGTACGTGCCTTACAAAGATGCTGCCGGTAAGGATCTGAAAGATGGTATGGGCAATTTTCAGACCCGTACACTTATTACCGACCATGAAGGAATCTTCGCCGGCGGTGACGCCGAAATCGGCCCGCTTACCGTCGTGGCCTGTGTCGGCAGCGGTCATCGTGCAGCAAAAGTTATCCAGCGTTGGCTCGAAGAGGGAAAAGCCTATCTGGTCGACGACGAGTATATGGAAGACATTCTCAATTATATGGGAGTGTACGACAAGAACGAGAAGGTGCAGTGGCTCGACTCAGCCCATCGGGAGCATCAGGCGGAGATCCACGGCAAGGAGCGGGCAAGCTACAAGAACTACTGCGAGGTCGAACTCGGCTTCACCAACAGCCAGGCGGTCCGCGAGGCCGAACGGTGTCTGCGCTGTTATCGCGTTGCAATGGTTGCAGTTGCCTGATCTACAGGCAATACATTCGGATCAGCCTGAACGCAAGGGGCAAGGGGGGCAGTCTCCTGCCCTTACCTTTTGTTTGAATATGATGAGGTGAAAATATTATGGTCAGTCTCACAATCGACGGCAAAACGGCAACGGTAGCCGAAGGAACCACAATCCTCGACGCGGCCGCAACTGTCGGCATCACAATTCCCACACTGTGTTGGCTCCAAAAAGTTTCGCCGACCGGTGCGTGCCGCATATGCGCGGTGGAGATCGAGGGGATCGATCGTCCGGTTACAGCATGCAATACCCCGGTAAAGGAAGGGATAAACGTCACAACAGTATCGGAGAACCTCGATGCAGTTCGCCGCAAGGTCACCGAACTGCTGCTAGTGAACCATCCCCTCGACTGCCCGGTGTGTGACGCCGCTGGAGAGTGCGATCTGCAGGACACGTGCTACAACATGGAAGTAACAAAGCAAGAGTATTACACGGTTCTGGAACGCCGGACAATTCGATATGACTGGCCACTCATCGAGAGCGACCCTAACCGATGCATTCTCTGCGAAAAATGCGTGAAGGTTGACCATGAAATCGTCGGGGCCGACGCGATCGCAGTCACCAACTGCGGTGATGCCACCATCATCGAGACCGATGACGGTAAGGCACTCAAATGCGAATTCTGCGGAAATTGCGTAGCCGTATGCCCCACCGGCACTCTCATCAGCAAGCCTTTCAAATTCAAGGGGCGTCCGTGGACTTACAACAAGGTAAGGAGTATCTGCGGGTTCTGTCCTGCGGGATGCCAGATCGAATATCACGTCAAAGACGGTCGGATAGATCGTGTTACCAGTGACGATGCAACCACCTTCAACAGCGGCAACCTCTGCATCAACGGGCGTTTCGGCTACAGCTACATCAATTCTACCGAGCGGCTGACTGCACCGCTCCTCAAGGCTCATGACAGGCAACTGGCGACCGATTGGGAGAAGGCGATGTCGTTTGCTGCGCGCAAACTACAGGAGATAGTGAAGGATAGCGGTCCTCAAGCCGTTGCCGGTATCGGGTCTCCCCGTCTTACAAACGAAGAGAGCTTTCTGTTCCAGAAGTTTATGACGACGGCTATCGGCACCGGTAACCTGGCTTCCGAGGTGTGTCAGGGTTATGGAGCCGCGGTTCGTGTACTTCAGGAGAAGCTTGGAATCAGCGGCGCCAGCGCCACCATAGACAAAATCGACGATGCAGAGGCTATCCTGGTCATCGGCACCGACCTCAACGCGGAAGCCACCGGGGTGGAGTACAGAGTCATCAAGGCTGCAACGAAGAATGATGCAAAGCTTATTCTGGCGAACATGCGCCCTGTGAAGCTGAAGAAGTTCGCCAACAAGCATCTCCAGTACCAGCCCGGCGGAGAACTTCCTCTTATCGGAGGTCTCATTAAAGCGGTTGTGGAACAAGGGGGCGAGGTCAACGGTCTTGACGCAGTCAAGCAAAGTGTTGCTTCCTCTTCGCTGTCTGAGCTTGCAGCCGCTGCGGGTGTTTTGGAAACCGATTTGAGAGAAGCCGCCCAGCTTGTCTCCGGTAAGAAAAGCGTCGCCATCATTTTCGGCTCTGACATTACCAAGAGTGCCGGTGCCGCCGAAAAGGTTGCAGCATTGGCGAATCTCGCCCTTGTGACCGGCGCTGTAGGTAAGGAAGCCGGGGGAGTATTCCCCATCGATGAAAAGAACAACGCTCAGGGTGTTCTTGATATGTCGGCCGCCTTGGGAGGTGGAAGTGGGAAAAGCATCGAGCAGCTAATAGAAGGGATAGAGCAGGGGGTTATAAAAGCTCTGTATGTCGTAGCTAGCGATCTGCTTGTTTCATTTCCCGACAGCGGCAAGATCAGAAAAGCTCTGGAAAAGCTGGATCTTCTCATTGTTCAGGATATTTTCCCCAGCGAGACGGTCAAGCTTGCAGATGTCGTCTTTGCAGGTTCTGCGGCCGCAGAAAAGGAAGGGACTTTTACAACCATTGACAACAGGGTTCAGTCCCTCTCCAAGGCAGTTCGCCCCCCCGGCGATGCGCGATCCGATATTGAAATCCTCGCAGACCTGTACCGGAGGGTTTCCGGCACAGAACAATCGTCTGCTGCTTCGGATATCCTCTCGGAAATCAGTACCACCGTTCCGGGATACGCCACAGCTTGCGAAAGTGACGGCTGTTTCATCAAGAGTTCAAATTCCGGCGTTACGGCGTACTGTGGCCCGCTTGCATCCCTTTCCGACCGCCCGGTGGCGACTGCGCAGTACCCGTTGA
Source organism: Geobacter sp. DSM 9736 (assembly GCF_900187405.1). Classification (NCBI taxonomy): domain Bacteria; kingdom Pseudomonadati; phylum Thermodesulfobacteriota; class Desulfuromonadia; order Geobacterales; family Geobacteraceae; genus Geobacter; species Geobacter sp. DSM 9736. The sequence goes on from NZ_LT896716.1 coordinate 3,839,540, forward strand.
CCCTGCTTGCGGGATCCATTCTCTACCATAACGGCACTACATCCACGTGGTCCGAGAATAATCTGGCAGTTGCCCCTCAAGGTTATGTCGAGCTCTCCGCTACCGATGCTTCAGCTCTCGGTATCGGGGAAGGTAGCGCAGTGAAGGTTTCCTCTGCTGTAGGAAGCATAACCGCGCCGGCACGCGTTAACGGTCTGCTTCAGCCGGGGCTTGTATTCGCGCCCATCCATTTCAGGGACGTGAATGTGAATGCTTTGCTGGAAAATGGTAACATGACGGCAGTCAAGGTGGAGAAGGCCTGATCTGCCGAAGACTGCAATTGTTGCACGGAGCCCCGGGGTATACCGGGGCTTTTTCTATTTTATTGCTCTCCCTCCAGCTTCCGCTCCACCGCACGTACTTTTCCCGCCATAGTGTGTTGTTTATCCCGCCGGTCATCGATTTTGATCAAGGTTGAAACCCGGATTGCTCCCGCTGCAAAGGTAGCTTCCTGCATCTCCCTGATGAGCCCGAAGATCTGATCGAGCTCCCCTTCGAGTATGGTTCCCATAGGAGTAAGCTGGTGAGGAATTCCTGACTTCCGGACTATTTTCAGGCATCCAGCCACATACTGTGATACGCCTGTTGTGTCGGTGCCGAGAGGAGTGATACTAACTTCTACGATAGCCATGCCAACCTCCATTTCTTGTACGGATTCTCAATCGTGTTGCGTGTTCAAATCGGAAGATCCGGAAGAATCGAATACATATCGATCAATATATATCATCTTTGTGATGCGTTGATTGGAAAATCGTGTATACTTTAGCGGTCCACTTTGGGGAGGGCTGCATGCTGATCCGTGTCCTTTATGATGATGGCTCCTTCGGAATGGTCGACGGTATTGAACTTGACCGCCTGATCTTTAATGGCGGCGTAACTGCATTCCGACGCTCACAGGGATGGGTCAGGGTAGGGCACGATCCTGTAAGGCAGGGACGCCATGACCGGCGCAGGCGAGACGTAATCATCAATACATACGTGTAACAGGTAGCATGTATTAAAAATACGAAAGCACTTATCCATTTACAGGCTTCAGTCGGGTTGCTGTTCCCCAGCAACTTGTTGCAGGAGTTTTCAGATGCATCGTGATGTTAAGGCAAAACTCGAAATTTCCCTCCTTTACGCGGAGGATGAAGCAGTAACACGGGCAGTGTTCTGCGAAGTTCTGTCTACAAAGGTAAGAACCGTTTACCAAGCGGCCAACGGCAAAGAAGGTCTCGAAATCTTCCGGCAGTTCCGACCCGATGTCGTCATGGTAGATATAAACATGCCGGGAATGAACGGACTGGGGATGGCTGCGGCGATCAAGGCCATTGCCCCTGCGACTCCGATCATCATAGTCAGCGGCGACATCAAACGCGACGCTCTTTTGCAGATGGAGCAGATGCAACTTCATTGCATTAGGAAGCCTATCAGGATACTTCCCCTCCTCGATCTTCTTGCGAAGCTGACCACAAATCGTTGTGGGGCTGACGTTGCCCTGCAGCGCCACAACCAAGTAAAACCTGCCTAATTTCCAAAACTTTCCGCGCCACACATCCTTGGTTTGAAATTCATTTTCAATGTTGATATAATTCATTCAAAGGTGAATTTGGTGACAGAAAGGAGGGTATGCCGGATGAGAACTCACTGCGAACGGGATGGCAGAGGCCCTAAGGGGGCTGCAAAGGTATCGGTAACAGGAATCATTCATCCAAAGCCGAACAGCAGCCTTACGACAGCTTTCGAAGAAATGGAGAAGCTGGTAGAGGAAACCCTTCATATGCCTGTTTTGGGCTGGCACCGCATGCCGTTGCAGAGGTTCTTCGAGGACGGTCCGGGAGAGTACGTCCCTGATCTTGACGTATATGATGAGGGGTCTGAAATAGTCGTGAAAGTCGATCTCCCTGGAATGAAGCGAGAGGAAATAGATGTTCAGCTTATCGATGGCACTCTGGTTATTTCGGGGGAAAAGAAGGGGGAGGACCGGTGCGTGCGAAGGGAGTACCTGCGTATGGAGAGGCGAAACGGGAATTTTCGACGTTCTCTTCGGCTGCCTGACTCGATTGATGGACAGCACGTTTCGGCATCTCTTAAAGATGGTGTATTGGAGGTACGTGTTCCCAAAGTTTACGCTACCGTTCTACGGGTCGACATAAGATAGTCGTGCCACTGCAGCACACTTAGGAGAGGTCCTTGCGGTCTCTCCTTTTTGTAATCATGCTGTTCAGGGGGGCCAGCTAGGGCGCAGGAACGGCATGCCACCAGAAGATCCCTATTATCGCAAGAATGATGATGACTATTAATAAGGCGATGGTCCAACCAGTCTGTCGTTCCATGACGTCCTCCTGAACTCACCATAAAAATATTTAATTGTATGATACCTGCTGATCCCTGGTTGTCAATCTGCTCCGACTGCTCCTGATTTCCATGGTGTGGGTTGACAGCCGTTTCAGTCCCTGAATACTTTAAGGTAGGCAGTATTGCCAAGTGGGAGGTGATATGGTCTTAAGAGCGTTGGGCATGTCATTTATGGTCTGCCTGATGTCGGTTGCTTCTGCTATTGGGGTGACCGATTCGCCGCAGTCCCGGGAGCCATCGGAGCGTCAAGGAGAGGAGAGTACGCGCGAGAGAGAGGAGGCATGCGAGTGCTGCATGAAGTGCATGGCGGCATCACGCGCTGTGCGCGGAAAAGAGGAGGGACCTCCCCTTAAGGACGGATGCCGTGATTGTTGTCGCAAGTGCGGCACGACAGACCTACCGTCTCAGAAGAGTATGCCGCCGGAGATAATCAAATAGGAGTGTTACCGCAATATTTTCTGATTATTCTTTCGCCGGGAAAGGATCGTCCAGTTTTTGGGCCATTTCTTCTGGTCCGATTCGAGGGCTAGGGCTTCTTCTTCGGTGAGTACTATCTTAAACCGCTTCCGATTCATGCTCGATACTCCCTTCATCGTCTGGACTTGGCTATATAAGCAGTACATCGACAAAATCTCCTGCGCGCTTTAGAAATATTCAGATGGACTCATCCCTGGCTTTTAGTACAAGCACCGGTATCTCTCTATCTGCCGCCGCTATTCCGGCAATGCGGGGAGGGGGGACGGGGGGAAAGAGCGCATGGTTGAACGGTAGCTTCAACACCGACTTCAAGAGAGGGGGGCGGCATGCCGCTACACAGGTATATTCAGGCTTTTGCACTCTTTTTAATCTCCGCCGCGAATCCGGCATATGCCGACCTGGCGACTGAGGTTTTCAAGGAACTGAATCTTGCCCGTACCGCCCCAGTCGAATATGCACAATTCATCGAAAAGTTCCGACGCAGTTTCCACGGAAAACGATACAAGTTGAACGGCGGGACATATGTTGCGACTGAGGAGGGAACCGCAGCTGTTGACGAGGCGTCCCGGTTTCTGAAACGCCAAGATCCCCTTCCTGCTCTGTTCTGGTCCGACGGGCTAGCCAGGGCAGCGGCAGACCTGGTACGGGAGCAGTCCGGGAGTGGCAGCACAGGGCATGGAAGCAGGGGAGGTTTTCGCAGTCGCATTGAACGGCATGGGGACTGGACCGGGTATATAGGTGAAAATGTGGGCTACGGCCCGGACACGGCCCGGCTGATGGTCATGCAGCTCATAATAGACGATGGAGTCCCCGCCCGCGGACACCGACGCAACATCTTTAAGAGGGAATTCCGTGCCGCAGGTGTTGCCTGTGGTACGCACCCACAGTTCCGCACGATGTGCGCCATGGACTTCGCCACCGGATTCAGTAGCCGTTGACAAACCGCTGCTGCACCATACACTAAAAATAATGCCTGATGGCGTTATGCCCATCCAACCTGTGCTGCGGACGAACCGAACTAAGGGGGCGCGATGTTCTCATTCCGGAGGTATTTCAATTTAGGCGACTTATCCTACAAAGAGATGGGGAAGAGGGTTGTAGCGAAGATTTCGGAAGACAGCTGTACAATCTATGCCGGAGCGATAGCCTACTACCTCCTGTTCGCCATGTTTCCGTTTTTCCTTTTTCTGACTACGCTCATTGGATACCTTCCCTTTCCGGGGCTACTCGAATCCATTCTCGACTTGATGAAGCGGGTGCTTCCCCAGGAGGCGTTCACTCTCCTTCAGGATAATATAAAGGCACTGTTCGGAAACAAGAAGGGGGGGCTGCTGTCACTCGGTTTTCTTCTGGCTCTCTGGTCATCATCAAGTGCCATCACCTCGATAATGGACATCATGAACCGTCTCTACCGGGTGAAAGAAGGGCGACCCTTCTGGAAAGTCCGCCTCTTCGCAATCATGCTCGTCACGGTTCTGTCGCTTCTTTTCATACTGGCAATAGTGCTTCTTATCTTCGGACCCACAATCGGCGCACTCATCGCCAGGCTGGCGGTTCTGGGAGAAACCTTCCGGCTTGCCTGGAATATCCTCATATGGCCGGTGATTCTCTTCATGCTCGTTCTCGCACTTGCACTGACCTACTATATTACCCCTGACGTAAAGCAGAATTGGAAATGGATCAGCCCGGGGGCGGTCATCGCCATACCGATCTGGCTGCTTGCTTCCTTCGCTTTCTCATACTACGTCAACAACTTCGGGTCCTATAACAAAACCTATGGGAGTATCGGGGCGGTCATAGTTCTCCTCCTCTGGCTATTCATCACCGGGTTCATCATGCTTGTGGGTGCAGAGATAAACTCGGTGGTGGAGCATTCGTCTGAGGACGGCAAGGAGCCCGGAGAGAAAACGGAAGACGAGCGCGAACGGAACCCTGAAAAAGTCGAGCAGCAAAGTCGCCCGGCCGACAAGAAATGATAGTTGCAGTCACTCCAGCAGGAGCAGCAGCATCTGAACATACAGGATCTTGGTGATGGTAGCGATGGGATACACCGAAGCGAAGCCGATATTCGGGTAATCGTTTTTTGTCTGTTCCAGAGCATACCCTACTACCGCAGTCTGGGTTTGCAGTCCAGCAAGAATCCCCACCATTATGTTCATCGGAATATTGAGAAGCCGGTAGCCCACCCAGAGCGCCAGAAATGCTGTAAAACAGGTTATGACCGCTCCTGTAGCGAAAACGACGAGTCCGCCTCCCTGAACCATGGTTGAGACGAAGCTGTAACCGGCACGGGTGCCGATGCCGGCCAAAAAGAGAACGAGTCCGATCTGGCGGAGTGTCAGATTGGCGCTGTAAGGGAGGTTCCACACCATCTTTCCCGTCCTGCCGAGAGTGCCCAGAAATAGCGCCATGACTAGAGGACCACCTGCAAACCCCAGCTTGAAGGTGATCCCCCCGGGAAGTGGAATCGGAATGCTTCCGAGGAGAAGGCCGAGGGCGAGTCCGAGGCTGAAGGTGAGGATATCGATTTCGCTCACGGCACGGTAGGAGTCCCCGAGGTATTTTGTTACTCCCTGCATATGCTCGCGATAAGCCAGTACCCGCACCCGGTCTCCAAGTTCGAGGACAAGGTCGCCGTTGGGCAAAAAGTCGTCATCGCCGCGCCGGACCCTTGTGATGACCGCCCCAAATTTCTTTCGAAGGTTGAGGTCCTTGAGCCGCCTCCCTGCGACCTGGGGGTTCGATACGAAAATTCTCCGGAAATCGAATTCGCTACGGTCCAGGTCGAGTTCCTCTTCGCTCTTTTCGCCGAAGTAATCGGCAACCCGCCGTATTTCCCCTGCCGTCCCCACTACTGTCAGCAGGTCCCCTACCTTCGGTTTCTCCTCCGGAAAGGCCATGATTACCTGGTCGCCCCGCTTGAGGCGACCGAACATCACCAGCCATCCCTCTTCGCGACGGAGATCCTCGAGGTTTCTGGTGCAGCATCCCGGTCGGGTGACCCTGATAGTAAAATTCTTGAGCGGCTCGGTGGCCGCACCGAAAGAATGGAGCTGCTTTGCCTCCGCTGCATAGTCGATCCGCCAGAGCCGCTGTGCCACATTTATTGCCAGCACCATTCCAATGATTCCAACCGGATAGGTGATTGAGTAGCCGAGAACAGGTTCCGCCAGGAGCTGTTCGAGGTGTTCGCCTGCGAAGTGGTGCTTTATTGTGTCCAGGGCTCCGGCGAGGCCAGGAGTGTTGGTGAGGCTTCCGGCGAACATCCCGGCGGTGATACTTGGCTTGATGTGGAGGAGCTTTGCGGCCAGCGCGGTCAATCCGGCTGAAGTCGAGATGACCCCAAGAACCAGGAGGTTGTAGCGCAACCCCTGCCGCTTGAAGGAGGAGGTGAAGGTCAGCCCTCCGCTCAGGCCTATGGTGTAAATGAAAAGGCCCATTCCAAGCATGTAGATAATCTCCGGGAGCTTCATCTCCGGGTCCAGGGCACCGAAGGCAAGCCCGACGAAGAGTACTGCGGAAACACCCAGTCTGCTACCGGCAATTTTGATGCCTCCGAGAGGGTAGCCGATGGCGGCAACAAGGAAAAGGAGGAGGAGCGGGTTGTCGAGAAGAAGTTGTATCATGAGCACCTTCTGCAGGCGGCGGAGGTGCTGGGAGCGCACTTCCCGGAAAAAGAGAGGGATATGAAGGGCGCATCCGGCGTCCTACATATCCCTGTCCTCATCGTCACAGATTCGGCTTTTGCCCTAGTGGAGGGGTTTCACTCCTCAGAACCGGAAACCAAGGTCTCCTGTAGCTGAATAACCGTCAAGCCTGATATCCCGTCCTCCGAATTCCGGCTCTGCCCAGAGATAGCGTGCTTCGGCACCGACGAAGAACCGTTCGGTTACGTCGAAGTTGATCCCGGCTCCGGCATGGAGGCCGTAGGTAAATTTAGTTGAGCTTGTGGCGTCGCTGGTGGTGACGTCGGCGTCGAAGTCGGTGAGATAAGCGCCGATGCCGCCAAGAATGTACGGTTCAACGGGACCGAGTTGAGCAAGCAGTTTCCCTGTAAGTACCACCGGCACCACGCGCAGCTTTACCGTTCCCGCCTGATTGGCGGCTGTTCCCTTGTTCTCGAAATAGCCGGCGCCGAGCTCGAGAGCAAAGACAGGAAGAAAGTAGTGGCCGATAGCAACTTCGCCGCTGAACCTGGTTTCGTTGTTGACATCCAGTCCATCCCCGCCTGCCCCACTGATGGTGAACCTGTTGCTGGGGTCGTAGGCACCGGCTTTGATCATCAAATAGTTTGCCGGTTTCTCTGCAAGCGCAGCAGCGGGCGCGAGGGCCAAGAGCATAGCGATAACGATCAATACGAGTGCATTGGGTTTCATGGTGCCTCCTTTTATTATGGGAGATATGTCGGCCGCTGGCGGCGGCACCACTACGCGATACGCCTTGGTGCGGAGCCGTCTCACTTACTCTTGGGTGCGTCGCTTTCTTCTATTTTCATCTCATTTACAACACTCTTCACACCCTTGACTTCTTCGGTCAGTTTGGATGCAAGCTCTTTTTCTGCCTGTGAACGTGCTTTTCCGGTTAGCGTCACTACCCCGTCAGTGGTCTCCACGCTCGTGTTAAGAGCACTGGTAGCCTTGTTGCCGAGAAGCTTCATCTTGACCTTGGTAGTAATGGAGGCATCATCCATCTTCTCGCCAACTGTTTCGTCGCTGCTCCGGGTGCCAGTATCGGCTGCCTGCAGGTATACGCCCGGGCCAAGGAGAGCCGCAGCAGTCACAAGAAATGCAAATACATTGCGCGTTCTCATTTCCTATCCTCCTTTCAAATGTTGCGCCGCAAAGGCATGTCATCATTATTGATTATCAAGCTGTAATTAGATTACGCTAAAAATATAAAACAGATTTTCACGAAGTCAACCGGTGTAGCTGCTGGCTCGGGGGGTAAATGGCGGCATGTGGTATGGCGGTTTTCCAGACTCTGTCGAAATCAGGAAAAGCTGCTACAATTTTACGGTGTCGGTGTGGCGGGACGGGACTCCCGTCAAGGTTCTGAAGGAGGACCCGTGAGATGGCGAAGTTTCACCCCCTCCGGGTGAGCGTGCTGCACAAGAAGAGGGGGCGGAGGTCAGACCAGAAGTTGGCGAAGCTGCAGGATACCGATCATATTTCCCCGGAGGCTCGTCATGATACGCTATCCCAGTATTCGTGAGGGCGATTGTGTTCGTCCTGAAGACAGGCTGTTTATCTGCGAGGAGTGCCAGCGGGCGGAATGGTTGTGCGACCGGTTCGCTTCGATCATATACTGCCACCGCGAGGGGCACGGCAGGATGCGGGAGGCAAACACCATCGAGTACGCTTTCGCCAAGCAGGCACTGAAGACGTTTATCTGAGTAACTGCGGACCAGGACAAAAAATGCCCGCACTCTGGTGCGGGCATTCTCAGTTATTCCTGCTTTGTCCGGCTCAATCCCTCCGCTGCTCGCCCCTTCTTCCCCCGTCGAATCGTTCACCGCTTCGCGTCCCGTGCCGGAACCTGTCCGGTTGTCCCTGATGTTCCTTGGCAGTTCCCGATGCATTCCCTGATTTCGTCTGCGGTGTTTCCTTCGGCCGTTGCTGCTGGTGCTCTCGATGAGCCGGTGAGGCCCGTCTATCGGTTTTGACGGGGCGTGGCCCGCTCCCTTTTCCCGCCGTGGGGGAAGGGTGCTTCGGAGGAATGGGAGATCGTTGCGGCCCGGGCATCTGAATTGAGCGGTGTTCCCTGCGTTTGTCCGGCCCCGGGATTCCGCGCCCTTCACTTGTCGTTCGGATTCCGTCGCTTCCACCTGGGCGACGGGTGCGCTGCTTCCATTCCGGTGCCGGAGTTGCAGCTACGGAGGGGGGAGGCAGCTTCGTCGGAGGAATCCGTTTTATTGCCGGCATTCTGACGGTCCGGCTGTTTGTGGGCGGTTCAGGGCGGCTTATGGTCGCGCCGGAAGAGGTGGAGACGATGTCTCCTCGCGTCCTGACGTAGTTCATTCTTCCAGTTGCGAATGCCTCACGGGGCACGACTGTAAGCGCGCCGCCTGCGGCTCGCTGGTTCCGGTATGAGAATCTGCCGGTAACGCTGATGTGGTTGATGTTAGTGACATTGGTAATGGTAACGCTCGAACGGCCATAGTAGCCGCGCCCGTAATAGATTTCCCCTGGGGCCAGCGGAACCCATGCCACATGCTGAGGAGTGGTGATCCAGCCCACATATGCGGGAGCCCAATAAACATCGCCACGGGCAGGAGGGACCCAGCACCAGCCTCTTCCGGAAATAGCCACCCACCTCCCGTAGTGGTAGGGAGCCCACCCCCAGCTTTCGTAAGAGATCCAGACATAATCGTCGCCGCGCCAGATCCATCTTCCTACCCGATAGGGAGTCCAATTCTCCCCCGCGATGATTGTCGGCCTCCAAACGCGGCCATAGTCGGAAACTTCGATCCATTCTCCCGATGATCCCAGCTCATTCTCATACAGCCAGAGCTCCTCGGGAAGTCGAGCGCTTCGAGTGCGGGGCTTTATCTGCCGGTCGCGCTTCTGGTTCCACTTCTGCCATGCGTCCGGAGGGGCGAGGGGAAGCAGTTTGCTCTCCTCATCCCCTATGCTCAGCATCTCTCCGCTGTGGAGCTCGGTACTGCCTTCGCTGTCTTCCACGTAAGCCGTACCTTTAAGGACTGCAATAGTCTCGTGACCCTCAGAAGGGAGATCAAGCCGGATAAGCGTATGATTTTCGATCGTGACGGTGCTTTCGGTGAGTTCGAACTGGCAGGCTATTCCTGGGGCGCTGCCGGAGTTTACGTAAGCATGACCCATCGTAAGATGGAATTGGAGAAGATCGTCCCCTGCCTCCACCAGATCCAGCAGGGTTTCGCTGCCGAGACGAACGTAGGTACCGTTCCGGAGCTGGATTTCGACTTTGCTCCCGTCAGGGCTCCAGACGCTGTCCCCCTCCTCGAGAGGGGTATTGACCGCTGCGGGGACCCAATCGTTGTCGTCGGCCATCCGGATCTGGACATCTCCCTGCACCAACATGATTCGCGCAGTTCCCCGGAGTTCGCTGGCGGAAGCGGGGGCGGGAAGAAGAAAAGCAATGGTCAGCACTAGAAACGGAAACACTCTCATGACGACTCCATTTCTGTCCGGTTCCGGAGGGGCAGGATGTTCCTTTAGAACTGCAAGAGCGTGCTGATCCTGTTTGTCGGCTCAGACTCGTATTACTTGATTGTATCAGGAAACTTGCTCGGTGGGATCATCGCCCGTTTCCACCCTTCAGGTACCTGCGGACAGCCTGGTTGTGCTGCTCGAGTGTGGAGGTGAAAGCGTGGGTGCCATCCTTCTTGGCAACGAAGTAGAGGTATTCGGTTCGTGCGGGGGCCAGAACGGCTTCCACGGCTTCCCGGCTCGGATTGCCGATGGGCCCCGGAGGAAGGCCTTTTATAAGATAGGTGTTATAGGGGGTGCGGCGCATGATGTCATTTTTCGAGACGTTGCCTGCGAAGGCGCGTATTCCGTACACTGCTGTCGGGTCGCTCTGAAGAGGCATTCCCCTTTTCAGCCTGTTCAGAAATACCGACGCGATGAGCGGGCGCTCCGCTGGAGAAACCGCTTCCTTGTCCACCATAGAAGCGAGGGTGAGAATCCGGTGCCGGTCAAGCCCCGTAGAACTCGCGCGCGCTGCGAACTTTTCTTCGTAGATCCTGTCGGACTGCTCTACCATCATCCGAATTAGTCCGGCTTCATCAGTCTTCGTGGATACGTTGTAGGTGCAGGGATAGAGGTAGCCTTCGACGCTTGATGCGGCTATGCCAAGGTCCTGCAGTAGCGTTTTGCTTCTGCATAGCTCCAGAAAGACCTTCTTCCGGAAGGTGCCCTGCGATTCGAGGAGTTCGCCGACCTGGAAGATGGAGTATCCTTCAGGCACGGTGACTTTGCGGGTATAGACTTCTCCCGCCACCATCTTGCGCAGGATTTCTCCAGGAAGCAGCCCGTCATTGAACTGATAGTACCCGGCTTTGACCTTTGCTTCTGCTCCCTTCATTCTGGAGTAAAGGACAAACATTCCTGCGCTGGAGACGATCCTTTTTTCTTCCAGTTCCCGAGCAATCCGGGTCAAGGAAGAGCCCTGCTCAAAGTCGAAAAGCTGGACATTTTTCCCGTCTCCTGCAGAGCTGAAGGCAAAAATGCCGAATCGCAGACAGGGGATGAGAAGAAGAAGGATGACAGCCAGTAGGAGGAAAGTGGTGCGGGAGCTGAACCGGACTTTCATGCTTCAGGCCTTGAACCTGTTCTCGGTGCCCAGCTTCAGCCTCACGATGTTTTCCCGGTGCTTCTGGACCACAAGAGAGGCTATGAGGGCCGTCATGGCGATCATAAGGGTATTGCCATCCATGAGAGCCACGAGCAGAGGCATGGCAATTGCCGCGCATATCGATGCAAGAGAAACGTACCGCCACTGCCACAGGACGAAGGCGAAGACCCCTACCGCGAGGAGTACGGCTAGGGGAGACGTGCCGAGAAAAACTCCGAGAGCGGTGGCGACTCCTTTTCCCCCTTTGAATCCGAGAAAAACGGTGTAGACGTGACCAATGAAAGCGGCCGCGCCGACGGCGGCGATCCAGAGGTCGGGGAAGCCCAGGTGCTTTGCAAGGAGCACAGGAATAAGACCTTTGAGGCAATCCGCGATGAGCGTCGCGATTCCCATCTTACGTCCCATGGTCCGGTAAACGTTGGTGGCGCCTATGTTGCCGCTGCCCGTGTTCCTGATGTCGACCCCGCCGAAGGCTTTTGCCAGGAGCAGTCCGCTAGGGATAGAGCCGAGGAGATAGGCGAGGGGGAGAAGAAGCAGTTCTTTCGTCATGGTAAGTCTATGTTCGCTTTCAATTTAATAGGGATACTACCGGAAACGGTTGGACGACCGCTCCGGCTGATACATCGTGAAAAGTGCCAAGGCAAGGAGCAGGAGATCACGCATTATGGCGGTCCAGGCAGACGTTTTCGGCCCCCCTTGCCTGAAGCAGCCGCAGTCGATGTCGAGTCCGCGGACGATGGTAGATGCAAGGAGCAGGATGAAGACGATGTTGAGCAGGGCTACGGTCGCTGCGGCTCCCCTGGCACGGTACCCGGTCACGAGCAGCAGGCCGCAGAGCAGTTCCAGCCAAGGGAGAATTGCAGCAGCAAGGTAATTGCCGAAGTAGGGAAGAACTTGATAGGCGGCGATGTTACCGGCGAATGCAACCGGATCTATGATCTTTATGATTCCTGCGTAGATGAAAATGCCCCCAAGGAGAAGGCGCACTAGGATGTGAATGATATTCGTGGTGCGCTTAGTCATGGTGCGTTTCCTTCCACGGGGTAGCCAGCGTCCCGCCACTCCGGATATCCTCCCTCGAAGACGAAGACCGAGCCGTAGCCGGCGGCAATCAGCTTTCTACCCAGCTCCATGCTGTCGTGGCAGCCGTAGCCGTTGCAGTAGATGATGATCAGCGACTCAGGGGGGACCTTTTCCTTTAACCGGGCGATGGCCGTGTCGGCTTCCCCCAGCGGGAGCGACAGGGCTCCTCTGATTCGTCCGTTCGTGAATGTCTCCCTGTCGCGCGCATCGACTATCACCGCTTCATTCCTGTCGAAGAAATCTTTGACCTGCATGAGCCCTACCGGTAGCGGCACTGCGGCAGCGGGGGCACTGGTGGGTGCTTCCGCAGGGGCTGGCGCGGCGAGTTTTCCTGTCCATGCCTGACGAAGCAGCTTCTGATTCCAGATGCTGCCGATGAGGGTGGCCACGAGGAGGAGAAGCGCTATCTCGACCACAGTTTTTTTTATCGAAGATGAGTTCATATCAGAGTTTCCGGCCTACCCTTTTCAGGAGCAGAGAATTGCATACCACGGACACGGAGGAGAATGCCATGGCTAGACCTGCGAATTCCGGTTTCAACGTGATTCCAAGGGGGAAGAGCGCACCGGCGGCGACCGGAATACCCAGGATATTGTAGAAGAGTGCCCAGAAGAGGTTCTGCTTCACCTTTGAGAGGGTCGCTTTTCCAAGCCGGATTGCCCGTACGACATCCATCAGGTCGTCCCGTACGAGGACGAGGTCCCCCGTTTCCTTTGCTACGTCGGCTCCCCCGCCCATGGCAATCCCCAAGTCCGCCTGTGCGAGAGCCGGAGCGTCATTGATTCCGTCTCCCACCATGCCGACATAGAGGCCCCGCTGCTGGTATTCCTTCACTACCTTCTGTTTCCGGTCGGGAAGAACGTCTGCCTCGAACCCGTCGACCCCTGCCTGGAGGGCTACCGTTGCCGCCACTTCCTTGTGGTCGCCGGTGATCATGAAGACCGCTATTCCCGCACGTTTCAGTTCCTCTACTGCAGCGGTTGAGTGCGGCTTCAGTCGGTCGGCGAAACAGGCTGCCCCGACGAGTTCTCCGTTGCGTGCCACGTACGTCACCGACTTCCCTTCGGCAGCCCATACTACTACAAGATCTGTCAACGGTTCAACGCTAATCCGGTTCTCCGACATGAGCCGGGAGTTGCCGGCGAGTATCCGGTTCTCTCCGGCTGTGCATATGATGCCGAAACCGGGTTTTTCCTCGTAATCGGAAACACCTTCCGGAGCGAATCCCTCCTTTGCTGCGGCTTGTATTGCCGCTTGGGCCAGCGGATGGTTCGAATGCGATTCAGCGGTTGCCAGTAGTGCTAGAAGCTCCCCACGGCTGGTGCCGGGGAGTGGGGTGATGTCGGTGAGGGAAGGACGGCCTTCCGTTAAGGTACCGGTTTTATCCAGGAGTACCGCCTGGAGCCGTGCGATGTTTTCCAGGACCGAGCCTCTCTTGATGAGAATACCCCTATGAAGGCCGATGCCGCTTCCAACCATTATGGCAGTAGGGGTGGCAAGTCCCATGGCGCACGGACAGGCTATCACTACTACGGCGATGGACAGCTTGAACGCGAAAATAAAGGCGCTGCCGATCCCGAAGTACCAGACCCCGAAGGTGAGGAGGGCCAGACCGACGACGACCGGGACGAACACTCCGGAGACGCGGTCGGCGAAACGCTGAATAGGGGCCTTGTCAGCCTGGGCCTGCTGAACCATCGACACGATCTGGGAGAGTACAGTATCCGCCCCAACACGGATGGCGCGGAGGTGGAGTACGCCGGTCCTGTTTATGGTGGCGCCGGTGACGGTGCTGCCGGTCTCCTTCTCTACGGGAAGCGCTTCCCCGGTAACCAGCGACTCGTCCACCGTAGATCTTCCCTCTTCTACGACTCCGTCCACAGGAATAGTCTCTCCCGGTCTTACCACAAGGAGGTCCCCTACCTGGACGAGGGAGGCCGGCACTTCACGTTCTTCTCCGTCTATGACAAGCCTGGCCTTGTCCGCCTGGAGACGGAGCAGTTTCTTTAGAGCGTCCCCTGCTTTGCCGCGGGCTCGTGCTTCAAGATATTTCCCGAGGCGAATAAAAGCGATCAACATGGCGGAGGTTTCGAAAAATACCTCGGCCGACTGACCGAATATCCCGAAAAAAGCGAACAGCGAATAGAAATACGCTGCAGAGGTGCCAAGAGCCACAAGAACGTCCATGTTGGCGCTTCGGTTCTTGAGGGCATACCAGGAGCCGCGGTAGAAGGTGAGTCCGGCCGAGAATTGAACGGCGGTGGCAAGTATGAGATTGATCCATCCGACCCACCGGACGTGATGGAGCGACATGGTGAGCATGAGCGGGAGCGACGCGGCCAAGCTGAATATGAACCAGTTCCTCTGAATCGTGAGACCTGCCGCTTCCTCCTTCGCCGTATCGGTTTCGGCTGCCTCGTATCCAGCTTCCTTTACCAGCGCGAAAAGCTTCTGCGTGTCGATCTGCTGGGGGTTGTACGCCACATAGGCTTCCTCCCGGGCGAGGTTTACCACTGCACGCTCTACCGCGGGATGCGAAAGGAGCTTCTTTTCCAGAGTAGCGACACATGAGGCGCAATGGAGCCCTCTTACGGCGAACCGAACTTCACCTGAGCCGGCAGCCGGGGCAGCCGAGTAACCGAGATCATGGACATACTCAAGGATTCTCTCCGATGAAAGGAGTGTCTCGTCATACTCCACGACGAGTTGCTCCAAGGCAAAATTCACCGAGGCCGAGGCGATACCCGGCTTCTCCCGCAGCGCTTTCTCAATGCGGGAAGCGCAGTTCACGCACGACATCCCGCGTATGCCGAAGACTTCTTTTTTCATGATGCTCCCGCCCGGATCTCATGCAGTTCCTGGCCGCAGATCTTAAGTACCGCCGTTAGCGGTACCGCCAGGACAATTCCCCAAAAACCCATCAGTTCGCCCAAGGCCATCACTGAGAATATTACAGCCAGTGGATTGAGCTGCAACGCGCCACGCATGATGAAAGGCTTGATGATGTTGGCTTCCACCACCACATTTATCAGGAAGTAGATGGCACACACCTTGGGAATTATTAGAACATCGCCGCTTTTCGCGTAACCTATGAAGGCGGGAGGGACCATCGCTATTATGGCTCCGACGAAGGGCATGAGGGTGGCGAAGCCGGCAAAGATGCCGTTCAGGATGGGAAATTCCACGTCGAGCAGGTAGAGGGCCGCGGCGCAGAGGATAGCTACTAGAAAGCAGTCGACCAGCATGCCCCAGATGAACTTCTCCAGGCTCCTGTTGATTTTCCGTCCGAGGTGGATGAGGTCTGGGCGCATAGTCGCGGGGATAATGCCCAAGATCGATTCCTTCAGCTCCTCCTTGTAGTAGAGGAGGAAAAATACGAGGACAGGGGCAAGTAGAAGGTCGAAAAATGCAAAGACTATTTCCTTGAGCCGCTCATAACCCGATCCTGAGATCTCGGATACCACTCTGTCGAGGCCTTCATCGATCCGTGCGATGACCCACGACAGTTCTTCTGGGTTGAATAAGGGAGAGAGTTGGCTCTTCCACGTCTCCAGGGAAGTTTGAATCCTGTGCGTGTACAGCGGCATCACGGTTACCAGCGTACTCGCCTGGTGTGCTATGTACGGAATGAGAACAAACGAAAGGATGAAGGCTGTCAGTGCCACGATCCCGTAAAGGAAAGTAATTGAAAGGAATCGGGAAAAGCCCCGCCTGTCAAGGTACTTCAGCAGGGGATTGAGCAGGTAGGCCAGGGCCAGTGAAGTGGCAACAGCGGAAAAGGTATGCTGGATCAAATAGGCGGAGGCAATGATGGTGGCCAAGAATGCCGTCACTACATAATAAACGTTCAGCCTGCTCCGCTCACTATCCATGCTCAAGCCCCGTTAACAGATGCCTGATGCTGGTAATGTTCGAGAACAATCTTGATGGCGGCGGCAATGGGGATCGCGAGAAGTATTCCCCAAAATCCCATGACTTCCCCGAAGGCCATTACGAAAATGATTGTGATGAGTGGGTTGAGGTCGAGGGCTTTTTTGAAGACAAGGGGTTTGATCACGTACCCTTCTATGAAATAGATCAGGGAGAAGGCTGCAATTACCTGGAGAAGCACCAGGCCGCTCTGGAATTTGACGTAGGCGAAGAAGAGGGCGGGGATGGTTGCTATTATCACTCCGATGAAGGGAAGAATGGAGGCAAGCCCTGCAAAGATGCCGTTGAAAATGGCGTAATCTATGTCGAGGAAGAAAAGCGCCGCTGCCGAGAGCACTGCAACGATGGCGGAAACGATGAGTTGACCCCGGATGTAGCCGCCGACGCTGTCGTTGATCTCCCGGCCCAGACCGAGAAATTCTTTCCTCTGGCCGGGGGGGAGCCATAAGGTGATGCTCCTTTTTATCTCCTCCTTGTAGTAGAGCATGAAGAATACGAGGATCGGCGCCAGGGCCATATTTAGCAGGTTGAAGGCCATTGTGCCCGCTGCAGCGTAAATTCTTCCCCCGAATTTAGCAACTAGATGATCGGTAAAGCTCGTGGCATTTTCGAATAGCCAGCCCAACTGAGCTTCATATCGTTGCTCCGCCTTCCATGCGAGAGCCAGTGCCTTCCCCTTCTGCAGATAACCAGGGAGCCCATTCAAAAGTCCGTACCAACTGGTGGTCAGGAGGGGGACGAAAACGGCTACGAAAAAAGCCGAAAAAATTGTGAGGGCGGTATAGAGAAGGGCAATGCCGTAACTTCTTTTTATACCGTGTTTCTCCAGGGTCACGAGGAGGGGGTCGAGCAGGTAGGCGAGTACGAATGAGAGGAGGAAGCAGGAAACGGTGTGCCGGACAGCATAGCCAACCGCTACAGCAAGTCCGGCAACGACTAGCATTCCTACCATCTTAGGGGACTGTCGCTGATTCATCATCGTCAAAACGATTCATTGGCCGGAAATATGTCGTGCTCTTCTAGCCAGTTCCTGATTCGCTCGGCAAGCAGCTCTTCTTTCAGAACGAGAAACCGGTCCAGTTCCTCGGGATAAAATGAGAGGATGTCGTCGAGTCGTCCGTGACTCTTTCCCGACAGGGACATGTCGAGCATCCGCTTAAGCCGCTCATTGCCCACTCCCTTGGTAAAATCCTGAAGAAGAAGGCGTTCCTGGTCGTAATCAAAGCCGGGTATTCTTAGGTACTGTTCCGGGTGCCCATCTATCTCGTTCCAGAACGATTCGTCATGGTAATCGACCGGGACGAAGAAGATTTCGCCTGTATATCGGTCGAGCAGGTACACGACATCTTCATCGGTATTGGCGAACGCTTCCAGCAGGTCGTCCCATACTATTTCCATGTCCCGCATCATGTTCATTGACGGGTTCTCCACCTTTACCTCATTTCGATTTTCCGCTATAGTGCCGCGCATGCGCCACGTTTTCATAGCCGATGCCCATCTGCGCCACCCCAATGACGAGAACTACCGCAGGCTCCTCGCCTTTCTTGAGACCCTCTCCGGCACCACCGACACCCTGTTCATTCTCGGTGATCTTTTCGAGTTCTGGATCGGCTACAGGAAGCTGGCTTTTCCCCATTTCCTACCGGTGCTGGGGCAGTTGCGGCAACTGAGGGAAAACGGCGTAAAAATCGTGTATTGCGAAGGGAACCACGACTTTCACATGGGCCCGTATTTCAAAGAGACCCTCGATGCGCGGATTTCTTCGGGAGTTATGGAAGTTGAGCTGGACGGGAGGCGAGTTCATCTGTGTCATGGAGACCAGATCAACCGGGCCGATTACGGATACCGGATGCTTCGCGCCCTTCTGCACAGCCCCCTGACGAAGCTGTTGACCTATGTGGTGCCTCCTTCCGTTGCGTCGGCGCTGGCTGAGTGGATGGGAGGGCAGAGCCGGAAAAAGCATGCCCGGAGGCGCACCAGATGGGACTATCATTCAATTCTTCGCCGCTATGCCGAAAGCCTGTTTGCCTCAGGCTGTGATGTCGTGGTAACAGGCCATTTTCATCAGCCGCTGGTCGAGCCTTGGGAGTGCGATTCCAGGCGTATCATTGTCTCCCTGGGTGACTGGATTACCCACTTTTCCTATGGCGAGTGGGTAGACGGTGAAATCACTCTCAAGAGCTTTCCGTAGATTCAGCGCTTTCTCTTCCCAGTCCAAAAACAGCGAGATATAGCTCAACGCGTTTTTCAATGGTCGGCGCGGATATAAGGCTGCAAAGCTCGTCTGGGCTGTACCCGCGGCATACTGCCGGACGCGTGTCGTAGATTGCGCAGAGCCCTTCACGGGTGAGATGGATACAGGGAACTCCAAGCGGCTTCGCCAGAGCACTGATGTCCGGGGCGGTGCAGCAGGTTCCACACTTTCTGCACTCCATGACGGCTGCTCTCCTTTGCCGCGGATGATCAGCGGAAGAATGCTTCGAGCGCCTGCTCTCCCAGGTTGGAAGCCTTTATGTGCCACTTGTCCTGATTCACGATCAGCGCGGCAAGGGCAATTTGAGGATTGTCAGCCGGAGCATAGGCTACGAACCAGCTGTAGTGGCCGGCAGGCGAGGTGCCATTTATGGAGCCGGTTTTAGCCGCAATGGGGATGGAAGCGAGTTTCGGGCGGCCTCTACGGTCATGGAACGCCCTGCGCGACGTCCCGCTGCTGACGGTGGTGCCGAGCATCCTGGAAAGCTCCCGGGCAGTTTCGGGGGATACGATCCGGCGTACTGCCTGGGGCTTCTCCACGTAAAGCGGTTCTCCATTTGCGTTGCGTACCTCCCGGGCGAGCACCGGTTGCATCATCAACCCTCCGTTGGCGATTGCAGCTATCATCGATGCCGCATGGAGAGGTGAAATCTGAACATCCTTGCACAGCCCAGCCCCCATCAGTTTCAGCTGGTCATTGTCCTGGGGAACGATCGAGCGGCTGGGAAGCGCCGGGGTGGGGAAGAGCGCCTGATTGAAACCGAAACGCTCGGCGCATGAAACGATGGATTCTTTCCCCACGACGTCGCTTGCAAGACGACCGAAGACCGGGTTTACCGACTTTCCCATCGCTATCGCAAGAGGCATTTCCAGATGGTTCCGTCCCGGTTTCACATCCCATATTTTGGGGTTCTCGGACGTGAGGCGTCCACGAAATGCAAATACAGTATCGGATGTTACCTTGTTCTGTTCAATGGCAGCTGTTGCTGTGACTATCTTGAAGAGCGAGGCCATTGGATAAAGCCCGTATACCGACTGCGCCTCCCACGCGGGGTCAACCGACGAATGCCCCGTCATGGCGATCACTTTTCCTGTCTTCGGTTCCATCGCCACAAAAGCTCCATAGGGTACCTTGTACCGCCGCAGCGTCTCGGTCACCCGCTCTTGCAGCTCCTGGTCGATGTCATAAAGTATCGTGCCCCCACCGGGGAGCGTGGCGAGCAGTTGGCCCCCATCGAACCTAGAAGAGGGGAGCGCCTCTGCACCCAGCCGAAACAGTTCTTTGCTGTCGATCGCTTTGGCCGGTGCTGCAGTGGCGGTCTTGCTCAGGCTTGAGATAGTGTTGAGAAGACCCGAGGCTACAGGATAGCCAGCCAGAAGAACTGCTACAATCGGGAGGATTATCCGTAAGCGAGCCTTTTTCGGTTTTGATTCGATCAGGTTCTTGAATCCTGCAACTGAGGAGTTACGCTGGGGGGAACGGTGGAATAAACCTTTTTTATCTATGATATGCTTAATATCGCGCATGGCCTCTCTGCACGTCTTTTTGTGCCTCACTATAAGCCAATCACCCGTCCTTGTCAACGTCGACGCTGGTTCTTGCAGAGGCGCTTCTTTCGGCTTCTCCACGCGTCTCAGGCGCAGCTGGAGAACGAACCATCTCAGCCAGCGTCATCCCATGAAGGGAATCTGCGACTGCGTTGTCGATACGGGTAAGAAGATCACGCAGCTGCCGGACCTCCATTCCCACATGTAGTGTCTCGGTTTTTCCGCTCCGGTCGCGAAGGGTGGTGAGTATTTCTGCTACGGCAATAGTCGCAGGGTCTCGAGCCGGGAGGTAGCTGGAAGGGTGCCCTTTTACGGGAGCCAGATAACGGGCTTCGACCAACTGCGCGAGTAGATCCCGAACCGTTCGAACCGGCGCATCCAGGTGTTCTGCAAGGCGTTCGGTGGTCCAGGTTTGTTGTCCTGAATAAAAAGCTGTGGTCACGGTTTGGAGGATTGAGAGCGCCAGCAACTCTTTCAGTGACTGACTGGTCGTCGGGCTGTGGATCTCACGTCGAAATGTCCTTATGTTCTGATGCGCGCACACAACCTCGACGCCGAACAGAACGATGAGCCAGCTAGTATAGATCCAGAACATGAAGATCGGGACCAGCGCAAGAGTACCGTAAATGGCGTTGTATTTCGCCACCCCGAATTGGAATGTTATATAGGCCCACTGCATACCTTGCCAGAGGGTGCCTGCGAGGATGCCCCCGATGATGGCGGATTTCAGGCGGACGTTGGTATTGGGGATGAATGTGTAGACGAAGATGAGGGCGACCCATACGCTCACGTAAGGTATAAGCTGGAAGCCGAACAGGAGCACCTCTCCGATGTAGCTGGTGCTGAGCAGCCACTGTACAAGCTCCTGGCTCTTCAGGGTTGTTGTAATGCTCGTGGCTGCCAGCAGGAGGAGCGGTGCGCTTACGACAACACTCAGGTAGTCTGCAAACCTGCGATAGAGCGACCGGGTTTCCCGCACCCCCCAGATGACGTTGAACGCTTCTTCGATGCTGCTTAGAAGAGAGACTACCGTAATTATGAGCGTTACCAGACCGATGGCTCCCAACGACGTCATGTTGGTGTTGTTTATGTAGGTAACCACCTTGTCAAGAATTTCGTCATAACCGCCGGTGACCTGAGCCAGAATAAGGGGCTCGACCTTGTTGTGAACTCCCAAACCCTTGAGCACTGCAAACGTCAGCGCAAAGAAAGGTACCAGCGAAAGGATGCTGGTGAAGGAGAGGGCTGAGGCTCGCAGCAGGCACTGGTCATCCCAGAAGTTTCTGATGACCATGGCCAAAATCTGCAGATACTTGACAGCTTTCCGCTTCATTCCGCCATATGTCTCCGGCTCTTGCCACATTCCCGTGGTTAAGAACCGGCTGACCTTTTCGAACAGCGACTCACCTGATTTCATGAATGAAGCCCTTCGTGGGAATAAAAAAAGCCCACCGCGCGGTGGGCTTTCTCAAGGAACGAACCTGCTCAGGTTTCCATTGTTTCTTTTTCCCGCTCCATTGCTTCCTTCCCGGCTTCAAGAGCAGATGAAAGGACCGACTTCTTCTCTTTGAGCAGCTCTTTTCCCTCATCAAGAGTAGTCTTGATTTTATCCTGTGCTTCGGTCACGTACGTCTTGATTTTGTCGACAGCGTCGTCTGTCATGTCCGAAATGCGATCTCTCAGCTCTTTCCCTGTCTTTGGCGCATAGAGTAGAGCCAGTCCTGTGCCGACGGCCGCACCTGCCAGAAACGCCATCAGTATCGTCCCCGTGTCAACGCTGTTCTTTTCGTCGGTCATGTTAATTCCCCCTTTTCTTGAAAAAACGATTGAGAACGAACTTGCCAGCCACTTTTGCACCGGTCATCCAAAGGGATGATTTTGATACGGCACCGGTCACACTCTTTACGACAGTATTTATGGTCTGGAGGCTTCGGCCCGTATCGCCTGCGGCTTCCATAAATGATTTGACGTTTTCGACCTTTCCGGCTGCTTCTTCGGTGAGAATCTTCAGATTCCCCAACGTTTCGTGAAGTTCGAAAATTACGGGTTTTACTTCCGTTTCCAACTGCTCCATGAAGCTGCGTGCCTTGATCGCGGTCTTACGGACTTCAATGGAAGTCCTTATTAGAACTATGGCCAGCACCACCAGGACAAGGGCCGCTACTGCGACGGAAACATTGATGATTATCATAAGAAAAGCGGCTCCCCCGAGGGTACTTTTGGAGCAAAGTATAAGATAAATTAAAAAAAATGCAACGTAATGTTGTTTTTCTCATTGGGGGCTGAGGCAAGAGGATCGGGTTCATCCCGAAGATTGATTATACTTGGATCGGTTCCGCATACTGGGCAGTGCTGATCGCGTTTGATGGGAATCTCACGGAACTTCATTCTTAAGGCATTGAAAGTGAGCAGTCGGTCGGTAAGGGGATCGCCGATGCCGGCTAGGTACTTGATGGCCTCCGAGGCCTGGATTGTCCCGATTACTCCCGGCAATACTCCCAGGACGCCGTCCCGCGAGCATGCCGTCGCGACTTCCGCAGGAGGGGGGGCGGGAAAAATACAGCGGTAACAAGCGGATTTTCGTGGATGGACGGTCATGGTCTGGCCATCGAACCTGAGTATACCGCCGTGGGAGTAGGGCTTCTCCGCGAGTATGCAGGCATCGTTTATGAGAAATTTCGCCGCAAAATTATCTGTAGCGTCGATGACCACATCGTACCCGGCAATGATTTCCCGGATGTTTCCGGCATTAACCCGCAAACGATGAGGGGTTACAGTAACGTCGGGGTTAAGGTCCCGAATTCTTCTTTCTGCCGAGGATACTTTAGGTTTCCCCACATCTGATGTGGAGTGGATGATTTGCCGCTGCAGGTTTGAAAGCTCGACGTCGTCAGGGTCCGCTATCCCGATAGTGCCGACTCCGGCGGCTGCGAGATACAGTGCAGCAGGAGAGCCGAGGCCGCCGGCACCTATTACGAGAACCCTGCTTCCCAGAAGACGTTCCTGACCTTCTTCTCCAATGCACTCTAGCATAAGGTGGCGAGAGTACCGGTCGCGCTGCTTCTCTGATAGCATCTTTAAGTCCTGGTTACGGGGAAGAGATAGGGGCTAGGCAGTAAGCCGCCTCGTTTGATCGATGGGATACCGGAAGAGTTTGGGAGCGGAGGGTCTTCTGCTCCACTCCCGGAGACCGTCAGGCAGGAAGGGCTCGCTGGACAAATGGAGCTAGAGCTGTCTTCATTTTCTTCAGGGCCCCCTCTTCGATCTGTCGAACCCTTTCCCGTGAGATCGAAAAGTGATCTGCTATTTCCTGAAGGGTTCTGGGATTGTCGGAACTAACCCGGTTTTCGATGATGTAGCGCTCCTTTTCATTCAGGCGATCTAGTGCCTGTCCGATTTCTCTTTGCAGGAGCGCGGCTTCCTGGAGATCAGCAAGCTGCTCTTCCTGGTTCATGCCATCATCAACTAGGTTCTCGATCAGCGAGAGGCCTTCGCCGTCGGCCACTTCAGCATTAAGGGAAAATTCGCCTCTCAGCCGCTGGTCCATTTCGCGGACTTCTGATGCCTTCACGTCGAGCGCGCTTGCTGTAGTTTCGGCATCATCCTCGCCGAACATGTTCATAACGGCATCTTTGGCCTGCCCAAGCTTGAAAAATAGCTTGCGCTGAGCTTGTGTCGTCCCGATCTTGAGCAGGCTCCACGCTGATATGATGTGGTTCTGGATGTAGGCACGTATCCACCATACCGCGTACGATATCAGCCTGAACCCCTTGTAGGGGTTGAATTTCTTGACCGCCATCATCAGACCCACATTCCCTTCCTGGATCAGATCGAGCATTTTCATCCCGTATGCCCTGTACTCCGCTGCTATTTTTACTACGAAACGGAGATTCGATGTGATCAGTCTGTGGGCCGCTTCCAGGTCTTTCTCTTCATAATATCTTATGGCCAGTCCTCGCTCCTCCTCTGCTGACAGCACGGGAAACCTGCGTATTTCAGCGAGGTAGAGGCTCAAACTATCGGCTACAACAGGCAGAGACATACTCATTTCGATCTTTCCTCCTCGGCCTTCAGGTGAGCTGCGTTAGCACTCATCGTCATTGACTGCTAATACTTTAACAAGTCTGTCATGTGATTTCAAGGGGGTATGAGAGGTTGTTACTTTTTTTGAAACATGAGAACGGTCAGTTCAGGCCGTTCAGGGGCATAGGCGAAAGTTATGCGGGTTGTGCCGTCTTGCCAGAGATAGGAAATTAGATGGGGGGCTGATGAGCGGTCGATCAGGCCGGAGCCGTACTGTTTAATGCATTGTTTCAGAATTGTTTCGACTCCGACGTTCTTGACGTAAGCCCCACTGAAGGTAACCGAGACGGCATTAAGTCCAGCCTTTTCAAAACCGAAAGTGCGCTGACGCATCATCTGGTTTGGATTAGCCTGGATGTAGACGAATTGGTCACCTATCTTACCTAGTGTGCCGTTGCGGTATGCCTGGGAGATTGCGTGGACGTCGGTGCCCCACCTGACGCCGGCGTATCCGGGGAAAAGTCGTGCTGAAAAAGCGGGCGATATTTCGAAGGTAGTCAACGCGAGCAGCAAAAACAAAAATGAGAGGAAGCTTTTTATCACTGCCGTTGCCCCTGTATGAAACTGATTAAGCACGAAAAGAATAGAGGATTGATAAAAAGGATGTCAAGGTTTACCCGATGAAGGCCGGCTCATGGTGCTGCTGAAATTCTACCTCTACAGTTGTCTCAGGTCGATCATTTCTTCCCCGAGCAGGTATTCGGTCCGTGCTGCTTGGGAGGCTGTTGCAAACCTACCGACGATCTGCCGAATCTTCTCAAGTTCATCCCGAATCTGCGATAGATAGGCGCTTGCAGTTGCGTGGGCGGCAACTTCTTTTCCAGCCAGATGTAAGAGGCCGAAAATGGTGGTCATGGGATTGTTCAGTTCATGGCTTAGTGCAATCGCCATTTCGCGCAGTAGTTTCAGCCGTTCCAGTTCCACCGCCATCCGCTTTTCACGTCGGGATGCGAGATGAAGGTTGATACGTGCCAGAAGCTCGCCGGGGTAGAAGGGTTTGACAACGTAGTCGTCCGCTCCCGCCTCGAATCCCCTCACCTTCTCCCGTCCCGTGTCGAGAGATGTAAGGAAAATGACTGGTATACCGCGGGTCTCTTCATGTTCCTTCAGCATTCGGCAAACCTCATACCCGTCCACATCGGGCAGATTGATGTCAAGGAGAATAAGGTCTACAGGTTCTGCCAGTGCTGCGGTCAAGCCGGATAGCCCTTCCGCTTCCACCGTCAGGCGGTAGCACCCACCGAGGATGTCTCGCAACTGGGCTTGGGCCACCTGGCTGTCTTCTATCAGTAGGATATGTTCCATCGGTTCATCCGGAGCGAAAATTTTTCCGGCCATTTTTAGTCCCTTTGGCTCTCATGTCAAGGGAGATTGACGGAGGCGCAAGACTGGATGCTGCATAAGGCATGCAGATGTGGTATACACACTACATGGCTTCTTCAACAACATATGATGTTGTCTCTCCTGCGCGTCTTAGGGCTGCAGGATGGCTCTCCATGGGCGCTTCCTTCCTCACGCTCCCCTGGTTCCTCTTTACGTATTTGGCCGAAGGACGAGGAGATGCCTCCATAAAAGGCGCTGAAGCCTTGATGCTGGTGGGTCGGCTGGCGCTCTTGATCTACGTTCTTCTCGTTTTTCAGCAACTGCTCAACAAACATTATGCTTTTACGGGTGCCAACAAGACCATATCCCTCTTTATACAGGCGTCCACCATCCAGGTCGCTGCCCGATTACTAGCTCTCGCCGTGCCCGAGCTTGCTGACGCAGTCGCTCTTTTCGGTTTGATCATGCTCGTGATTATCGGAGTGATTCATCTGATGTTCGGCATCTGGCTTCTCTATCTCCCGGCGAGCCTGGGCGGTATGCACCGTCCGTTCTGCTATCTCAACATCGCCACCGGCCTTGCCTTTGCCTCAATCGTACTGCTGCCGGTCGGAATGCTCACGAGCACGATTGCAGACCTGATGCTCGGTACTATATTACTTCAGACTGCACGGCTGCCCCGGCTCACCTGAGCTGCCTCTTCAACGTCCCCCGGATATTTTCAAAATTCTTGCCCCTCTCTCTGAATCATGGTAGATGTTGACGATATTTTCCCGCACCCGCGCGGCACAAGGAGGTTGTAGCAGATGGACATCACGGTGCTCCCCCTCCCGGAGGAGAAGAAAAAATCAAAGTACGACGATGAGTCGAAGCTCGGCTTTGGCAGAATTTTCACTGACCGGATGCTGGTTGCCGAATGGAAGGCAGGCCAGGGATGGGTCGATGCCAGAATCCAGCCCTACGCGCCATTCATGCTTGATCCGGCGTGCCTCGTCCTGCATTATGCGCAGGAGATCTTCGAAGGGTTGAAGGCTTACCGGTGGAAGGATGATAAGATCGCCCTTTTCCGGCCTGAGATGAATGCACGCCGCTTCAACCTCTCAGCGGAGCGGATGTGCATGCCGGAGGTGCCGGAAGAGCTGTTTCTTAAAGGAATCGAACAGCTGGTGAGCCTTGAGCGGGAGTGGGTGCCTTCTAGCGAGGGGACATCCCTTTATATTCGGCCCACTCTCATCGCAGTAGAACCGGTACTTGGGGTTAAACCCTCGGATCACTATTTCTTCTATGTCATCATGTCTCCGGTAGGTGCCTACTACCCTGCGGGATTCAATCCGATAAAGATCCTGGTGGAGGATCATTATGTTCGCGCCGTACCCGGTGGGACCGGCGAAGCCAAGACTGGCGGCAACTACGCCAGTTCCCTCAAGGCGGCGCTGGAAGCCAAGAAAAAAGGGTTCGACCAGGTGCTGTGGCTTGATGGTGTATCGAAGCAGTTCGTTGAAGAGGTAGGTGCGATGAACATGCTGTTCGCTTATGGGAATCGCGTGGTCACATCTCCCCTGACGGGTTCCATTCTGAACGGAGTAACAAGAGATTCAGTCCTGAAGCTGGCGGGTACGCTTGGTTTTACGGTGGAGGAGCGGCAGCTGGACATTAATGAGCTGCTGAACGATATCAGCTCCGGCCGCATCACCGAAGCTTTCGGCAGCGGTACTGCTGCAGTCATAACCCCTGTGGGAGCGCTAAATTTCAAGGAGAAGACTTATACGGTGGCGGACGGAGGAGTCGGTTCCATCACCCGTAAGCTCTACGATACGCTCACGGGGATTCAGTACGGCAAGGTCGCCGATACATTTGGCTGGATCCGGAAGATCTCCTGATCGATTAAAGGGCCCCATCTTGGGGCCTTCTTCATTCATAAGTACTTTACATGATCATCAAGCCGAAGCTTAACAAGCTGTGCGTTTCCTGCCGGCGTAAATGCAAGCAACCAGCCACTGTACTGATTGCTTCATGTCCCCGTTACTACCAGGGGCCCAAGATAAAGGAATGTACCTGGAAACAGCTGGAGTTGCCACTGAAGTAGAGGGGGCAGGCTGTGGTACCGTTATGGACATAAGCTGCGCCGGCAGTGGTTGCTGCCTTGCCGCATATGCTGAACGGGCAATGAATTGGTGGCGGAAGGCCTCGCAAACATGCGAAGGAGCTTGGCCACAGGAGTGCCGCAGCTGTGGTAAATGCATAAGGGAGTACTTGTCAAGCTAACCATTGCTGACCGTGCCTGGGTCATTGGCGCTCCCACAAACCCTTCTGGCGAGGCTTTGCAGCTTGCGTCTGGCGTATTGCAGCTTGAGGAGCCTGCGCAACCGCCGTCCGTTCCCCGGCCGGTTCCTGCCGTTGGTACAAAGCCTGCTCAACATTGATTCCGCCGCTCCTCAACTCCCTAAAAGCGGCCTTTCCAATTGTGCCTACTTCAGCACATCCTGCTGCTGTTATCAAAAGCACCGCCAACCCCCAAAGCCTCATCATCGTTTTACCCTCCATTTTATCGTATTGCGAATTACCATTTTCGTGCCATCTGCTGGGGCTGTAATTTCGCACCTTTACCGCTGGGAGGCTTCATAGGTTTGGCCGAAAAATGAACAGTGATCCGTGTTCCGGACTCTGGGCAAGCAACGTGGGTGACGCGGTAGGCTTTATTTCTGGAACAACACGGTCTCTTCCTTGACACTTAAAGGGGCCGTGCCTATGTTCTCTTATAGGATGAGGTAACAAAAAGGAGCCGCATATGATCAGAGCTGACAAGATGACAATAAAGGCACAGGAGGCGTTGGCAGGGGCCCAGGAGGCTGCCGGACGTCTCGGCAATGGTGCCATTGAGGCGGAGCACCTGCTTCTGTCGCTGCTCGAACAAGAGGGGGGGCTGGTACCGGCGCTGCTTCAGAAAATCGGGGCCAACACCGCATACGTTCAGAACAAGGTCGACGCCTCACTTAAGAGGCTTCCGCAGGCGAGCGGGGCGACGATGCAGGTTTATCTTTCCCCTGGTTTGAACCGCCTGCTCGACCAGGCACAGAAAGAGGCCGACACACTCAGGGACAGTTTCGTTTCAACCGAGCACCTACTGATGGCAATGTCCTCTGACAAAGGTAGCGAAGCTGGACGCATTCTCGCCGACAACGGCGTGACGAGAGACGCGATTCTTTCCGCACTCAAGGACATTCGAGGTGACGAGAAAGTAACAGATCAAAATCCTGAGGAAAAATACCAGGCGCTGGCAAAGTACGCCCGTGATCTTACCGAACTGGCGAGACGTGGCAAGCTCGACCCGGTAATCGGACGTGACGATGAGATACGTCGAGTGATCCAGGTACTTTCACGGCGCACCAAGAACAATCCCGTCCTCATCGGTGAGCCGGGGGTAGGGAAAACTGCTATTGTGGAAGGGCTTGCCCAGCGCATTGTTTCTGGTGATGTACCGGAAACTCTCAAGAACAAGCGGTTGGCTGCGCTGGATATGGGGGCGCTCATAGCCGGGGCCAAATACCGCGGAGAATTCGAGGACAGGCTTAAGGCAGTAATCAAGGAGGTGGTGAAATCGGAAGGGGGCGTCATTCTATTCATAGACGAGCTTCATACCCTCGTCGGCGCAGGTGCCGCCGAAGGGGCAATGGACGCCTCCAACATGCTGAAACCTGCCCTTGCCCGGGGAGAGCTGCATTGCATCGGTGCTACGACTCTCAACGAGTATCGAAAGTATATAGAGAAGGATGCTGCCCTGGAGCGGCGTTTCCAGCAGGTGTATACTGGGGAGCCTTCGGTGGAGGACACGATTGCCATCTTGCGCGGCCTCAAGGAGAAGTACGAGACCTATCATGGAACGCGCATTCAAGACAGTGCCATCATTGCGGCTGCAACGTTATCCGACCGCTATATTACCGACCGCTTCCTGCCGGACAAGGCTATCGACCTGATTGACGAAGCCGCCTCAAGATTGAGAATCGAGATCGATTCGATGCCGACTGAGGTGGATGAGGTAGAGCGAAAAATCATCCAACTGGAGATCGAAAAGCAGGCGCTCCTGCGTGAGCAGGATCCTCACGCTCGGGAGCGGCTCAATAAGCTGGCGGATGAGCTTGAGTCACTGAAGACCCAGTCGGTAGCTTTGAAAGCCCATTGGCAGCAGGAGAAGGAGATCATCGCGCAGTTGCGGGACCTTAAGCAGCGCCTCGAAGACAAGAAGGAGGAGGCGAAGCGGGCCGAGCGGGAAGGTAATCTGGGGCGTACCGCTGAAATCCGATATGGCGAGATTCCTTCCATAGAAAACGAGATGGAGGAAAAGAACCTTCGCCTTGCCGAGGCACAAAAGGAGGGCAAGATGCTCCCCGAGGAGGTAGATGGGGAGATGATCGCCGAGATTGTGGCCAAGTGGACCGGAATTCCCGTGAGCCGGATGATGGAGGGTGAAGCCGAGAAGCTACTGAAGATGGAGGAGCGGCTAAAAAGCCGCGTGGTCGGGCAGGACGAGGCTCTCGGTCTGGTTGCCAATGCCGTAAGACGGGCAAGGGCAGGTTTGTCCGAACCGAATCGTCCAATCGGTTCTTTCATATTTCTCGGACCTACCGGGGTCGGCAAGACAGAGACCGCCAAAGCGCTTGCACAATTCCTTTTTGACGACGACCAGTCAGTCGTGCGAATTGACATGAGCGAGTATCAGGAGAAGCATACAGTTGCGCGGCTCATAGGCGCTCCGCCGGGTTACGTGGGGTACGAGGAAGGGGGGCAGCTCACCGAAGCCGTCAGGCGACGTCCGTACAGCATCATTCTCTTCGACGAGATTGAGAAGGCGCACCCTGAGGTTTTCAACGTGCTCCTGCAGGTGCTTGACGATGGCAGGCTCACCGACGGCCAGGGGAGGACTGTCGATTTTCGGAATACAGTAATTATCATGACGAGCAATCTCGGTTCGCAGGCCATTCAGCAGTACGGTTCAGATTACGGGCGGATGCGGAATATCGTGACGGATACGCTCAAGGAGAATTTCAAGCCGGAGTTCCTCAACCGCATCGACGAGGTCGTGATTTATCACGCTCTTCCCCTCGAACAGATCAAGAGGATCGTTGATATCCAGGTCCATGGGCTTCAGCAGCGGCTTGCGGAGCGCCACATCAGCCTGGAGATAACCGAAAAGGCCCGAGCTCTTCTTGCCCGGGAGGGATATGATCCGGCTTATGGAGCGCGGCCTCTAAAGCGGACACTCCAGCGAAAGGTGCAGGATCCGCTTGCCCTAATGCTCCTGGAGGGGAAGTTTGCCGAGAAGGATACTGTTCTCGTCGATGTCGACATGCAGGGTGAAACGCTGGTGATCATGAAGAAATAAGCTTGGCAGCCATTAGCTTTCGTGGTAGAGAAGGGTTCGTTTTGGGAGGCATCTTTTCTGGTAATTGCAGCAGGTATGGAACCTGCCACCCGCTGTGGACTGCATTTTCGTCCGGGTGCCCCCAGCCGGATATCTATGGACTTCTCTCTTCAGGCAGCGCGGCATGCTGCCGGTTTGGCGCTGGCGGTAGTTCTCGCTCTTGCTTACCGCAGGGCAGGGCGTGGCGGGCCGTTCTGGCTTGTCCTTAGCAGGCTTCCCGGAACACTGCTCCATGAAGGAGCACATTTTGCGGTCGGGTTTTTGACCGGTGGTCGTCCTACCGGTTTTACGGTTCTTCCAAAGTCTCGTTCGTACCGGAATGGTAACGGGGAGATCCGGAGAGAATGGGTGCTAGGGTCTGTTACCTTGTCCAGGCCGGGCGCTATTTCCTCGCTACCGACAGCCCTGGCGCCCCTGCTTCTCTTGTTCGTCGCGTGGTACGTTTTTCGCCACTGGTTCGAGTGGTTCCCATCGGATCTGTATCATACCCTGACACTGTACGGAATCATGTTCTGCTTCTGCTGTGGGGCCATTCCGTCCGCTCAGGACGTTAGGGCAGGCTGCTACAGTCTTGCCGGCCTGCTACTGTATGTGGCGCTTGCTGCTGCAGCAGCCTTTTTTCTATGCCCGTAAATTCCCCTTCCGGGATCTATTAAAAGAAGAAAAGGAGTCATGCCCATGGCCGACAAGCCGGAAGTTACCTTCAAATACGTTTTTTCTTACAACTACAACCCCGTCTATGTGAACGGTGCCCACGGCGGTGTCTCTCCCCGCGGAGAGATCGTAGTCAACTTCTATCTGGAGCGCCCGGCGCTTCCTAACTCGATTACTCATGAGATCAACCCCAACGGCACCATCGGCAGCGAGACCGCCCAGGAACCGGAAGATCTTAAGAACAGCCTGGTACGTTTCGTGAGTGATGGGGTAATTCTCAACTATGAGAGTGCTAGGAACATTCACCACTGGCTGGGGGAACGGATCAAGGAACTGGAAGCGATAGAGCGGGCAAAGGCGAACCTTCAGTTCGGTCAGGAGCCTTCCGGTGGCGTAACCCATTGATGCTGCTAACCTGGTGTCGTTGTACTTGTACTACCGTGAGGACGAGATGAGGAGTATCGAACTTACCGCTCCGGCGAAAATCAATTTCCGCCTCGACGTGCTACGGCGACGCCCGGATGGTTACCATGACCTGCGCATGATCATGCAGCGCATAGACCTGTGTGACCGCCTGTCGATCGCTCTCACCGATGAGCCGGGCATTCGTGTTACCTGCGGGCGTGAGGGGGTTCCCGATGGCCCCGGCAACATAGCCTGGCGTGCAGCTTCTGTGCTTCTGGAACTGTCGGGAAAGCCAGGGGGGGTGGGAATTGACATTGTGAAGAATATCCCCGTCGCAGCCGGCCTCGGTGGAGGCAGCAGCGACTGTGCCACAGTTCTGGCTGGGCTGAACGATCTTTTGGAGCTGGGGCTTTCTTCAGAAATGCTCATGGAGATAGGGGTCGGGCTTGGGGCGGATGTTCCATTTTTCCTTTATGGGCAGACGGCCATTGCTGAAGGAATAGGTGAGCGTCTTTCTCCTGTAACCGTGCCGGCCGGTATATGGCTCGTGCTCGTAAACCCGAACGTGCCAGTCTCTACGGCCTGGGTCTACCAAAATTTGCAATTGACAAAGAGGGATGAGGAGCCTATACTTCCCTGCTTCTACGGCAGCATAAACGACATCTGTACTGTTCTCGGGAACGACTTGGAGTCGGTAACGATTCCCCGCTACCCGGTCATAGCAGAGATAAAAAAGCGGCTGCTGGGAGCCGGGGCCCGCGCAGCTCTCATGTCGGGAAGTGGTCCTACTGTGTTCGGCATTTTTGATGATGAGGCTGCTGCCCGCGCGGCATCCGGCATCTTGGCCGAGAATGGCCAGTGGTTTGTAGTTCCGACGAGGACGCTATAACTGTAGTTCTAGAGGTATTTTCGGTTTTAACGAAGGAGCAGGTCGGTTGTGCATTGGGGCGTCGCCAAGCGGTAAGGCACCGGATTTTGATTCCGGCACTCCCAGGTTCGAATCCTGGCGCCCCAGCCAGTATCAATAATGCAGGGAAAGGTAGAGATGCGGCCGGAGGGCCGGTCTCAGTGAGATTCTATCTTTCGATTGCTTCGGGGAAATTGAGGTTTATGGAAAACAAGATCAGGGTCTTCAGCGGCAATTCCAACACATCTCTGACCGAGAAAATCTGCTCAAGTCTCAAGGTTCCGGTGGGCGCGGCGAAGGTAAAGACCTTTTCCGACGGTGAAATAATGGTGGAAATAGGCGAAAACGTCAGGGGACGTGATATTTACGTCGTCCAGTCTACCTGCTGCCCAACCAACAACAACCTGATGGAGCTCCTCATCATGGTGGACGCCCTGAAGAGAGCCTCCGCGGCGACCATCACGGCAGTCATCCCCTATTACGGCTATGCCCGTCAGGACAGGAAGGTTGCCCCCAGAACACCGATTTCCTCCAAGCTTGTCGCTGATCTCATCACAACTGCCGGCACCGACCGCGTCGTGACTGTCGACCTCCATGCCGGCCAGATACAGGGCTTTTTCAACATCCCCGTCGATAACCTTTATGCTGCACCGGTCATTCTAGAATACCTCCGCAGGCGGTTTACAGACCAGCCGATCGTGATGGTCTCTCCTGATGCCGGAGGAACCGAGCGCGCTCGCGCGTATGCAAAACGCCTTGGCTGCAGCCTTGCAATCATAGACAAGCGAAGGACCGGCCCCAACGTCGCCGAAGTGATGCACCTCATAGGGGACGTGAAGGGCAAGATTGCGATTATTCTTGATGACATGATAGACACCGCAGGCACACTTACTCAGGCAGCAAACGCGCTCAAGGAGCATGGTGCCAGCGCGATTTATGCCTGCGCGACACATGGGGTGCTTTCCGGTCCTGCTATCGACCGTATCGAGGCTTCTGCCATCGAAGAGGTGGTCATCACCGATACCATTCCCCTTGGGGCGAAGGTTGATCCCGCCGGGAAGATCAAGGTGCTGTCGGTTGCTGAGTTGCTGGCGGAGGCGATCCGCCGGATCCACCAGGACGAATCGGTTAGTTCGCTCTTCGTGTGACAGTCCGTCGCGCCAAATAAATTCAAACGACATCGGAGGATGTATGGATCAGCAGAGAGTGGTGAACATCGAAATACGGGAGCAGACCGGCAAGGGTGTCAGCAGGCAGCTTCGCAGTAAAGGGCTCGTGCCGGCGGTTGTTTACGGCAAAGGCATAGACCCTGTGCCCGTTTCTCTTAATCCGAAGGAGCTCGTCGCTGCCATAGCCGCCGGGGGGGGGCAGAACACCCTTCTTACCCTCAAAGGTGGGGGAAGCCTCGACGGCAACATGGCCATCATTGCAGACATGTTCCTCGATCCGCTCAAGAACACACTCCGTCATGTGGACCTGCATCGGGTAAATCTTGCCGAGAAGGTGCGCGTGGAGGTTAAGATCAATCTGATGGGTACTGCAGCCGGGGTGAAGGAGGGAGGTCTTCTGGACTTCACCATGCATGCTGTGGAGATTGAATGTCTCCCGACGCAGATCCCGGAGCATATCGATGTCGACATCACCGATCTCGCCCTTGGCCACTCCGTTCATGTGGGAGACCTGCAGCTTGCTTCAGGGGTAAAGCTCCTTACCGACCCGCGGGCATCGGTGGTGAGTGTTCTGGGGAAAGCCAAGGAAGAAGCGCCGTCGGCTGAATAGCCCCCAGCGCTGTGGACGATGGCTGCAAAACTTATCGTTGGGCTGGGTAATCCCGGCACAAAGTACCTATGGACCCGCCACAACGCGGGTTTCATGGTTTTGGACCGACTGGCACAGGAAGCGGGTATACAAGTCACCCGCAAGAGCTTTTCCGGAATGTTTGGTGAGGGGGACTACCGCGGGAACCGGCTCCTGCTTCTGAAACCCCAGACATTCATGAACCTTTCCGGGCGCTCGGTGCAAGAGGCCATGCAATTCTACAAGTTGTCCCCTTCCGATCTTCTCGTAATCCATGACGAGCTTGATATCCCTTTCGGCAAGATCAAGCTCAAGGAGGGGGGAGGGCATGGCGGCCACAACGGATTGCGGTCTCTGCAGCAGCATCTTGGCGGGAGGCAATTCGCACGTGTCCGTGTGGGCATAGGCAGGCCGGAGGATGGAGATGCGGCGGATTACGTCCTTAGTCCTTTCCGAAAGGAAGAGCTTTCCTCTCTCCCTCGGCTGCTGGATGGAGTCGTAGAGCTTCTCGAGATGGTCCTTGCAGAGGGGTTGCCGAAAGCGATGAGCCTGTTTAATAACCGTGATCTCCTTGTCTAATGCAAATACCGCTTTGTGCGTCATAATTCTCTTGTAAAGCATCTAGGCCTTGTAGTAAAAATATCAGTTTCCGTGAGCAGCCATCCGGCTGTTCAAGCTCCTTGCTCCGGGTCGGACCGGGGCTAATAACCGTGAGGAGGAAGTATCTATGAACAGGATGTACGAGACGATATTCATCGTCCAGCCTGATCTCGCCGACGAGGACCTCAAATCTCTCGCCGCCAAGGTTCAGGACGTAGTTGCCAGCTTCAAAGGAGATCTGAAGAAGCTGGAAGACTGGGGTATGCGCAAGCTCGCTTATCCGATCAACAAGGTCAGCCGCGGCCGGTACTATTACCTGCGCTTTGATGGCAGTGCCGCGCTCATTGCGGAACTGGAGAGGCGCTTGAGACTGGACGACAAGGTTATCCGTTACCAGAGCGTCAAGCTGGAAACCGAAACCGTGGCACCTGCAGCCGTTCCGGCCCCTGCTGAGCAGGAGCGTCCGGCAGAGCCGGCCGAAGCCCCGGCCGCCGAAACAGAATAAGACAACGGAGGTTGATCATAGATGAGCGACGAAAGAGCACCCCAAAGAAGTTCAGGCCCTCGGAAGAAGCGGCCGTTCCAGCGCAGGAAGGTTTGCCGGTTCTGCGCTGACAAGCAGGTTACCATCGATTACAAGGACCCCCGGACCCTGCGCTATTTCATAAGCGAGCGAGGCAAGATCATTCCCCGTCGTATCTCCGGAAACTGCTCCAAGCACCAGCGTGAGATAACGGAAGCCATCAAACGGGCCCGCAACATCGCCCTGCTGCCAATAGCAAGCGGACACGTCCTGCCCTAGCAGGTGTCCGTGCATGAGCTTTACCGGCAAAGAATATGTATTGGATGTAGGTAAGGGGAGCGTTGCAACATTAACGCTCTTCCTTGCCTTCGTCAGTCTCCCTATGGTGGGAATGTTGCCTGGCGCCTTTTCTCCCCTACCTGCAATCTTCTATACACTGAAAAGCGGCAGGCTGACCGGTATTGCAATAGTTTCCGTCACCACTGCAGTTCTCGCTGTGATGGGAGATGTGGCGTCGACGGCGCTGTATCTGCTTCAGAGCGGCTCGCTCGCCCTGCTTCTCTCGTTTTTTCTCTCAGCGGGGAAGGGTGCGGGGAGGTCGCTGGCCTATGCAGTGGCCATCAACCTGATGCTCGTAGTCGCATTTGCTGCGGGATACGGTGCCCTCCGTGGCTTAGATCTGGATTTGCAGGTGCAGAAAGGTGTCCAGGCGAGTATCGCGCAGACTGCATCATTCTACGAGAAGGCAGGGGTCAAGGGGGAAGAGCTCCAAACGTTGCGGCAGGGGATGGCCCAGGCGGGGGATGTGATCGGCAAGGTCTATCCTGCGCTGCTGATCATAAGCGTTGCCGTCATCGCCGGGATGAATATGCTGGTGCTCAGCCGGTTCTCGTCCCGGTTAAACGACCTGCGTGGGATCGGGCCATTCCGGGAGTTCCGAAACCCTGAGCCGCTCGTATGGGTGCTCATAGGTTCCGGCTTTGCACTGCTGCTCGATAACCCCCTTGTCGACAGGATCGCCCTGAATCTACTGATCGTGATCCTGTTCATGTATTTTCTACAGGGGCTGGCAATTACCTCTCACCTTTTTCACCGGTTCCGCGTATCCCTGTTTCTCAGGGTGATCTTTTACCTGTTGCTGACGGTACAACCCTATTTTGCAGTAGGGGTGGCCGTCGTCGGCATTTTCGACATATGGGGAAATTTCAGGACCCCAAAAACCACATAAACCTGTAACTCAGGCTAGGAGGAACGACATGAAGGTTATACTCAAAGAAAACATCGACACCCTGGGCCGTATCGGCGATATCGTGAAGGTTGCACCGGGCTATGCACGGAACTACCTTCTTCCGAAGGGGTTTGCCGCGGAGGCGAACCTGAAGAACACGAAGGCTCTGGAGCATGCGAAACGTCAGATGGAATACAAAAAGAACAAAGTCCTCGAGCAGGCAAGGCTGATTGCCGCTAAGGTCGAAGGCGCCAATCTGGTTCTTTCTCATGCAGCGGGAGAGGAAGGCAAGCTTTTTGGTTCTGTCACCAACATGGAACTAGCGGAAAAGCTTCAGGCGCTGGGGATTGATATCGACAGAAAAAAGATCACCCTGGCTGAGCCGATCAAGCAGGTTGGGGAGTACTCGGTTCCGGTAAAGGTTCACCCGGAAGTCACAGCTGCTCTTAAAGTAACTGTTTCCAAGGCTGAATAAGCAGTACACTTCTGTTTCACCGATAAAAAAGCAGCCGGTCTTATGCCGGCTGCTTTTTTTGTTGTTGCGCGCGGCGTTGTAGGGGCGCTGTTTATTGTTATTCTTTAGCATGATGATTGGATAGGAGGTGCCAGATGAAGATGTGCGTGCTTATTCTGCTGACTGCACTGCTGACGACGCTGACGGGTGGCTGTGCCTTCGTTAATGTAGAGATGCTCCGCTCAGCCTCTCCCCTTCAGGAGCGGACAGTGGAGGGGGACGGAAAGGCGAAGATCCTCGTGCTCGAAATAACAGGGGTTATTTCTGAGAAGGATCAGTCGGGTGGGCAACTTTTCGAGCCGAAACCCTCCCTTGTCTCGCATATTAAGGAATCGTTGCAGAAAGCTGAGAAGGACAAGGATGTGAAAGGGGTGATCCTCCGGATCAATTCTCCGGGAGGCACTGTCACGGCGAGCGACATCATATACCACGAACTGAACAATTTCAGAGCCAGGACCAAGATGCCCGTGCATGCCTGCATAATAGGTCTCGGGGCTTCCGGCGGTTATTATGTGGCAACTGCCGCAGATGAGATTACTATTCATCCCACAGCGGTGACCGGCAGCATCGGCGTTATGGTAATGAAGTTCAACGTCGAGGGACTGCTGTCTAAGGTGGGGGTCGGAGAAGAGACGATCAAGTCTGCCGACAAAAAGGATTTTTTCTCACCCTTTCGCCCTACGACCGCTGAAGAACTGCAGATAATGCAGACCATCATCGACAAGATGTACGGCAGGTTTATGGATGTCATAGAAGCCCGAAAGGGGAATCAGCTCGACAGGCAGCAGATTCGTGTTCTGGCCGACGGACGTGTCTATACCGCAGATCAGGCACTGGAGGGAAAGCTTGTAGACCGAATAGGCTATCTCGACGAAGTGATCGAAAGTATGAAGGCGTCGCTCGGGGTGAAGGAAGCCAAAGTGATCAGTTATTATCGTCGTGGCGGCTATAAAGAGACTATCTACTCAGGTGGCGGGATTCCTCAGTTCAACCTGATCAATATAAACGCAGGCCTGGACCTCCTCACGTCAACCGACTTTCTCTATCTCTGGAAGCCGTAGACCCTACAAAAAAGACGGAGGGAACCTGCGGGCATATAGCTCTCCTTCACTATTTCTGACACACCTCACAGTAGAAGGTTGATCGCTCCCCTTGTCGGATGCGTTTAATGGAGGTACCGCAGCGCCGGCATGGCTGACCGCTTCTCCCATAGACGTTGAACGATACAGCCACTGCCGGATCTACTTCATCGCCTGCCCCTGCAGAAAGCGCCTGCTCTTCTGTGGTCAGGGCCTGCTGCAGTGTTTCACGAATCGACGCTACGATTACGCGGCATTCTGCCTCCGTAAGTCTGCCCGACGCCCGGGTGGGGGCGATCCGTGCCAGAAACAGCGCTTCGCTCGCATACATGTTGCCGATTCCTGAAACGTTATGGCTGTCCATGAGGAACGGTTTTATCGCAATGCTTCGGCCACGGGTCATCCGGTGAAGGGAATGTCCGTCGAACCCATCGCCCAGAGGCTCCGGTCCCAGTTGCGCTAGCAGCGGATGATGCATCGGGTCATCCTGCGTCCAGGCCACCCGACCGAAGTGACGTGTGTCATGGAAACGAAGGATGGTCTCATCCTCCATCAGGATGTCGAAATGGTCGTTGGTGCGGGGGGGAGCTACCGGGGAACGAAGCAGCAGACTGCCGGATATCCCGAGGTGGAAAATGACCGTTCCACTGCTGCATCGCATGAGCAGGTATTTCCCCCGCCGGTCTACTGAAATCACTCTTTGGCCGGGAAGCCGTTCCTGAAGGTCTCGCGGCGACAGACGGCGAAGTCCGGGGCTGTATATTTCCACGCTTTTGACTGTTTTCCCTGCTATCGCCACTTCTACTCTGTGACGGATTGTCTCGACTTCAGGCAGTTCCGGCATTCCTGCTCCATGGTTGCATTTTATCTTCAACTATAGCCTAGACGGCAGCATCGTCAAATCTGCAGCGGCCTTGCGTGGGTCTTCGACCTCCGTTCAAAAATGGTGGCCGTAGGTGCGGAGTCTGGATGTTCTGGTATAATGAGCTATCGCTAATGCAGGGTCTGGCGATAGCACGCAGGGGCCCTTTGGAGAGGTCACTTATAATCCTTGACACATTAAACCATTCACGGTAATGTTGTCGGCCTAACTATCCGGATACAATGAAATATTTTCAGCTTCCTGAAAATTTTTTTGCTGTGAATCAATATTATGGAGGAGGTTCCCCGTGACGTTCCAGGACCTGATCCTCTCCTTGCAAGGTTATTGGGCAAGACAGGGGTGCGTGATACAGCAGCCGTACGATATGGAGAAGGGCGCAGGGACATTCAATCCGGCAACCTTTCTGCGTGTTCTGGGGCCGGAGCCGTGGAATGTAGCGTACGTAGAGCCTTCGCGGCGGCCGACCGACGGACGTTACGGCGAGAACCCCAACCGCTTGCAGCACTACTACCAGTTCCAGGTCATCATGAAGCCGAATCCGATCAACATCCTGGACCTCTACCTGGACTCTCTGAGAGCTTTCGGGATCGACCCGAACCAGCACGATATCCGTTTCGTCGAGGATGATTGGGAGTCACCGACGCTGGGGGCGTGGGGGCTCGGGTGGGAAGTATGGCTCGACGGGATGGAGATCACCCAGTTCACATACTTCCAGCAGGCGGGAGGTATAGATCTGAAGCCGGTGTCGGGGGAAATCACCTACGGCTGCGAACGAATCGCCATGTATCTGCAGGGAGTAGACAATGTATATGACCTTGAATGGGTGAAGGGGGTCAAGTACGGGGATATTCATCACATTACCGAAGTGGAATTCTCGCGGTACAACTTCGAAGAGGCAAATGTGCCGCTCCTTCTGGAATCCTTCACCAACTACGAAAAGGAATGCATTCGCCTCGTGGAAAAGGATCTCGTTTTCCCCGCCTATGATTTCGTCATGAAGTGCTCCCACACCTTCAATCTCCTTGATGCCCGGGGCGCAATCTCCGTCACGGAACGGGCATCATACATCGGCAGGGTACGTAATGTGGCGCGTCTCTGCGCCGAAGCCTACGTACGCCAGCGGGAACGGCTAGGCTACCCGATGCTGAAAGGAGGGGGCAGGTAAGATGACGAAAGAACTTTTTCTAGAGGTAGGGACTGAAGAAATTCCGGCGGGCTTTCTTCCTAAAGCGATGGCAGACATGGAGTCGCTTGTCCGGAGAGAACTCGAAAACGCTCATATATCATTCACCGGCATCAACAATCTTGCCACTCCCCGGCGTCTCGCCATGTGCGTCACAGGGCTACCGGCAGTGCAGCCGGATACAGAAACAACAGCCATGGGGCCGGCGAAGAACATAGCTTTCGATTCTTCAGGAACTCCTACCAAGGCAGCCGAAGGTTTCGCCAGGGGACAAGGAGTTGCAGTTGCCGACCTTCAGGTGGTTTCTACGGACAAAGGGGAGTATATAGCCGCTGTGAGGAAAGAGAGCGGGCGTCCTGTCGCAGAGCTCCTCGGCGATATCCTGCCGCGTCTCGTCTCCTCGATTCCTTTCAAGAAATCCATGCGGTGGGGCGATCAGGAAGTCCGTTTCGCCCGTCCGATTCATTGGATCGTCGCTCTTTTTGACGGGATCGTCGTGCCTTTCTCGTTCGGCAGTGTCCAGAGCGGGAACGTTTCCCGAGGGCACCGGTTCATGGCCAATCAGCCATTTCCGGTTCGTGACTTTGCTCATTACCTGGAGGAGTGCGAGCGTCATTTCGTCATTCCAGAGCCTGAGCGCCGCAAGGAGATCATTCGCAGGGAGATCCACAGGCTCGCAAAGAGCGCCGGGGGACACCTTCTTCCCGATGAAGGGCTCCTCGAAGAGGTGAGCTACCTATGCGAATATCCCAGTGCCGTCCATGGGACCTTTTCCGCGGAATTTCTGAAAGTGCCTAAGGAGGTTCTCATAACCTCCATGCGGAGCCATCAGCGGTACTTCTCCCTTGTCGATGATAGCGGTAAACTCCTCCCGGGGTTCATCACCATCAACAATACCCTTACCGAAGATCCTTCCGTTGTTGTAAGAGGCAACGAGCGGGTTCTCCGCGCACGGCTTTCGGATGCACGCTTCTTTTTTGAAGAAGACCAGAAGGTAAGGCTCGAGGATCGTGTAGAATCTCTTAAAAATGTCGTCTATCAAGCGAAGCTGGGAACGTCGTTTGAAAAGATGGAGCGGTTTCGGGCTCTCGCGGAAGGGCTTGCGGGGCAACTTAGGCCGGAGCTTAAGGACAAGGTGTCCCGAGCCGCTTTTCTCTGCAAGGCCGATCTCGTTTCCGGAATGGTTGGAGAATTTCCGGAGGTCCAGGGGATCATGGGCAGGGAGTATGCGCTTCTCCAAGGTGAAGACCGTCAGGTTGCCGCGGCCATCGCCGAACACTATCTACCGACTCAGGCAGGGGGAGAGCTCCCGGCAAGTGATCTCGGTGCACTCGTTTCGATTGCGGACAAACTAGACACCATCTGTGGCTGCTTCGGTGTCGGCCTCATTCCCACCGGTTCCGCCGACCCGTACGCGCTGCGCCGGTCTGCCCTCGGGATCATCAATATCATTCTCGACCGGAAGTATCCTTTGTCGCTGGCCGGGTTGATAAATTCCGCTCTGGAGAAACTGGAGAAGAAGCTCACAAGGGGAAGGGAGGACGTGTTCAGGGATGTTCGACAGTTCTTCGAGGACCGCTTCGTGAATCTCCTCAGTGGCCAGAACTCTGCTGATGCCGTCGATGCCGCCGTCGCTGCGGGTTGCGACGACCTTGTTGACTGTGCCGCCCGGATTGAGGCTCTTTCCGGCTTCAGAAGCAGGGAAGATTTCGAGCCGCTGGCCGTTGCCTTCAAACGGGTCTGCAACATCGTGAAAGAACCTGTCTCTGTACCTGTGAACGAAGACCTTTTTCAGGACGAGGCCGAGCGGAACCTGCTTGCATCCTTCAAGGCCGCAGAAGCTGCGGTGGCGCAAGCGGTGGGGCAGCGGGATTACCTGGCCGCTCTCACCGAAATAGCGACCCTGAAAGGGGCGGTCGATCAGTTCTTCGAACAGGTCATGGTCATGGCCGAGGACGAACAGGTTCGAACGAACCGGTTGGCCCTCCTCCAGGAGATAAAGGGCCTCTTCAGAGACATCGCAGACTTTGCGAAACTAGCCGCTTAGCCGAAAGGCAAGCGGCTTTTTTATTCTTTTATTCCCGCTTAATTTGCATTGATTGCGGCTAAATTATTTTTAATTCAGCTGAAGCTTTTTTGAACATCAATAAAATACGGTTGCGACGTCCGCGACCGGGATCAACAAGGAGGAGTGCAATGGCAGCGAAGTATGTCTATTTCTTCGGCGCAGGTCAGGCCGAAGGACGCGCGGAGATGAAAAATCTCCTCGGCGGCAAGGGGGCCAATCTGGCTGAGATGACGAGCATAAACCTACCCGTTCCCCCCGGTTTTACCATCACGACGGAGGTGTGCACGGAGTTCTACAAGAACAGCAGGAACTATCCGGCGGGGCTCAAAGATGAAGTGCAGGCCAACCTGC
Source organism: Geobacter sp. DSM 9736 (assembly GCF_900187405.1). Classification (NCBI taxonomy): domain Bacteria; kingdom Pseudomonadati; phylum Thermodesulfobacteriota; class Desulfuromonadia; order Geobacterales; family Geobacteraceae; genus Geobacter; species Geobacter sp. DSM 9736. Next base: position 3,882,561 of record NZ_LT896716.1, read on the forward strand.
GCAGGGTGGAAGAGCTGATGGGTAAGAAGTTCGGTGACCCCCAGAACCCGCTTCTCGTTTCCGTCCGCTCGGGGGCCCGTGCATCCATGCCCGGGATGATGGATACGATTCTTAATCTTGGGCTCAACGACACGACGGTGCAGGGCATAATCGCCCAGAGCAGGGACGAACGTTTCGCGTATGATGCCTACCGCCGCTTCGTGCAGATGTACTCAGACGTCGTAATGGGGATGAACAAGGATCTCCTTGAGCACATTCTTGAGCGGAAGAAGGAGGAGCGGGGTGTTAAACTGGATACCGACCTCACGGCCGCGGACTGGAAGGATCTGGTAGCAAAATTCAAGTCGAAGGTAAAGGAGACGGTCGGTGAGGAATTTCCCGAGGACCCGCAGGCACAGCTCTGGGGTGCCATCGGAGCTGTCTTCGGGTCGTGGATGAATCCCCGTGCCATTACCTACCGCCGCCTCAACAACATACCGGCTGAATGGGGTACCGCGGTTAACGTTCAATCCATGGTCTTCGGCAACATGGGCGATGACTGCGCCACCGGCGTCGCCTTCACCCGAGACCCCTCCACCGGGGAAAACTACTTCTACGGCGAATATCTGGTGAACGCCCAGGGGGAGGATGTCGTCGCCGGAATCCGGACTCCTCAGCCCATCAACAAGGTGAACGGCGAGAGCGAACTGCCTTCCATGGAAGAGGTGATGCCTGAGTGTTATCAGCAACTTGTTGGTATACGGGGCATTCTGGAGAAGCACTATAAGGATATGCAGGATATAGAGTTCACCATAGAAAAAGGTAAGCTCTACATGCTCCAGACGAGGAATGGCAAACGAACCGCCAAGGCGGCCATCAAAATCGCAGTAGATATGGTAAAGGAGGGACTGATAGACGAGAAGACCGGCGTGCTCAGGGTATCCCCCTCACAACTGGACCAGCTGCTTCATCCATCTCTTGACCCGAAGGCGAAGAAGACCGTTCTATGCAAGGGGCTTCCCGCTTCTCCCGGTGCGGTTTCAGGTGAAGTTGTCTTTACCGCAGACGAGGCCGAAGCCGAGGCCAAGATAGGGAAAAAAGTCATTCTGGTGCGTGTGGAGACTTCTCCTGAAGATATTCACGGAATGCATGCAGCGCAAGGTATTCTTACCTCCCGAGGAGGAATGACGTCCCATGCGGCAGTCGTTGCCCGAGGGATGGGGAAATGCTGCGTTGCAGGGTGCGGCGGCATAAACGTTGATTACGGCACCGAGCAGTTCCTGAGTGGGAATGTGACGGTGAAGAAGGGGGACATAATTACACTCGACGGTTCGACCGGAGAGGTAATGCTCGGCGCAGTGCCCACAGTGCCCCCCCAGCTCACGGGGGACTTCGGCATTCTCATGGAGTGGGTGGACAGGTACCGGAGGCTTAAAGTACGCACCAATGCCGATACACCCCATGACTCAAAAGTTGCACGGGAGTTCGGCGCCGAAGGGATCGGCCTGTGCCGTACAGAACATATGTTCTTCGAGGCGGACCGTATTGCCGCAGTCCGGGAGATGATCCTCGCGGAGGACCTTGAAGGGCGGGAAAGAGCTCTCGCGAAAATAATCCCAATGCAGAAAGGGGATTTCATCGGCATTTTCAGGGAGATGAAGGGGCTGCCGGTTACTATCCGTCTCCTCGACCCACCGCTGCACGAATTCCTTCCCCAGGAGGAGAAGGATATCGAAGCCTTGGCCAAAAGCATGAAGGTTTCTCCCCAAGCCCTGCGAAACAAGATCGAGTTTCTCCACGAGTTCAACCCGATGCTTGGTCACCGCGGCTGCCGGCTCGGTCTCACCTATCCGGAAATCTACGATATGCAGGTCAGAGCGATTATGGAGGCGGCCTGCGAACTAACGAAAAATGAGGGCTACTCCATCGTCCCGGAGATAATGATTCCACTGGTTGCAGTGGTGGAGGAGCTGAAGCGGTTGCGGGAGAATGCAATCCGTGTGTGCGAGGAGGTAATGGCTGGCTACGGGGTGAAAATCGACTACCTTATCGGTACAATGATCGAACTTCCCAGGGCAGCCCTCACGGCAGACGAGATCGCCCGGGAAGCTGATTTCTTCTCCTTCGGCACAAACGACCTGACCCAGACGACCTTCGGCCTGTCCAGGGACGATGCGGGGAAATTCCTCCCATTCTACGTGGAGAGCAACCTTCTACCGGAAGATCCCTTCGTCTCACTCGATCAGGCCGGGGTGGGCCAGCTTGTGAAGATCGCGTGCGAGAAGGGACGAACCACGCGCAACGGCATAAAACTGGGCATCTGCGGAGAGCATGGCGGAGACCCTTCTTCGGTCATCTTCTGTCACGATATAGGGCTGGACTATGTTTCATGCTCTCCCTTCAGGGTTCCCATTGCCCGTCTGGCGGCTGCCCATGCCGTGCTTATCGCCAAGTAACGCAGTAGCAGAAGAGAAATTGGGGGAAGCCGGCAAGGCTTCCCCTTAAGTTTTTTTAAATATACAGTTGACATAAAGCAGCCAATGATGTTAATAGGGGACGTAACCGGCGGGCTTGCAAGCTCCCACATCGAACAGCAGCTATACAGGAGGAAGCAGCAGATGGCAGATGGCGTGGTCAAATGGTTCAATGACAGCAAGGGGTTCGGGTTCATCGAGCAGGAGAACGGCGAAGACGTGTTCGTTCACTTCTCTTCTATCCAGGGGGATGGGTTTAAGACCCTTGCCGAGGGACAGGCGGTGACCTTCGATGTGGTGCAGGGAGCAAAAGGTCCGCAGGCTGCTAACGTAGTCAAGCGCTGAACTTCAGATGTCCAAGACCAGAAGCCCCGGCATGCCTGGGGTTTTTTTATTCCTGGAGGAGTTATGAATAAATATGTGTCGATCCTGCTGGTGGTGCTTCCGCTCCTGATTTCGGCCTGCAGTGGTGAAAAGGGAAAGGACCTCTACGAAACCGCTCAGTTCGAGGAGAAGCAGAACAACAAGCCACACGCGATACAGCTCTATGAGGAACTGGTTGCCAAATATCCGGACACGGAACTGGCCAAGAAGGCGCAGGAGCGCCTGTCCGTCCTGAAACAGGACCGATAGCCGCGTAGCATGCCACGATACGTAGAACCGCTCTTCCGTCCGCCTAGCGAAGCGCGGAGTCTGATCTTTCAGATCACACTGGGATGTTCCCGCAACCGCTGTACCTTCTGCGGCATGTACAAGGGAAAACTCTTTCGGTTGAAGCCGCTCGAGGAGGTGCTTTCTGAGATAGCGGCAGTCCCGGCCGGGTATCGGACATCCGTGGAGCGGGTCTTTCTTGCGGACGGTGATGCCCTAGTTTATCCTTTTGCAGGACTAGTCGCCATTCTGGACTGCCTGGGTGACACCTTCCCCCGGCTGACGCGCGTGGGCGCCTACGCTTCTCCCGCGGCCCTGGAGGAAAAATCGGCTGCGGAGCTACAGAATCTCCGGGAAAAGAAGCTGCGGATTCTTTATCTAGGCCTGGAGTCGGGGGATGATGATACATTGGCATCGATCGACAAGGGAGCCACCAGCGAGGGGATTGCTGAACAGGCGCTCAAGGCCAGGGGAGCAGGAATCAAGATTTCGGTTACGGCTATACTCGGCTTGGCCGGACGAGAGGGAAGCCTGCGCCATGCCCGTGCGACAGCGGAATGGGTTAATCGGGTAAACCCCGAGTATTTCTCGCTCCTTACACTGTTCTACCGACATAATAATGATTTCATTCGCACCCTCCGGCAATGTTCCCGGGGGGAGCTCCTGCGCGAGGCGCGTGAGTTGGTCAGTGTCCTGAATCCATCACGCACGATCCTCCGTTCCAACCATGTCTCCAATTTCCTCAACCTTGCAGGCAGCTATCCGAAAGACCGCGAACGGCTGATAGCAGATGTTGATTCAGCCATCGAGCGGGCGAAGCTCTTTCCAGGTTATCTCGATGAGGTTCCTTCCTATATCGAAGAGTATTATTGACGCTCCAGCAGGTGCCGCTAGCACATGGAGCGGTCTCTTGACTTCAGCCTTCCGGGTGAAAAAATTTACTGAAGGCGAAATTTTTTACGCGGTAAGGACGGAGCAGGCATGACATTTACAGCGGCAGTGATTCTTTTCATTCTTGTCATGGATCCTTTGGGTGGCATTCCCTTTTTCATTGCCGCGCTACGGAAGGTTCCCCTGGAACGTAAGAAGAAGGTAATCGCTCGTGAAATGCTGATCGCTCTTACCTTCCTCATACTTTTCATGTTTCTCGGGCCGAAAATTCTTAAGCTCCTCAGTATTTCGGGACCCTCTCTCACCATTGCGGGAGGGATCATCCTGCTCCTGATCGCGATAAAGATGATATTTCCGGGGCATCAGGACTGCGGATTTGAGACCCTCGTGCAGGACGAGCCGCTAATTGTTCCCCTCGCCATTCCGTATGTTTCAGGCCCTTCCGCGCTGGCTACGGTGATGCTCGTCGTGAGCAGGGAGCCGCAGAGGTGGCCGGAGTGGCTGTTGGCGCTAGTTGTAGCCTGGCTCATAACCGGGATAATCCTGATGATGTGTGTGGAATTGGAGAATATTCTGGGAGAAAGGGGGGTAGTCGCCATAGAGCGGCTGATGGGGATGATCCTGACAGCCATAGCCGTAGAAATGACTTTGACGGGCGTGCACTCCTATCTCACCCTTCTGGCGGAGGTCGGATGAGGCCGTATGCACGATCAGCCGCAGTTTATGTGTCCTGATCGCGCATAGCTCGAAATAAAGAGGCTCTGTTACCCTACCGTTACCGTGAGAGTAGCGACTCCAGGAATGTCGGCTGTGAGGCTGTCTCCGGAAACTATTTGACTGACCCCTGAGGGGGTTCCGGTGAGTATCACATCTCCCGGCTCCAGGGTGAAAATTCCCGACATGTGGCTAATGATGGCCGGGATGCTGTGTATCATCATGGATGTATTTCCGTCTTGACGAATTTCACCATTAACTGAAAGTACGATCCGCAGGTTTTGAGGGTCCGGCACCCGTTCCGCCGGTGTGAATCGGGAGAGGGGACAAGCGGTATCGAATCCTTTTGCAATTTCCCATGGAAGCCCCTTCTTCTTCAGGTCAGCCTGGACGTCCCGCAAAGTCAGGTCTATCGCCACACCATATCCCGCTACATGCTCAAGCGCCTTTTCAATGGGTATGTTCTTTCCCCCTGTCCCGATGAGAAGTGCCAGCTCTGCTTCATGATGACAGTCACGCGAGTATTCCGGGATCACTATGGTTTCCCCTTCGCCGATGACGGAGCTGGCAGGTTTTATGAAAATTACCGGTGCCTCGGGAGTCTCATTTCCTAGTTCCCTGATGTGCTCGGCATAGTTGCGGCCGATGCATATGATCTTGCCGATGGCGTATCCGTCGCTATCCATGATTTGAGCAGTCCTCAAGATTTCCTCCTGTGAAATGTCCAGCCGAAGCGTGGTTCTGGAGCTTCATGCGCTTCTCGCCGCATTCGCTATACTTGCATCATACGGGGGTGTTGCTATGGCTGCCAATCTTGATGATCGGAGCGATCGTTCCTCGGAAACGGGCGGAATGGCCGCCGTCGTAGATCGTAACATCGCAGCACTCCTCACGAGACGTCAGTCGGAGGAGAAGGCGAAGGGGCTGCAGGAGCGGCTTGCCGACGCAATTACCCGCTTTACCGGCAGTATGCTTTTCGTCTACATCCACATCGTAATTTTTGGCTTATGGATACTGATTAATGCAGGGTTTATACGGGTAATCCCCAGATTCGATCCATCACTAGTCATTCTTGCCATGGCGGCATCGGTGGAGGCCATTTTTCTGTCCACCTTCGTTCTCATCAGTCAGAACCGGATGCAGGCACTCGCGGATCGGCGAGCGGAGCTTGAGCTTCACATAAACCTTCTTGCCGAGCACGAGGTGACGCGTCTTATTACTCTTGTGACGGCAATTGCCGAGCGCATGGGAATAGAAGAGTCGTTAAATCCGGAGCTTGAAGAGCTCGCTCAGGATGTGGCTCCGGAGAAGGTTCTCGACAGGATGAGCGAGGTCGAAAAGGAACTCGTCGATTAAGTCCCCGGATTATACCTGGCATCCCTGCCACGTGCCACGGCGTTTGAGTTCATTAACCACCGAGTACCACATCTGGTTATTCTTCAAATCCCAGGTTGGCGCAACCCGTATTGAGAGTGGTGCTGACCCGTAAAGCCGCTGTATCGCTATGCGCGAAGGGATTCGCTCGAGGAAATCGCATGCGGCTGCCACGTATTCCGAATGGGCGAGTGGAATGAATTTTCCTTGGAAATAAAGATCTGCCAGGCGCGTTCCCCTAACTGCGTGCAACTGGTGAAGCTTGACGGAGTCGATGGGCAGCGAACGGATCAGTCCGGCGACCTGGAGGATGCTATCCCGTTTTTCTCCGGGAAATCCATGGATGAGATGGGTGCAGATGTCTATGCCTCTGCCGGATATGCGATCCACTGCTTCAAGGTATTCTGCAAGGTTGTGTCCGCGGTTGATGCTTTGCAGTACATGGTCATCCATTGACTGGAGCCCAAGTTCGACACAAACATAATGGGTCTTGGCGAATTCCTGAAGAAGGTCGATGGCTTCGTCTGAAAGCGAGTCGGGGCGGGTTCCAATCGAAATGCCGACCACTTCGGTATGTGCAAGGGCGCGGCCATAGAGCTCGCGAAGCAGTGCGACGGGAGCATAGGTATTGGTGTGCTTCTGAAAATAGATTATGAATTTTTCGCTGCCGAGCCTTTGCCGATGGTAAGCCATCCCTTCGGCCATCTGCACTTCTAGGGGAATCTCCGGTGTAGTTCTCCCGGGAGAGAACGATGCGTTGTCGCAGTAGATGCAACCTCCGGTGCCGCGACTGCCATCCCGGTTGGGGCAGGTGAAGCCGGCATCGACATTGACTTTGCTGATTCTGCACCGGAATTTCCTGCGCAGCCAGCTGCCGTACGAATTGAACCGCAGGTCGCGGTGTATGAGCGATAGATCCATGTAAGCGTGATCTTTTAAACGGCGCCGTTGAGACGGGCGATGAGGCTTTCAGCGGCTTGCTGCGGCCTGTCGGCGGCCAGAACCGCAGAAATGAGTGATATGCCGTGGGTTCCTGCGGCCATTACCTGATGTGCATTGTCGAGAGTCACCCCGCCCAGGCCAAAAACGGGTATAGTTAGCGATTCCGTTACCTGCTTAAGCTTGGAGAGGCCAAGAGGCTCTCCATACTGCGCTTTCGACGGGGTGTAGAAGACTGGGCCGTAGGTGATGAAATCTGCGCCCTTGTCCTGTGCGTTCATTGCACTTATCTGATTGTGGCAGGAGACACCGATCATCTTGTTTTTTCCAACCAGGTGGCGTGCCTTGTACAGCGGGATGCTATCGCCTCCGAGATGTATGCCGTCGGCATCAACGGCAAGCGCGATGTCGATGCGATCGTTTATAAAGAGAAGCGCTCCGTATTGAGCAGTCAGCTTTCGCATTTCGGTTGCCAGTTCAAAGAGCTCACGGCTTACGAGGTCCTTCTCTCGCAGCTGGACGGCCTTAATGCCACCGCTCAGTGCCTGCTCCACGCGGTCTAGCAGATTGCCCCTTGCCTGGTGCCGGTCGGTAATTAGATACAGTCTGAAATCGACCGGTAACCGTGGGCGGGGCATCAGACAAGGCCTTCAATGGGACTCGAGGCCGTCGCATACAGTTTTTTCGGAATACGCCCCGCGAGGTACGCAAGCCTTCCGGCCCGGACAGCGAGATTCATGGCGGTGGCCATGGAGACGGGGTCTTTGGCGCCTGCTATTCCCGTATTCATCAGGACCCCGTGGCATCCCAATTCCATGGCGATAGCGGCATCGGAGGCGGTGCCGACTCCCGCGTCCACTATCACGGGGACTTTCACGGTATCAAGAATGATGCGGATGTTGTACGGATTCCTGATACCGAGACCGCTCCCGATTGGAGCGCCAAGGGGCATTACTGCGGCACATCCTATATCCTCCAGCTTCTTGCATATTATCGGGTCGTCGCTGGTATAGGGGAGAACAGTGAAACCTTCCTTCACGAGGATCTTTGCAGCCTTTAGCAGTTCCTCATTGTCCGGAAAGAGCGTTTGTTCATCCCCGAGAACTTCGAGTTTCACGAATTCGGAAAGTCCGGCTTCCCTGGCGAGCCGGCAAGTGCGGATCGCATCTTCTGCGGTATAACAGCCGGCGGTGTTAGGAAGCAGTGTGTACTTGGATACATCGAGATGGTCCAGAAGGGACTCCTTGCTGCGGTCGGAAATGTTGACTCGGCGCACAGCAACCGTAATGACCTCAGCTCCTGATGCCTCAATTGCATCCACCATCTGCTTGAAGTCCGCGTATTTCCCGGTACCCACCATGAGCCGTGACGTGAACTCTCGGCCCCCGATTACAAGTTTATCTTCATTAGGCATCAGTAGCTCCTCTTGTTGTGTCTGCAGTGTTTATGCAAGATGCTCCGCCCCCTACGAAATGTACGATTTCAATGCGATCCCCGGATTTAAGACGCGTCTTTTCATATTCCATCTTGGGTAGGATTTCCAGGTTCAACTCAATTGCGATCCGGCGCGGATCTATGTCCAGCTCCTGCAGCAGTTCCAGTACCGTTGCCCCTTTCGTCTCCTGCAATTCGCCATTAACTGTAATCTGCATTACTGTTCCTTGTCGCCGAAAAAGAAATAGCCGCGGATGCGGCCATTATCGGTCTCAGCAAGCCGCTTCCCTACGCCGGCATTACCCGGATCAGGTACAAAGGGTTGTCCAGCGTTTCTGCAGACGGTTGCGTGATCAACCTGCAGAAACCATGGGACTCTCAGTCGAAACTCCCCCAGCGATTCTATTTAGTTGAGAATATGGGATTTTGCGGTGCTAAACTAGCAACAATGACAGCTGGCTGTCAAGCTCTTTTCCTCAGGACCGAGGCCGCGTGAGGGGGCGGATCCTACGGTGCTCATTCCTCTGCTTCATGCTTTTTTTTCAGCGTTCGGTGAAGTTCCTGGAGAGCTTCCTGCTCCTTTTTTATATCCTCGGTGCAGCGGGTCCAGCTGTGGTAACTTTCGAGGCTGAGAATGGTAAGGCCGGCTGCGAAAACTGCCCAGAAATTGGCTTCCATGGCGCCTGCAAAATGGTAGAAGAAAAAGAACCCGGCAAGATAGCCAACGTGGGCAATCCCGCTGCTGCTGGCAGAGCCGCTCGCCATTCGGGAGAGAATGAGAATAATTGCGGAAAAACTGTAGAGCATCAACGCGGCACTTATCATGTTTGAGGAAGGGGGGCGGCCAAGCAGCGCTCGGAACTGAGGCGAGAAAGAGGGTAGAAAATCGAAATCACGGACCGCTCCTATGCTCAGGGTGATGAAGAGCGCAAGCGAAAACAGGCCCCGGCTCGCTTTTGACTTAAGGCGGCGGATATTTTCAAGCGCTTCGACCTGCCTTTGTTGAAGTGCAGACAGGCCGTCGCTTCCTTTATCCCCCGAGGGGTGTGCGGTTTGGTTCTGCATCAGTCGGTGATTTCTCCGGCGGGGAAATGTAGATGATGTGGCTTCACCCGGATTTCTGCCTCACGCTGTTCCGGGCAAGTTCCAGCTCCTGTTCGGCCTTTTGCAGTCGCTGTGCAACAACGGCGACGTTGTCAGCGAGCGCTTTAAGTTCTCCGGTATGAGGGGGGGGCGCGGCATTTATATTACCATTCCTTACGGCCGCGGTGAATTCGATTATCTCCCGAAGCGGTACGAACACGTTGCGGCGAAGCAGAGCGCAGACTCCGCCGATCGTAAGTATCAGGACGAGGAAGCTGAAGATCATGAGCCTGCTGCGCATGAGAGAGAGTGCTTTCTGGAGCGGAGCGGATGAAACCCCCAGATCGAGTGTCCCGAGGACCTTCTGATTCGCGCTATGAAAATGGCAATCAGCGGTGAAGCAGACCGGTTCATTGTATACGGGAGCGGTAATGGCTATAACCTCGACCCCTTTTTCGTTCACGTACCGCCGCGCCTGCTGCATGACCCCCAGGCTGGCGGCTGGGACGGGGCCTGCGTGACAGCCGACGCATCCGGCTGCATTCTTGTCCACGAGCCTGTTGATCTCATTGTGGTCCTCGGAGAACATGACGAGGCCCTTTTTGTTGAAAATCCTGACATGCTCCATTCGCTCCTGCGCTCCCACGCTATCTATGATGTTGCGCAACGTTTCCCTGTCGGACTTGAGCATGGCGTAACGTGTGGATCTGATGATCGTGTCTGCCAGATCGGTTTCGTAGCTGACGGCGTCGTTGATCAGATCGTTCTTCATGTGGGAGTAGAGAAGTATGCTGCTCACGATCACGAAACCGGTTACGGCAACTACAACCGGCACGATGGCACGAGCGGTCAATGACTTGAACATACCATTCCTTTCAGGGGAGCGACAATTCCTGCGATGGGCAGGGGCACCGAAACTCGGTGCCCCTGCCAGTGGGGCTATTTGTGGTGGCAGGTATCACAATTGGCAGCGACGGTAAATGCGGTTTTGCCGTCATGGCATTTGCCGCAGGACTTCCCTTTCTCCATTTCCGTCATGGAGACAGGTTTGTTGCCGGTTGCAGGCTTGAAGACGCCATTGTGGCAGTCTCCGCATTTGTACATGCTGATATGGGTGTCGTGGCTGAACTTTACGTTGCTGATCTCTTTTACCTTGAAGGTGACGTCTCTCGTAGGGTGACAGGCCCCGCACTTGGCGACGCTGAAAGCAGTTTTCCCGTTATGGCAGGCTCCGCACGATTTTCCTTTTTCCATCTCGGCCATCGTGACCCGTTTGTTGGGTCCGGTTTCGTAGAGCTTCGTGTGGCAGGCGTCGCACTGCATTTCCTTGAGGTGCCTGTTGTGACTGAAAACCACAGGCCCTGTCTCGCGAATCTTGAAGGTTACGTCCTTCACCTTGTGGCATGCGGTGCAGTTGCTTAGGGGGAAGGCGGTCTTGCCATGGCACATGCCGCACGATTTCCCTTTTTCCATATCAGCCATGGAGTATCGGGTTTTCATCTTCATGTTGTCGTTATGGCATGATTTACAACTGACATTCGGCGATTTGGGAGATTTTTTCTTCAGATGCACCTTATGACTGAAGACGACCTTCCCTCCACCCTTGGTATCGTAGGTGACATCCTTCAGTTCCAGCGCTGCAGCATTGGAAGCACAGCAGACAAGTATTGCGGGAAGAAGCAGCCATCTGAATTTCATGTTTCTCTCCTTGCATAAAAATAGAATTGCCGGACCTTTTACAGCCCGGCAATTATAGAGCAATAAATTTCCATTTTCAATTAAATCCGATTAAGTAATTTCGTCCATGGACTTGTAGCTGTTCGAGGAAAGATTCTCATTCTGCATAGTGCTATACGTGGCGACGGAGGCAGGTCTATCCGACACCCGGTATCCCGTCTGCTTGTTCTCGGTTACCGGGACCGTTGCAAGTTCGTCAGCGGTCTTCCATGCGTAAAGGATCGGCAGGCGGTAAAGGATGAACCGGTACACTGTTATGTAGATGGCAAAAATCGTTATGCAAATGACAACTTCACGCCAATGCGGGATCTCTCTGTATGGGAGCTTCCAGTTGAAGGTGATGAGAGCGGTGTTTACCCGATTTAGAACTACGCCGAAGACTGTCAGGAATGCAGTGAATCGGACGAGTCCCACCTGCTTGTTTCTGATGGCGTGGGCGAAGAGGAAGAGCGGAAGAACTACGCCGATCCCCATTTCAAACATGAACCATTTACCCCACCCGGTGGTGAGATATTCCCACTTGTTGTCATGTGCGATTCCTATGAGCTTTATCGTCAGGTAGGTAGCGAGGCCCATGCTTGCGCCCTTTGCCAGAGCTATCTGAAGTTTTCCGAGAGTGTTCTTGAAAGTTTCGTCGCAGCGCCAGCCCATGAACTTGTTTGCGATGGTGCTGACTGCGATAACCATGCACAGACCACCTGGCAGCGATGATACGAAGAAGTGTAGCCACTGGAAGGATGCGGAGTACCAGAGTGGATGTACCTTGCCAGGAGCGTAAGTGAACAGCGCACCCAATGCCCCCTGGTGCAGGGTGGAGAGGATTATGCCGGCGACGGTAAGACCGAGGACGATCTTTTTCACCGCCCGCTTTCCTATCGGGAACCCAATCCACTCGAAGAAGGAAACGGAAACCTCCGCGATCTGGACAGAAAGGTACGTCGAGACGTGCCACGCGACCAGAAAAAGAACGGCTGCAGGCCCGAAGGACACTACCATCGGGTACGGTAGCCGCCACGGCTGCCCCAGATCCACCAGCAGGTACACGACTGCGAAGAAGTATCCGAGTAGGCCGTTGAGCAGTGCCAATCGCTCGATCGGCTCGAAATCGTGCCGCCCGAATACTTCAACTGTAGTCCCCAGTTGGAATCCGGAGGAGGAGAGCGGCACCATGGCGAACAGGCCGAATCCCAGGAAGAGTCCCCAGGGGTAGTCGTTGGAGCTGTGTGTTACCCATGACAGCCCGAAAATAAAGCGGCCGATAATTATCGGGATCCCGATAGCGAAGATCACGCCGAGTATCCAGTTGAAGGGATTGCGCAAGGCCTGGGTCAGGTACTGCCCCGGCGATAGACCGAGAAACAGTTTTTCCATGAGACTCCACTTCTGGCCTGAAGCCTTGTAGAGCGAATCTACCATTTCTATGCCGTGTGCTCTGTAGGTTTTCATTTGTGGGAGTCCTCCTGCGCTGATTTGGAATGATCATCGTGCTCATGCCCTTTGTTCTTAGTCGAGAGCAGGTGAAAGCCTGTGAAAAGGGCGGGCCAGATCGAGAGCACCATCGGGACGGTGCCGAGGAACTCCTTGACGTTGGAAATAATCGGTTCGTTGGCCATCGTGGTGTCAAATCCGACCTGATCGAAGGGGACACCTGACAGGTAGAGCCAGCCGGTTCCGCCAACCTCTTTTTCGCCGTACACGTGGTCTACGTACTTGTCGGGAGTTTCCCGTATCCGCTCATGAGCCCTCTTGATGAGGTCTTTGCGGTACCCGAATGTAAGAACCTCCTGGGGACAGATCTCTACACATGCTGGGGGTTTTCCGTATTTGACCCGTGTGTCGTAGCAGAATATGCACTTCTTCACCACCGGATTGAAGGCACTAGAGTAGCTGTAGCCCGGGGCGTTGAACGGGCATGCTATCATGCAGTTGCGGCAGCCTACGCAGATCTTGGGGTTGTAGATGACCGCGCCCTCTTTCGTCTTTGTATAGGCGTTGACAAAGCATGAAGTGAGGCATGCGGGTTCGTTGCAGTGGTTGCACTGGATCTTCCGGTAGACGGGTGCTCCATTGTTCTGTTGGTCGTATTTGTTTACGACGGTGTATGCATATTCATCCGGTCGGCGTTTTTCCTTGAATACGGATTGATCGGTGAAGGAGGTTTCCGGTTCCGGAAGCTTCTGCTCCTTGTTGCAGGCGGCTTCGCAGCTGCGGCAGCCGATGCAGCGCGTCAAGTCCACCAGAACTCCCATCGCCTCGGGATACCCCTCAAAGGAACCGCCACTCCAGGCTTTCTTAGACATGCCCACCGTGGACGCAGCAGCTCCGCATGCCAGACAGCCTTTCAGGAAATCTCTTCGTTTCATGGTTGTAGTCTCCTTCGGTTCGATTTCAAATCTTCAAGCATTTCAAATGCGAATCATCAGTGGCCGCCGTGTTTTCTTCCAGCGGTTGCCTTTGGAGCGAATGCCCCCGCTTTGTAAAGTTCGTCACCGGATTTGGTTCGAGGATGGCAGTCTTCACACCCTGTCGGACCACCCTTCTTGTCATGGCATCCGATGCAGTTTATGTGGTACGCACCCTTCAAGCCGGGCTTGTCGGTGTGGTACATCTGAGGATCACGGTCCCTGAGGCTGGCAGCGGCAAACGGTTCCCGGACATGACAGGATTTACATGCAACATTCTTGGTTTCACCACTGTTGCGGTGGCATCTGACGCAGTTGCGGTCCTCGAAAAGGGTTCCCGTCGTATGATGGTGACAATCGGCGCAGTCCTTAGTGAGGCTGATATGTTTCGCATGATCGAAGGGGACTCTCTCATAATATTGAACAAGGGAGTCTAGGTTTATCGTATCGGGCACGCTGGCACCCCGAGAGTCGAGTGGGACCAGGTACAGCATCAGTGCTGCAATTCCACCGATGAGCCAGTTCCTGACAGCATACATAGTTAGTTCTCCTTTATCGTTGGCATTACCATTCAATTGAAAGCCGGTGCCGAATCATCGGGTTAAAGCATGTCAATGGCTGGAATCATTGTTGTCCGATTTGTGGATGTAGCGGTAAAAAATCGGGAATCCGCAGAAAAAAGCGACGCAGATCAGGTACTCGACCCCTTTGATGTACTGGTAGAAATCTACAAGTGTGTACACCGATTTGATTTCGCCGATTGACTGAAAAAGTTCTGACATGATAGTTCTCCTCTCTTTTTTTATTTATGGTCTCTGAACGAGAGCTTTATTTTCCTGTTTCAGCCTTGGCTGCTTCACTTTTGCCTTCAGCGGTCACGACACTTTTGATCATTCCCCAAAGCGTGATGAGAGCGGGTATCAGCTGAGCAACTACCACCAGTGCGCAGAAGCCGAGGAAAACCAGAACGAGGATGCCGCTGTTGTAAACCTTGGTTGTTGATGCTGCAAATGCAGGGGTAATGGTCAGAAGCCAAAGCAGCAACGTGTTGAGAAGTAGCATAGTCCCTTTCATGACAGCCTCCTTTTGAATGTGATTTCCTCCTGCTTAATCTTACGCATCATTTTATTCAGCTAGCTCGCTGGCTCTTGAACGCACATTGCACGGCCTGCCGGATTTCTTCTCTGTCCTCCGGTTTGACTGGCTTGAGGGCGTGGTAGAAAATCCCTTCCTTGCGAAGTTTGCGGATCAGAGGTAGAGACATTTCGTTTGAAACCAGAATGATGGTCACGTCACGATTGCACTTTTTGAGTAGCGGTATGAGGTCCGTCGCCGTAATTTCATCGAACTCGCTGCTTATCAAAATCACCTGGGCCGTCTTTTTAAGGATTCCGTGGAGCGCGTTGGCTGCCGAGTTGGTTACAGTTACGTTGTATCCGGCCTCTATGAAAAGGTCCGCCATCTGTTTCCGGGAATCCAGATCCTCATCCGCTATAAGAAGTCCTTGCGTCATGATCAGCTCCTCTTCGCGTACGTAATGTGGCAGTCCCTGTGTATCGTCAGGTCCGATCGCTCTCGGTTCCCGTTGGTGAAGCCTCTTCTTTCACTGAAGAGAAAAGGCCCTTGATCATCGACATGAAGAGCATGGTGCCGGGGAAAAGCTGAAACACGACTATTAGGGCACCGAAGGCAATGAATAGCACCAGAATCAGGCTAAATCCTTCCGTCTCGGCTCCTCCGGCTGCATAAGCAGCAGAAGCGAATCCTGTAAAGATGGCAAATGGTAGGTTCTTGATAGTCGTTTTCATGGTGATCCTCCTTCGTGACCTGCAGAGGGACTTCCTTTGCGAGTGGAAATGCACCATATGTACCAGTATTAAAAATGTTTATTATTTTTATATTAACTATTTGAAACTCATCATTTTTTTTGTGTAGAAAGGCGCTATCGCCTGCAGGCTGTCTGTTCGTCTGTATAAGTTTTTTATACGGGATATACAGGAGAAAAGGGTGTGCAAGACTCGGTATGAACGTGTAAATACCCTAAACCAATGAAGATTACGCCTGCGGCGAAGGTGTATGTAAAAATATGCGGATGTATTTTCAAATAATATTTGTTAATAATATAGTTCCAAGAGTTCATGGGGCGCCACTGAGGTTTACTGGAAGGATGATACACTTACGATAAGGCATGTTCTTAGGGCAGGCGGCTGTTCGCGGGCGGGGTAATCATGATTGAGCGGGATTGCAAATGGAGGCTCAATCCACTCAACATTTCGCTTCTTTACGCGCTCATCGGGGTGTTGTGGGTTGTGCTTCCGAGCCAGTTTTTCACGATGCTGTCGCACGAGCCAAGCATATACAGAAGGATGGAGGACCTGTACAACGGGCTCTTCATCATAGTGACCGCCTGGGGATTGCACTTCATCATCAAGAACAACGAGGAGGCGATACGCCGTCGGCAACAATCGTTGCGAAGGCTGAACAGAGCACTGAAAGCCTTCAGTGAATGCAATCACACCCTGATCAGGACGACCGAGGAACTGGAACTGATGAACAGGGTGTGTGAAACAATTGTGAAGGTTGGCGGATACCGGCTTTCTTGGGTTGGTTTGGCGCAGAGCAATCCCGAGAAGACGGTGTTGCCGGTGGCGCAGTCGGGTGATGACGGAGGGTATCTCGACACCCTGAGGGTCACGTGGTCAGATACGGAAACGGGGCGTGGGCCTACGGGACTGGCAATCCGCAGCGGCATGCCCAGTGTTGCCCAGCACATCCTGACGGATCCTCGTTGGGAGCCGTGGCGGGAACGTGCCCTCAAGTATGGCTACGCTTCGGCAATATCGCTTCCTCTCACGGACGATACGGGAGTTTTCGGTGCACTCGTCATACTTTCAGGTGAACCTGGAGCTTTTGACCGGGAGGAGATGAAGCTCCTGGAGGAGCTTGCTGACAACCTTTCTTACGGGATAAATGCATTACGCCGAAATGAGCAGCGCAAGAAAGTTGAAAAGGAACGTAAGCTTCTGGCCTCCGTCGTCGAGCAGGCAATGGAGGGAATCATCCTGTTTGACAGTGATGGCACGATCCAGTACGTAAATCCGGCGGCTGAAAGAATAACCGGATATGTGCAGCAGGGAGTGAGCGATGACCCCCATGAGGGGGAGCAGAATCGGGAACTTTACGAGGCTATATGGGAGACCTTGTCGCGAGGGCACGATGGAGTCGGGCACTTCATCTACCAGGGGAGACAGGGCATTCAGTATGAAATCGACCCGACTATTTGGGCCGTTACCGACAGTTCCGGTAAAGTCAGCAACTATGCGGCGTTAATCAGGGATGTGACGCGGGAGGTACAATTGGAGCGCCAACTGCGTCTTGCTCAGAAAATGGAAGCCATCGCTACTCTTGCAGGGGGGATCGCGCATGATTTCAACAACAACCTCGCTTCGATAATTACCTGTACCGAGATGGCAAGAGAGGATGTGTCCCCCGATTCTCCCGTGCGGGAATTGCTCGACGTTGTTTTGAAGGCCGGGTACCGGGGCAGGAACCTGGTGAAGCAGATTCTGACGATCAGCTGCCAAGGAGAGCAGGAGAAGCAGCCCGTCCAGGTGGAGCTGATAGTGGAGGAGTGTCTGAAACTGTTGCGGGCATCTTTTCCTGCTTCAATCGAGATCCGGAAGATGTTCGGCGAAAACCTGGGAGTCGTACTTGCAGACCCCACTCAGATCCACCAGATAATCGTCAACCTCTGTACCAATGCAGCCTATGCCATGCGAGATAAAGGAGGGCTGCTGGAGATATCTGCATCTAATGTGGATATCGATGCAGACGCCGCCGCGGAATTCCAGGACCTCCAGGCTGGTCGATATATGCGGCTTGATGTTGGGGATACTGGACATGGCATGACCCCAGAGGTGATGGAGCGTATTTTCGATCCTTTCTTTACTACAAAGAAAAAAAGCGGCGGGACTGGCTTGGGCCTTTCGGTGATTCACGGGATAGTGAAGAACCACCGGGGCGCGATCACAGTCGATAGCAGTCCAGGCCATGGCGCACGTTTCCATGTTTACTTGCCTCGCATCGACAGTTCACGGGAAGTTTCCGCAAGCGAGCCACCGCTTCCTGCAATGAAAGGGAACGAAAGGATTCTTTTTGTAGACGATGAGGAGGATGTAGCCTACGCCGGAGGGAAGATGCTGGCCCGCTTCGGTTATGAGGTCGAGGTTCTGCGGGACAGCCGCGAGGCTCTAAAAATGTTCCGCGCGGACCCTTATCGTTTCGATCTCGTTTTTACAGATCAGAACATGCCGAACATGACAGGAACGGAACTCACCAAGGAAATTCTCACGATTCGTCCGGATACGCCTGTAATCTTATGTACAGGTCTTGGTCCGGCCAGCTGTTTTGTGAATAAGAAAGAAAAAAAGGCTCTTGGTATTCGAGAGGTTGTGGTTAAGCCCCTGGATCAGTCTGAATTGGCACGAATCGTCAGAAGGGCTTTGGATGCACCGGGAGAGTTGGGGAGCGCTGCCGGTGCGGGTTCCGGATGAGCAGCAAGAGGTGAGGGGGAAGTATGGCGAGAATCCTCATAATCGATGATGATGAAGAAATATGCAGTTCATTCTCCTTTGTCGTAAAACGAATGGGGCATGAAGCACTATGCGCAAACACCCTTAAAAAGGGGCTGGAGCTCTCTCGGTACGAGCCGTTCGATGTCATATTTCTCGATGTGCGCATGCCGGATGGAAACGGTCTTGAAGCTCTGCCTCAGCTCAAGGGTACGCCTTCGGCCCCGGAAATTATAATTATCACGGGGTTCGGGGATGCCCATGGTGCTGAGCTGGCAATAAAGAGCGGAGCCTGGGACTACATAGAGAAGGGATCATCCCTCAAGGAGATCAGCCTCCCACTTTCACGAGCACTGCAGTATCGGGAACAGAAGCAGGCTGAGAGCACCAACGTGGTAGTGCTGAGGCGGGAGGAGATAATTGGCAGCAGTACCAGACTGACCGAATGCCTGGAGCTAGTGGCACAGGCCAGCGGCAGTGAGGCCAATGTTCTCATAATGGGGGAGACCGGGTCGGGAAAGGAACTTTTCGCTCGTGCCTTGCACCGCAACAGTTCCCGGGAGCGAGGCCCTTTTGTGACGGTCGATTGCGCTGCTCTACCGGAGAACCTGATAGAGAGTCTGCTGTTCGGGCACGAAAAAGGGGCTTTCACAGGTGCTGACCAGGCTAAGGAAGGGCTTATACGTCAGGCGGACGGCGGGACGCTCTTTCTGGATGAGGTGGGCGAACTTCCTATGTCTCTTCAAAAGGCCTTCTTGCGTGTCCTTCAGGAACATCGGTTCCGCCCGGTGGGAAGCAGCAGGGAAGTCAGCAGCGATTTTCGGCTGGTAGCAGCAACAAACCGAAACCTGGAAAAAATGGTGGAGAACGGGCAATTTCGGGGGGATTTGCTGTTCCGTCTTCAGGCGTTCGTTATCGAGTTGCCGCCTCTGAGAGAACGCCGGGAGGATATAAGGGAGCTAACAAGGTATCACGTGGACAGGTTCTGCGAGCATTACAGCCTAAGCGCCAAAGGGTTTTCCCCTGAGTTTCTGGAGACGCTCTGCTCATACCCGTGGCCGGGAAATGTGCGGGAGCTGGTCAATACCCTTGAGCGGACGGTGATTCTCGCGCGTTTCGAGCCGATACTGTTCCCTCAGCACCTGCCCCCCTACATAAGAATACAGGTAACTCAGGCTTCGCTGGTCCACGAGATCCATATCGACGAGGATACAGGTGTCAATTATCTGGTCAGCCTGCCGAAACTTCACGACTATCGGGAGACTGTGTTTTCGCAGGCAGAGAAGCAGTACTTGCATAACTTGATGTCGCTGGCCGACGAGAACATGGGCGAAGCATGCCGTATCTCGGGCCTGTCCCAGTCGAGGCTGTACGCGCTACTCAAGAAGCATCAGATTTCTTCGTAAATGTACAGTTGCGCATCGTTGGGAGGAGTTCCGTATCAAAATTTTTCCTCGAAAAATTCAGGGGAGGGTGACATTATCTTTGGTGTCGGGCCTTCTGCTCGCGCTGGCCGGCATACTCCCCGGTGATGCTGCATTCAAGTCCGGTTTCCTCATGAAGCTGTTTTACCTCTTTTTGGGGGCGATTGTGGTCGGAATGATCATAGCCTTCCAGGTTCTTCCGGGGCTGGCGAGCATAGAGACAATGGTCAGAGGCATCCGCACCCTGTCCAGAAGAGCGGGAAGGCGCCGTTGAAATCCTCCTGTCCCTCGATTTTTCCCTCCTAGTGGTGCTGCGGCACCATCCATCTATCCATCTACTACCCCTAGCTGTTGACGCTTGACTTCCAGACTCTTTTTCTTTAAAGTAATTAAGCTCATTTCATGTATGGTGATTCATCGCTTAATCTTCTAATGCTTGTGTGATTTCAACTGGTTGCACAGGGGCGAGCACGATGGAAACAAAAAATATTCTGGTTGTGGACGATGAGGCGATCATTCGTGAGGGGCTTCGGCGTATCCTGGAGGGAGAGGGTTTTGTCGTAGAGACGTTCGGTGCAGGACGCCCCGCCATAGAGAGAATGCAGGATGAGGACTTCAGCCTAGTCATAACTGACTTGAAGATGCCCGGCATGAGCGGCTTGGAAGTCTTGAAGAGCATCAAGATACTTCAGCCGGAAGTTCCTGTGATCATCATAACTGGTTATTCCACTGTGGATACGGCCGTAGAGACGATGAAAAGCGGCGCAGTGGATTATGTGGCGAAACCGTTCACGCCGGAACAGATCATAGAGAAAGTGACAAAGGCTCTTGAGCAGAAGGCAGTACTGATCGACAGCATGTACCTGCGGAAGGAACTGCGCGATCACCACGGCTTTGACATGTTTATCGGCGAGAGTCGGGAGATGCAGCGGATCTACCGGCGTATCCTTCAGGTTACACCCACTGACAGCACCGTTCTGATCACCGGGGAGAGCGGGACGGGAAAGGAGCTCGTGGCAAGGGCAATTCACCGTAACAGCCCGCGGCGAGACAATCCATTCGTAGCGGTAGACTGCTCATCTCTGGCTGAGAACCTTCTGGAGAGCGAACTTTTCGGTCATATCAAAGGATCCTTCACCGGAGCGATCCAGACGAAGACGGGTCTCTTCAAAGTCGCTGACGGGGGAACACTCTTTCTCGACGAGATTTCCAACATCAGTCTCACAACACAGGCAAAACTGCTACGTGTCCTTCAGGAACGGGAGGTTACTCCGATCGGTGGTACTCAGCCAATCCCGATCGATATTCGTCTTGTCGGAGCTACCAACAGGAACCTGCGGTCGATGGTGGCCGAAGGGTCGTTCCGGGAGGATCTGTTTTTCCGCCTGAACATTATTCCCATCGACCTTCCGCCCCTGCGAGAACGGAAGGGGGATCTGCCGCTGCTCATCGGATTCTTTCTCAAGAAGTTTTCCGAGGAGTTCGGTAAAGAGATCCGCGGAATTGCTCCCGACGCCATGGCCCTGCTGGAAGGGTACCAGTTCCCAGGCAATGTACGGGAACTGGAAAATCTGATAGAACGCGCGGTGGTTCTGGCGGAGGGTGACCTTATTCTTAAGGATGATCTGGAATTGCAATCTGCCGAGGAAAAGAGGAGCCAGGTGGCGGAGTACGTTCCGCAGAGCCTTGAGGAGCTGAAGGAGACCAAGCGGCATATCCGGGAAAGAGCTATAGAGCCTATTGAAAAGGCGTTCGTACTCCATGCTCTGCAACGTAACAACTGGAATGTCACGAGGGCAGCGGAAGAAACGGGCATGCTGCGCCCGAATTTTCAGGCGCTCCTCAAAAAACTCGGAATTTCGGTGCGTAATCAGGTGGGAGGGCATTGACGTCAGCTGCAGAAATCTTTCAACTGGTTATTCATTCCCGAACCATTGTCTGCAATTTCTTCCGCATCAAGCGGAAGTCGTATAGTAAAGGTCGTTCCTGCTCCTACCGTGCTTTCAACTTCGATCTTCCCCCCGTGACTCTCGATGATCCCGTAAGAAACTGACAGTCCGAGCCCTGTCCCCTTCGTTTCCTTTGTTGTGAAAAATGGATCGAAGATCTTCTCCAGGTTGTCCGGGGCGATACCGCAGCCATTGTCTATAACTTCTACAAAGACTCCATCTGAACCCGTGCCTGAAGTTATGGTCAAGTCACCACCAAAAGGCATTGCATGGCTTGCATTGAGGAGGATGTTGACGAAAACCTGCTCGATCTGGTGCGGATCTACCAGCACCGAGGGGATATTTTCATCGTATCGCTTCGTGATTATTATGTCATGGAAGCTGGACTGGTTGGTGACAAGGGCCAGCGTCTCGTCCATTATGGTATTTATGCATGACAGCTGCTTCTGCGGAGGGGTCTCCCGGGAGAAGTCGAGCAGTCCCTTGACGATCTTTGCACACCGCTTCGTTTCCCGGACGATCATTGCCATATCGTTCTTCATGACAGGATCTAGCCTCGAGTCGTTGTTGATCATCGAAGAAAACATGAGGATTCCGGTAAGCGGGTTGTTAATTTCGTGAGCGATTCCGGCCACCAATTCTCCCAGTGACGCAAGTTTCTCGGAACGTACCAGTTGATTCTGCATCATCTGAATTTCCTTGGTACGCTCTTCGACCTTCTCTTCCAGGTTCTTTGCCCATTCTTCCAGTTCGGTTCTTGCTTTTTTCAGGTTGACCGTCATTGAGTTGAAGGCTTTTGCAAGTTCGCCAAGTTCGTCGGTTGAAAAATAGGGAACAGTGGCGTTGAGTTCCCCTCTGGACAGAAGTTTAGTGTGTTGCAGTAGATGTTTTACCGGCTGATTGACTAACGTTTGAGTGAAGAGGGTGATGCTTCCCCATACAAGCAGCGTCACGAATACCGTCATGGCGCTGAATTTGTACCGGTAGGAATCGAGCAGCGCACGCATGTTGTCGAGAGACACCACCACGTCGAGGACACCAAGAACGCGGGCCGTGGGAGGATGGAAGTGACAGGGGGCCGTGTAGCAGGCCTTCTCGTTATAGATGGCTTTGGCGAGCCCCATGACCTGCTTGTTGTTTCGGTCGTGAAACATTCGACTACGGCTCATGGTCGGGACTTGGGTCAGAGGCACCGAGCCGGCATGACACATATTGCATGCCTCCGCACTCTTGTCGACAAATGTGCCGATCTCGCTCGCCTTTGTTGAATATATGATAATCCCGTTCTTGTTCACCATTCTGATCTGCTCGATGCCGCTCTGCGTTCCTACCTCCCGGATCGTCTGGTAAACCCGCTTCTGGTCATTTTCAAGCATTTGATGGTGGGTCGTTTTGATGAGGGTCTCGGTGAGTTTGTCCGCATCGGAGGCCGCCTCTTCAAGGACTAGCTTTTCAAGCGCCTCGAGGCTTATGTACGAAAAGAGCGCCATGAACAGCAGGAGCATCAGGCTCGTCGAGATCGAGAGCTTGGTTATCAGGCTGAACCGGAAGAAATTCACCATTTGCTCCGCAGTGGCTTGGAGGAAACTGATTAAAAATTTGAGAGGATTCAAGACTAATGTACAACCATCCTCTAGTCAAGTCCTTATTCCCAGGGCGAATCATGAGTCCGACGTGATGCCGATTCTGTGGGGGACTATCGTGTGCGCCCGAGAGGAAAGTGTTGCAAAACAGGATTAAGGTAGGATAATTACAATGCATTACAATGCCCCGGGAGACGAACTACATGAATAAACCGCAGCTCGCCCAGCAGTTGTTCCCCTTCAATACACCGGTTTCCGCACATTTTTGGAGAAAGCTGCAGCTACAGGAACTGGTCCTGGTGGCTGATGCTGCCCTGAAACTCCCCCGTATAGTTCTCGTCCGACGTCTGGTGGAGAGGCTAAACCGCTTGCCGGAGCGAAGCGGGAACCCGGTGCCTCCGGGGCTACTTCATCTGTACGGGCTGGTCTGCAAGGTTTACCGCTATGTCATAGATCATTTCGAAGCTGCACATCCGGAGATGTGGCAGAAAGCCATCCGAGGTGCGGGATACGACCCGGAGGGGGATTCGGCTCGTCTGGTGATAGAGGCTTTCTGCAAGTTTTTCCCTCCTGTCGAGGTAGCCACGGAAACACGCGATGCACATGACTTTCTTTCCGCTGATCCCGATCGACGGGGGAGGAACCTTCTGCTTGGAGAAATGCTCCTGCTGCGGGTAGCCGCCGAAAATCCCGCTCTCGATCCTGTTCGGGAGCTTGTTGCCGACCACGAGCTGGTTACGCTGCAGCCCGAATATGCGCCATTCACGTTGAGAACGGAGCGGGAACTTGCCAACACGCCACCCGTTGCTCCTTTTGAAATGCCCATTCCGCAGCTACTCCGGGCTCCTGTCAAAGCGTCTCCCAATTCTCTCTCAGGACAGATGGATTACATACGTCTCCACTGGCGGCAGATGCTCCCTCCTGAAATGCTTGAGGAGATAACCGTAGCACTCGACATCGTTAAGGAGGAAGAGAGGGCGTGGTGGTCCGGTCCCGGGCTTCCGCAGGTGCTCCAGTTTCCATCCCGGGAAGAGCTGCGTGCCCATGGTGCAGCGGGCTACGAATATCCGGAATACGAGAGGTTTTCGCCCGACATTGACTGGATGGCGGATGTCGTGATGATGGCAAAGATGGTCTATGTCTGGCTGGATCAGCTTTCCCTCAAGTACGGAACAGTCATCCAGCGTCTCGACCAGATCCCCGACGAGGAACTGGATACACTCGCGCGCTGGGGGTTCACGGCTCTCTGGCTTATCGGACTCTGGGAGCGCTCTCCCGCATCACAGAAGATAAAACAGTTGAGCGGGAATCCAGATGCCATCTCTTCGGCCTATTCCCTCTATGACTACATGATAGCTGCGGACCTGGGTGGGGAGGAAGCTCTCAACAATCTGAAGGGGCGTGCGTGGCAGCGAGGCATCAGGCTTGCCAGCGACATGGTGCCCAATCACACCGGTATATACTCCCGTTGGACGGTGGAGCATCCCGACTGGTTCGTTTCACTCGACTACCCTCCCTACCCCGCCTACCGCTTTACAGGGCCCGATCTTTCCTTCGACGGACGGGTAAGTCTCCAAATCGAAGACGGGTACTGGGACAAACGTGACGCTGCTGTTGTCTTCAAGCATGTGGATAATCAGTCGGGGCACACCCGTTACATCTATCATGGCAACGACGGTACGAGCACCCCCTGGAACGATACGGCACAACTAAACTATCTTCTTCCTCAGGTGCGTGAGGCGGTGATACAGACGATCCTCCATGTGGCCCGGCAGTTTCCGATAATAAGGTTTGACGCGGCCATGACTCTTGCAAAGAAGCACTACCAGCGGCTCTGGTATCCCCAGCCGGGGCACGGCAGTGGCGTTCCCTCCAGAGCGGAGCATGGCATGAGTCGTGACGCCTTCGATGCCGCCTTTCCGGTGGAGTTCTGGCGGGAGGTGGTGGACCGTGTCGCGGCGGAAGCTCCGGATACGCTCCTGCTGGCCGAAGCCTTCTGGCTCATGGAAGGATATTTTGTGCGGACTCTGGGGATGCATCGCGTTTACAACAGTGCCTTCATGAATATGCTGAAGATGGAGGAGAACGCAAAGTACCGCCAGACCGTCAAAAACGTCCTTGAGTTCAATCCAGAGATCCTGAAACGGTTCGTCAACTTCATGAACAACCCCGACGAGCGGACTGCCATCGAGCAATTCGGGAAGGAAGGCAAATATATCGGGGCGGCTGTTCTGCTCGTGACCATGCCGGGGCTGCCGATGATAGGGCATGGGCAGGTCGAGGGATTCCACGAAAAATATGGGATGGAGTATCGCCGTGCTTACTGGAACGAGCCGGTGGATGAGCACCTGGTGGCCGTGCACGAGGCAAAGATCTTTCCCTTGATGCGCAGGCGGCACCTCTTTAGCGGCTCTGAAAACTTCATTTTCTATGATTTCTTCACTGCCGATCATGTTGACGAAAACGTTTTCGCCTATTCAAATCGTTCGGGAAATGAACGAGGCATCATAATCTACCATAACACCTTCGCTTCCACTGCCGGGTGGATCCGCACATCCACTGCCCGGGCCGAGAAGATCGATTCGGGAGAAACAGTGCTGCGGCAAACGTCTCTCGGCGAGGCACTTTCCTTCAACTCCGACGGACGCTACTATTACGGATTTCGCGATTATGCCTCCGGAATGGAGTACATAAGGGCAGGGCGCGAGTTGTGTGAAAAGGGGCTCTTTGTCGAGCTGGAAGCTTATGAGTTTCATGCGTTCCTCGATTTCAGGGAGATCATAGACGACGAATATGGTACCTGGGGAAGGATGTGTCATGTCCTGGAAGGCCGCCCGGTAATTAGCCTGGATGAGGAAGTGAAACGGATCCGTTACGGCTCGGTCATCGATAGGTTCGGAACTGCCCTCCAGCGGTGCAGTAGTTTCTTCCTTTCACCGGAAGAGGTTGAGCGTGCAGCCGCCCGGGAAGCATTGACCGACTTTTACTCCGCCCTCAATGAGACGACGATGTGTGGCGGTGATGCGGAACAGCTTGCGGAAGAAGCGTTGCTTGAGATGGCTGCCTCAGCTCGGATCGTGGCACCCCAGAAGGAGGAGAAATCCCGCCGAATGAAGGCTCCCTCGCAGCCTGCCGAGCCTGGCCGGAACCATCTGCTGCTTGCGGCGTTTCTCATGATGCACCGCAGCGGCCGGCTTGCCCGGAGCAAAGACTATTCAAAGACCGCTGCATGCTGGTTTGACGAACTCGGACTCGCTGCGGCCTTTGCAGGATCTTTCGATGGGGCTCGGGTCACCGACGATACTAAGGACATTGACGGCGCTGCCGCGGCCCTTCTCCTGGAAACGGTGCTGGCCAGGCAGGAGCTGTTTCTAGGGTGGGATCGCGCGACTGCGGCGGAAACCGTGAAGGAGTTGTTCGAGGATGACGCGGCGGGGAGATTCCTGGGTCGCCACTGGAGCGACGGGAAAGAGTGGTTCAACAAGGAGCGCTTCGAGCTGTTGGTCTTCTGGCTGATGCTTTCGGAAGCAGTACTGTCGCTGCGTCCGCCGCGCCGTACGATCAAACGGCTCCCCTCCCTGAACATCAGGCATGAGGATGTTGCATGGTTGGCGAGTCTTGCTCTTGAGGCGGGCTATCAGACTGAAGCTTTCCTTGAATTGCTGTCGGTAGAGGGGAAATCCAAACGAGATTGATTCTCGGGGGGATGAAGAAGGGAATGGGCCGGCTCCGGCTTAAAGGGAGCCGGCCTCTTTGTTGGCGTTACTTGTCTCCGAACCACCTTTCCTTGTTCTTCGTGATGTCCTGTATCAGCTTGTCACGCTGCGGAGGGCTCAGAATCGAATGCAGTTCGGCGAATTTTTCTCCCGAGAAGGTCAGGAATTCGTCGTAACGCTTGATGTTCTTATCCTTGAAGTCGTCAAACTCGGCCTGGTCGAATTTTTCCCTGCGCAGCTGAGTCGTCAGTTCGTATTGCAGCTGATCAACCATCTGCCGATTAAATATTTCAGTACGCTTGTTGAGGATATCGTTTTTGATGATTTCCACCTTGCGGCGCTGTACATCCGTCAGGTCGAGGTTCCTTGCTAGATGGTCGCTGATTTCGGTGGCTCTGTCCTCGGTCGATTTTTTTTGGCACCCCGTAGAGCAGGCCAGAACCAGAGCGAATAAGGCCAGCAGCGGGAGCATGGGAACCAGCGTCAATTTCTTCATGTCGTTCCTCCTTTCGTTGTATTGGTGGTCTCGTCTGTGCAACGAAGTAAAATGATTATTAAAAAGCATACATAAAGAATAGCGGCTTTCGGATGCCCGTCAAGTGGACAGGGGGACACGTTCACGATGGCTGGGGTGGGGGAGATATGTCGGGCAAAAAGAGACTGACTGTAAAAAACGTTTCACAAATACTCCTTAAGCGTGGGCTGATTTCTCAGGAGCAGTACGAGCACATCCTCGTAAAGGGGGAGGCGCAGGCCGCCCGTCTGCAAAATACTCAGGCGGCTGGTTACGCCCGGCGAAGCCTGCAACTGCCCGATGCCGTTTCTCCTGCAGAAGTGATTTCTTCTTTTAATCTGGAAATCCCCGGCTTGGGCGGGAAAATTCTCACCGAAGACGCGATAACCGAGGCTGTTGCCGCTGCGGTGGGATTGGCGTTTGTGAAGATCGATCCGCTCAAGCTCGATCTCGGCATCGTGACGTCCCATGTCTCGCGTCCCTTCGCGCTGAAGAACCTCATCGTTCCCATTGCTGAAGAGGGGGGGGAAATTACCATAGCAGTCGCCGATCCCTTCAACGACGACATCATCGAAGATCTGTGCAGCGCGAGGCAGATCAGGGTGCGGCGGGTCCTTACCTCCCGCAGTTCGATTCTGAAGATTGTCCGTGAATTTTTCGGGTTCAGGGCTTCGGTGATTGCTGCCCAGTCGGAAGTGGTTCCCGGTGCCGACCTGGGGAACCTTGAACAGTTCGTGACCATGAAGGGGGAGCACGAACCGGAGGGGAACGACAGAAACATCGTGAACGCCGTGGAGTTCCTCCTTTCCTATGCCTTCGATCAACGCGCCAGCGATATCCACATCGAGCCGAAGCGGGACAGGTCACTCATCCGGCTGAGGGTCGACGGGGTGCTGCACAATGTCCACACGGTACCGAAGCAACTTCATCCGGCTATCCTGTCCCGGATGAAAATGCTCTCCCGCATGGACCTGGCAGAGAAGCGTAGGCCTCAGGACGGAAGAATCAAGACCTCACACCAGGGTAAGGAGGTAGAGCTGCGTGTTTCGACCCTTCCGGTGGCATTCGGAGAGAAGCTCGTCGTCAGGATCTTCGATCCGGAGGTTCTCATGCAGGACCTTGATCAGATCGGTTTCTACCCGCGGGAGTACCAATTGTACAACTCCTTCATTCGAAAACCGAACGGGATAATTCTTGTAACCGGTCCCACCGGCAGCGGTAAAACGACAACCCTCTACTCGTCGTTAAGAGCCCTTTCGTCCCCCGACGTGAATATCGTCACGATCGAAGATCCTATCGAGATGGTGATGGAGGAGTTCAATCAGGTGGGGGTTCAGCCACATATCGGAGTGACCTTCAGCACCATACTGCGCAACATCCTGCGACAGGACCCCGATATCATCATGGTGGGGGAGATACGGGATAAAGAGACCGCGGAACATGCCGTGCAGGCCGCGTTGACGGGGCACCTGGTGCTTTCGACCCTCCATACCAACGATGCCCCTTCTTCAATTACGAGGCTCCTGGATCTGGGGATTCCGGGTTTTCTTATTTCGTCAACGGTGATCGGCATTGTGGCACAGAGGCTTCTCCGAAGGATCTGTCCGGCTTGCAAGCGTCAACGTCTGCTAAGTGACGAGGAGGCAGTTTACCTGCAACTGCAGCATAAGCAGGCTGTCTGGTATGGGGAAGGGTGCGGAGAGTGCCGCGGAACCGGCTATCGCGGAAGAACTGGGATATTTGAGGTCATGGACATGACCGATCAGGTGAGGGGGAGGCTTACGGATAGTGTGGACCCGGCAGCGCTTCTCGATGTGGCTCTCGGCGAAGGGATGGTGCCGCTGCGGCAGGTGGCGGTGAAGAAGATGCTGGAGGGAATCACGACATATGAGGAAGTGGTGACGGTAACCGGCTGATGACGTTTTTGCGCATCTTTCCTGTCCCCCCTGAAAGCCTCGAAAAACGGTAGTCTTCACAACCCATGCTACCTTAGATTTTCCTTGAGAAGAGCCGTATTGATCGCAAATGCGGCTTCTACCCCTTCTGCGGCTGCAACGATTGCCAGTTGCACCGAGCGGGCGGCGTCCCCTGCGACAAAAAGGCGTGAATGAACCTGCTGGAATTTTGCGGTGTTCACTACCCCTTCCGTAACAGAGCATCGCAGCTTCTCCGCCAGCGGCGATGCCTGGAACTGGCCGGGGCTGAAAAAGAGTGCGTTTCGAGGAAGTGGTGGAGCGCCTTCAAATTCTATCGCCTCCAGTCTGCCCATCTCCCCCGAAAGACGCGCAATCCGCTCGCTCCTGAGGCCGATTCCGTTTCGCTCAAGCCGTGATAGCTGTTCCGGTGGAGGGAGAGGCCCGCCATCGGTGCAGAGAACTATGTCACTGCTCCACCCGGTCAGCTCCAGGGCGTACTCTGCCCCCTTCGCGCCATCACCATATGCCGCCAGCGGCTGGTCCCGCCTCTCCCATCCGTCGCAGTAAGGGCAATGAAACACGCTGCGGCCATAGAAGTCTTCGATCCCCGCAACCGGCGGAAGCAGGTCGATGAGCCCTGTCGCGATGAGCAGGTACCGGGTCGAGAATTGCTCTCCACTATCGAGCGTCACGCGGTACTGTTCGTCGTTATCTTCCGCATCCACCACCGTGCCGCTGCGATATGAGACGGTCGTATAGCGTTCCAGTTGCTGACGTCCAATTGAACGCAACTCCAGCGGATCGATTCCGTCACGTGAAAGAAACCCGTGAAGTTCCGAGGATTTCAAGTTCCTTGGTCTTCCGGAGTCGACAACGAGGACCCTTCGTCGGCACCTTCCCAGAATAAGGGCCGCGCTCAGCCCCGCTATTCCTCCTCCGGCTACAAGCACGTCGAGCATACCGGCTCCTCTTGTCGAAGTGGAAACTTTGTAAAGTGTATCTTCAACTCCATTGGTGGCAACAAGCGGCTGTATAGATCGGTGTCAAATCGAGAATTGCCGTAAAGCTGCCGATGTTTGACCCTTGCCGCGAAGCGGGTACACTTTCCTTAGTTCCATTCTTGGGCATTCAGGAGGAGAGTGATGAAGAACGTTGCGTCTTTCTTGGCTTTGGTTATGCTCCTATCCGTCGCCTCTTCCGGTATCGCATCGCCACTCCGTTCCGGATTTTACGCAGGCGGGTTTCTGGGCGCCTCGGTGCCTGAAAAAAGCGAAGTCACCACCATTGATTTTTCCGACGACCGGATTTTCGAGGATAGAGTAAGGTGGGACCCCGGTATGTATATCGGCGGCATGGCAGGGTACGATTTCGGTTATCTGCGCCTTGACGGGGAGCTTTCGTACAGGCATTCGGAGATCGGAGCGGTAACCGATGCGGAAGGCTTTCGCTTTCGCAACCCTGACGGCGACATAGGTGCGCTTTCCATGATGTTCAGCGGCTTTCTGGATATTCACAACGCGACTGCCGTCACTCCGTATCTCGGCGGTGGTATCGGCTTTTCAGCCTTGCGCCTGAGCGATACGTTCGGTGTGGACACGAGAGGATCTGTCCAGAGGGTCCTGCTCTACGAGGAAGATGATGATACTGTCTTTGCCTATCAGGCGGGGGCAGGCTTTCAGATCGCCCTGAACGAACCGTACTCCCTTGACATCGGATACCGGTACTTCGGCACGGATACCGCCCGTTTCGGAAGGGGGACGACGAGTGAGACCAGCCTTCGCTACAGGAGCCATAACGGGCTTATCGGGTTCAGGGTGGATTTTTAGGGATAGGGAGATTCCGGGCTGGCATATCGTTCGGACGACGCCAGCGGGTTGATTCCCTTCATCAATAAAGACAGGCGATCGGCAGGAATTTTTCAGAGCAGGAAAGGTTGTGACTCTTCAGGCTCGCCGATCATTCCGAGGAGTGAATCAGCTGTGGGATCGTGCATTTCTCCTCCGGTTAACCGACTGTCGCAGGAGGCGTAGCAGTAAAGGCAGCCGTGAGAGCAGGTGCCATATATGCCGAGATCCACACTTCGGGCGCAGCGGCAGTCGGTGCGTTGCCCGCGGTCTTTCGCAGGTGCAAGTTCGATATCGAAGAGCCTCCTGATGAGGTCGACGTCGATGCAACTTCCCGGTTTTATCCCATAAGAAGTAAGATCAACGGGTTCGGCGCAGGACTGAATCCTCATCCCTTTTTCGACCGCCACCGCAGCGAGGGCTTCGGCCAGCGCACGTTTTTCGGTTGCGTCCCCTGCCAGAAAATGTACAGGTTCGTCTGCGGCTGCTCTCGCAAGGCGCCTGCCAGCGCTGCGGTAGTTGCGGGCGAAGCTGACGATCACTGTCGTGACGCTTCCTGCAAGCTTTTCTGCGAGAGTGGCAAACGTACTGACGATTCTGGCCTGGGTAACGGAGGGGGAGAGGAGGATCGGGTCGAACCGCCAGATGACCCGATCCGCACCGAGCCGGCGGGCCAGGTGAAGCATAGCGGGAGTGATGGCTCCCGGTCCCGGGACTTTGGGTTCGAACATGCGGGGCAGGCCCGTCATCGTCACCTGGAAACAGTAGCGGTATCCGCGGTGGTCGAGTTCATCCAGGCAGGCAATCATGGGGCGGGGGTCCTTGGTCACAAGCATCAGGCAGGCGACCATCTCTGGACGGAGCATTACGGTGCTCACCTGCCGAGGGTTGAATGGATTCGGCACCTTCGCGAAACCCGCTCGAAGACGGTTCATGAGCCACTGCGAGTAAAAGGCAGGGATGTCGGTGCGGCGGCTTGCGGAGACGATCTGCATCAAACTGTCCCATTTGGATGGAATCGGACACTGCCCGTGATGGGTAGCTGCGGAAGCGGCTGGTCCATGTCACGAGCATACACAAGCAGGGGCATGCAGATCAAGGGAAGCGGCACCTGCTGAAATCGCGGGTGCTCTTTACCGTGTCCCGCTGTCTGGCTTGATCTCCCTGACCTCGCCGAATGTGCCGAGCGGCTGGTCGAATTTCTCCCTGCTTCCGACTACCACTACAACCAGTTTCTCGGGGTGAAGATACTGCTTTGCCACCCGTTGCACGTCCTCTTTTGTTACGGCAGCTATACGCTGACGGTAATTTTCGAGGTACCCCGGCGGATAGCCGTAGTACTCGAGACGTGCCAGCTGGCTTACTACCGCGGCGGTACTGGTAAACCCGAATATGAACGAGTTGATGATCGAGTCTTTTGCGAGCTTGAGTTCCTGGTCGGAGACCGGCTCCCTTCTCATTCCATCGATGATCTCCTTCATCAGACCGATAGTTTTAGTAGTTGATCCCGCCTTGGTTTCCGTTTCTGCTTCGAACGTTCCAACAAAGCGCCGCCCGATGTCGAAGTGGCTTCCCACGTTATAGGCGAGTCCCTGGTTGGTGCGGATCTCCGCCATCAGCCTGGAGTTGAAACCGTTGCTTCCAAGGATTGCGTCCATGACCCTGATCGCATAGAGGTCGGGATTGCTCTTTTCGATACCGAGATGTCCCATCCTGATAACCGACTGGTTGACACCCTTCTCCACAAGGAGGATCTCCTGCCGTATAGGCAGGGGAGGATCGACCTGCGGAAGCGATACGTCCCGCTTCTGCCATCCCGAAAATGCTTTGGTGAGTTTTGCCAGCATTTCATTTCGCTCGAAATCGCCTGCTATGGCAAGGATGGTGTTGTTTGGGCGGAAATAGCGGCTGTGGAAGTCCAGGAGGTCCTGCCGGTTGATTGCGTTCACGGTGGCAACGGTGGGGACTCTGCCGAGGGGGCTACCCTGGTATATCGCCTTTGTCAGTTCACGGTCGGCGAGTTGTTTCGGGTCGTCATTCTGCCGGCGCAGATATTCCAGCGTCTGCTTGCGAGCCACTTCGAACCGGTCGTCACGGAAGGCAGGCTTCATCAGAAGCTGTGAGTATATGTCGAGGGTGCGGTCGAAATTCTTCTTGAGGGAACTCATGGTGCAGGTTCCGGCGTCGGTGGCTATGGCGCATTCCACAGCTGATGCCGTGAACTCGAGCTCGTCGTCTATTTTTTCAGGAGGCAGTCCTTCGGCTCCGCCGGTCCTGAGGACGTTCCCGGTAATGCCTGCGAGACCCGTCTTTTCAGCAGGTTCGTACGCGCTGCCGGTTCCGATGTATCCCGTGACGGTGATGAGAGGAAGCTCCCGATCCTCCATCAGATAGACTGTAAGCCCGTTTTCGAGTACTACCCGTTCAGCTTTCGGTATCTGGAATTCCAGGGATGGGAAGGCCATGGCTCGCGGGTCTCCAGTTCGCCCATTATGGGCGCATCCGGAGATAAGCGCCAGTGTCAGTAGTGCCGCTATATGAAAGATACCTCTTCTCATTTCGTTTCCTCCCGCTTCTTGATGGTGCCGACAGTCCGGTTCTCTTCGGTAAAATAGGTGCGGGCGACCCGCATGACTTCCTGCGGGGTAACCTTGGCGACCTGCTTTCGACGTTCGATGAAGTTGCGCCAGCTGCCGGTGGTCGCTTCGAAGCTGGTGAGGCGGTACGCGAGCCCGCCATTGGAGGCCATTGCCCTGATCTCGGTAGCCTCAAGGTTGTTGAAGATTCGCTGCAGGTCCCGCTCGGAGACAGGTTCGGTCTTGAGCCGCTCAAGCTCGGCGTAGATCGCTTCCTCAACTTCCCGGGCAGTATGCGGGTTGCGCGGGGTCGCGCTGATGATGAATAGGTTCGGGTAGATGGTGCCCGGCACCGCGGCTGAAGAGACTTCGGTTGCCAGCTGCTTTTCAAGCACGAGCTTCTGGTAGAGGCGCGAGGTCTTGCCGTGAGTGAGAAGCATGTCGAGAACGTCGAACACGTAATCGTCGGTTGCGGGCCATGCCGGCTTGTGGAAGCCTATGAAAAGCTCCGGCTCGGCGTCTCCTATCACCTCCGTCCGTCGCTCTCCCACCTGCGGAGGCTCTTCCACCGCTACCGGAGGAACGGGCACTCCCGGGGGGATTTTGCCGAAATATTTTTCGACCAGAGCAATGGTCTGCTCCGGATCGATGTCGCCGATAATGGCAACTACTGCATTGACCGGCGCATAATAGGCCCGAAGAAAGCGTTCGGTCTGGGTGAGGGAGAGATTTTCAATTTCCGACATCCATCCGATGGTGGGTTGCCCGTAGGGGTGGATCACGAAGGCCGCGGCCATGAAATTCTCCCACAGCTTCCCGGCCGGTTCCGCATCGTAGCTGCGCCGGCGTTCTTCCATTACCACGTTCCGCTCAGTGTAGAACTGGCGCAGTACGGCGTTCTGCATCCTGTCGGATTCCACTGCAGCCCACAATTCAAGCTTGTTGGCCGGCAGATTCACCATGTACGCTGTGTTGTCCTTTGAGGTGAAGGCATTGAATCCTACTGCGCCGTTCTTGGCGTAGAGCTCAGAATATACGTCCGGCACCACATATTTGTCCGCCTCTTCCTGGAGTTTTGCCAGCTTCTCAGAAAGGGCGGCTATCTTTTCCGTATCCGCCTTTTCCCGCTTGAGGCGCTCCGCCATGAGGGCTTGGGCGGTTTCCTCGATCAGCGGCAAAAATTTCTTTTCGGCATCCCAGTCCTTCGTGCCGAGAGTCTTGGTCCCCTTGAACAGCATGTGCTCCAGGAGGTGAGCCATGCCATGTTCGTCGCTACGCTCGTTGACGCTTCCAACCTTGAACCTGATCCATGCGGCGACGGTGGGGGCATTGTGCCGTTCCACCATGAGAATCTTCATGCCGTTCGCCAGCGTATGCTCACGTACCTTATCTTCGAGCCCGGAGGCCAGAACGACTGTGCTCCAGAGGGGAAGAAGTACGAGCGTCAGCATTATGCGAAGATGAAATTTCATGTCGAGCCCTCGCTTGTGTGTCTGGTTTTTTAATGGGGAGAATTTTACAGCATTCGGCGTGAAAGTAAAGGCCTCCGGGCTTGCACCTGGAGGCCTTTACTTTGCCGTTATCGGAATCGGCTACTGGATTACAAGATTTGCCGCAACGAGAGTTCCATCCGCTACGGTAAGAGACCCGCTTACGGTGGTGGTGCCGACTACGTTGCCGAAGGTGGTGTCATAGCCACCGGTGAGGGAGAGTGTGGCATTGTTGCCTATCACCAGGTTCTCGGAAAAAGCAGCGGCCTGCGCGTAAATATCTGCAGACGTGCCGGCCGGAACCGATGCGGTTGCACTTCCCAGGTTAGGGAAGAAGTTGGAGCTGCCTCCCGGGTATACTACCTTCACCGGCCCGGAGGTTATGGCCCAGGAGAATCGGGGGGGATTGGGGTCATAGCCGCCTGCGCTATCCTTAGCCCGGACGGAGAAGGTGTGGGAGCCGGAGGAAAGGTTGTCGAAGGTGTAGGGGGAAGTACATGCAGCAAAGGCTCCCGAATCAAGGCTGCATTCGAATGTTGCTCCCGAGGCGTCGGATATGAAAGAAAAGCTCCCGGACGAGAAAGTGGAGGGGTTGGTGGGGGTGGATGTCAGCATGGTGTTCGGTGACCTGACGGTCCAGGTGTAGCTTTCCGGAGTTGGGTCAACATTCCCTGCCCGGTCGAGGGCTCGCACGGAGAGGGTGTGGGAGCCTGCCTTCAGACTGGCTATTACGTGCGGATTCGGACAGGGGGTGAAGGAGCCGTTGTCGATGCTGCATTCAAAGGTGGAGCCGGCTTCCGTGGCGGTAAAGGTGAAAGTCGCCGGTGCCGCATAAGAGAATGACGGGGGTCCGGACGTGATTGCGGTATCGGGGCGGATGGTGTCGATCGTCCAGCTGTAGGTGACGGGGGTGATTTCGGTAATCCCCGCTGCGTTGGTGGCACGGACGGAAAAAGTATGGCTGCCGTCCGAAAGGCCGCTGAAAGCGAAGGGGGAGGTGCAGGGAAGGAAGGCCCCGGCATTGATGCTGCACTGGAAGGTCGAGCCGGATTCGTCGGCGATAAAGCTGAAAGTACCCGCGGGGGATGTGTACCAGGGAACGGGCATGGATGTGATGGTGGTGACGGGAGCCCGCGAGTTGAGGACAATGCTGCTCCAGAATCCATCGGAAACGTTTCCGGCCGAATCCCGGAACTGCACGTAGACGTATTTGGTGTCGTCACCCGTTGTGAGCGTCCATGATTTCGATGTGGCGTAGGGTTCCCATGCAGACCAGTAGGAGTTGTTGTTGCTGAAGCGCATCTCGGGGACCGGGCCGCTGTTGTCGAGGGCAAAAAGGGTGAGCGTGACGCTGGTGCTGTTGGTTATGGTGGCGCCGCCATTTATGGAAATCGTGCCGACAGGGGGCGGATCATAAGCACTACCGGAGAGGGGTACGAGCTTTACAACTGCAGCAGGAGCATTTGAGCTGATGCGCAGGGTTGCGATCTTGTCTCCTACCGTCGCGGCATTGAGTGAAATGAGTACCGAGCAGTTCTGCCCCGGGAGAAGGGTCGGAGCAAGGCTGGTACAGGAGTCTGCACTCAGGGAGAATTCCTCGCTGTCGGGGCCGGAAACTGTAATGGAGCTCACGATCAGGGGGGCGGTGCCGGTGTTTTCGAGAGTGAAGCGTTCAGAGGTGGATACCCTGCCGGTTGCGACTCTCCCGAAGTTGCGGCTTTCAGGAGTCACCGAAACCTGCGCGTAAGTTACGCGGAAGATGCCTCCCTCGGTTGCAGCGTACGCCGTGGGCGGAGAGGTGCGGGAGATAGTCACTGCGTTGACGGAAGTGTTCAATAGGCCGGTATTGATATTCTCCCATGTCGCTCCGCTGTCGTGGCTGACAAGGGCTCCGTTGCCTGTGCCGGCATAGATGACGGAAGGCGTTGTGGGGTCTATGGCCAGGGAACCGACCCATGTATCGGGCTGCGAGAAGCTGCCGGTCCAGGTTGTGCCGCCATCGGTGCTTCGATGAATCGTGCCGGAAACGGACGGATTTTCCGATGTGCCGCCGGCGTAAATATTGGAAGAAAGGACAGGATCTACCACCACACTGTTCGCCCTGAATTTCCCCTCCGCGAGGCGGAGTGTCCAGGTGGCGGCGCCGTCGGTGCTCTTGTACACACCGCTTGCAACGTCTGCGACGCCTGCATAGAGGGTTGTCGGCATCTTTGGATCAATGGCGAGGCTGCGGATTCTGATGCCGAGGCCGCTGCTGACAGCCATCCAGGCGTCGCCGCTGCTGGTGCTTTTGAACGCGCCGCCGTTGGTGCCGGCGTATATTGTGGAAGGAGTTACCGGGTCGATGGCCAGTGCGTAGACATCCTGGTTGTCGAGGCCGATGTTCACGGCGGTCCAGTTGGCGCCATTATCGGTGCTCCTGAATACTCCCGAGGGAGTAGCTGCAAAAATTTCGGAGGTTGACAGGGGGTTTACGGCAAGAGCGCGGATAGCAAAATCTGCAAGCCCGCTGCTGCTCCAGCTGTTTCCGCCATTCGTACTCTTATGGACACCGTTGGCGGTTCCGGCATATATGATTGCAGGGTTGGTCGGGTCGGCGGTTATGCACTTTGCTGCTACGCCGTCAAGCCCGGCTGATACCCACGGGTAAAGCGGCGATATGTGTAGCACGGCCTCGAAAGCTACCTGTGCAGTCTTCGGCCCATTTATGAGGATGGTGCAGACATTGCCGTTCATGCTGTCGCATCCGCTCCAGCCTGAAAACACCGAATCCGCATCGGCCAGGGCGGTAAGAGTAACGGTGGTTCCCGAAGGGAATGATTGGCTGCAGTTGCCTGCGCAGCTATCCCCCGAGGAGAGGTTTACGGTGCCGGTGCCTGTGCCGGTGGAGGTAAGCGAGAGGGTGTAAGCCTGAATAACTCCGGTGCCGGTCAGATCGGTTTCGATCATAGGGTAGTTGAGGGAGTCGGATGTGATTCGTATCTTTGCGGTCTTGATGCCCAGTTCCCGGGGTATGTAGGTAACGGTGAATGTACAGCTTTCTCCCCCCTGAAGCACGGGTGAGAGGTTCGGGCATGTTCCCAGGGAGAGCTGGTACATGGAGGTGTCGAGCCCGATGAGCGATATCCCGTTTACCCTGACGGTATAATCGGCGGTGTTGGAGAGGACGAACTGCTGCGGCGAGCTTGAGGTATGAACCGCCACATTCCCGAAACTGAAAGGGGCGGGCGAAAGAGTAACGTCGATGGCGGGAAGGCGGAACACCCCGGTCCCGAAGGTGCCGGCGAAAAGGGTGCGGGTTGTGGTGTCGAGGGCCAGGGAACGGACGCGCAGGTCCGAAAGGCCAGCGTTGATGGGCGTCCAGCTAATACCGCCGTCGGCACTGCGGAAAACGCCGCCGTCGGTGCCTGCATAAAGAGATGCAGGCGATGTTCTGTCGAACATCAGCGAATAAACATAGGGGTTGTCGATGCTGGTGGCACGGTTCCAGGTGACGCCGCCGTCAGTGCTGCGAAACAGACCCCCGTTCGTTCCCGCAACGACGATGCCGGCGCTAGCAGCAAGGGTGTTGATGAAGGGATCGGTGATTCCTGTACTGCCGGAGTTCCAGGTGGCACCACTGTCGGTGCTCTTAAAAATTGCTCCTCCCTCGACAGCGGCATACAGAATCTCGGGCGTATCAGGGTCTACGGCGAGAGCGCTGACTTTCAACGGGCTGAGCCCGGTGCTGCTTGCGTTCCAGGTAATTCCGCCGTCTGTGCTTTTGAACAGTCCGTTTCTCGTGCCTGCATACATGATCGAGCCGATGCTCGGATGGGTGGCGATGGTGGAAATATCAAGGCTGGTGAGGCCGCTGTTCGAGGCGGCCCAGGTGGCTCCACGGTCGAGGCTGCGGAATATCCCCGCATCGGTGGCGGCGTAGACCGTTGCCGGAGAAGTCGGGTTGATGGCGAGCTTCCTGATGTTGAGGCTTCCCAATCCCGTATTGGCCGAGTTCCAGAGGGTCCCGCGAGTGGTGCTTTTGAAGACGCCGCTATTTGCTCCGGCGTAGATGGTAGATGGGGATACGGGGTCTATCGCCAGGCTACGCGCACTGACACTGGAAATGCCGGTGTTCTTCTTTGACCAGTTGGCCCCGTTGTCGGTGCTCTTGTACACGCCGCTGCTGGTCCCCAGGTAGAGGGTGGCCGGGGATACGGGCGCAACTGCAATGCCGTAGACGGGGATATTCCGAAACAAGGTGCTTGGGATGGTCCAGTTGTTACCGCCGGTGGTGGTCCTGAAAATGCCGCTGTAGGTTCCGGCGTAGACAGTGTCGGGCAGGAGCGGGTTGATTGCCAAGGTGCGTATGTATGGGTCGTTGATGCCGGAATTTGCGGAAGCCCAGGTTACGCCGCCGTCGTAGGTTTTTACAACTCCTCCTCCCCATGTCCCAAGATATGCGATCAGCGGATTCGAGGGGTTTACGGCAACGGCCTGAATATTGGAAGCCGGAAGACCTGTGACCTGGCTCCAGTTGTTTCCTCCGTCGCTGCTCCTGAAGAGGCCATTCGTAGTTGCGGCATAGAGGAGGGAATCATCGGCAGGGGCTATGGACTGGACAACCTTTTCTGCAAGCCCGGTGAAGGGGAGCCAGGTTTCACCGGCGTTGCTGCTCCGGTAAGCGCCGTTCCCGGTAGCCGCAAAGATGCTGCCGCCGCGTATTGAGAGGGAGAAGACGAACTGGCTGTTTATGCCGGTCGAGACGCTGCGCCACGTGGTTCCGGCGTCGCCGCTGCGGAAGATCCCACCATTGGTCCCCGCATAGATCGTGGAATGGTTGCCGGGATCGATCTTGACGGCATAGACGGAAAGACCGGCAATGCCCTGGCTGGCGGGGTTCCAGGTGGCGCCGCCATCGGTGCTCTTATAGACGCCGTTTCCGTCGGTTCCGACATAGACGACCGACGGCAGTGTCTGGTCCACCTCGGCGCTGAGCACCACGCCGCCGTCAAATGGGCCGACCTGCTGCCACTCGTAGCGCGGGAAGGAATTCGCCCCTCCCACGGCCACATTTCCCAGCATGACGCACAGCATGAGCAGGACATGCGTCAGCAGCCTCCATCTCTTCGAGATTCCCATCAGTTATTCCCTCCTGAAAAGGTAAATGCGTCAAAGGCAGATCAAGTGGATCGGAATGGAGCAGGCACAGAATGTGTAAACGAAAAGTACGTTACTGTTATCATTAAAGTTGTGGGGGGGAAATTGGGATAAAGTATACAGTATTTTTTAGAAAATGAAATAAATTTATAAATTCTAAGGAAGGGTCGAGTGAAAAAAATTGTGGTGAGGAAACGGGCGCTTGTGAGGGCGCCCGTATGCGTTATTTGCCGAGGGTTTTCTGGCCGGGCTTCCATCCGAGGGGGCACATTTCTCCCGTTTGCAGTGCTTCCAGGACCCTGAGGGTTTCATCCACGCTACGCCCTACCGACTGGTTGTGTACCAGCATGTACTGAAGTACACCTTCAGGGTTGATGATGAAGAGTCCGCGAAGTGCTGCTCCCTCCCGCTCGTCCAGTATGCCGTATGCCGTTGCAATCTCCTTTTTGAAGTCCGCCAGAAGGGGATATTTAAGATCCCCCAGGTCGCCCCGCTGCAGCCATGCCAGATGAGAAAACTTGCTGTCTACCGAGGCTCCCAGGACCTCCGCGTTCATCTTCCGGAAGGAATCGAGGGCCGCGTTGAATCCGCGAATTTCAGTGGGGCAGACAAAGGTGAAGTCATAGGGATAGAAAAAGAGGATGACCCACTTTCCGCGGTAGTCGGCAAGGCTGATGGTGCGGAATTCTTTTCCCGGCTCCTTTCCCACCAGGGCCTCCACGGTAAAGGCGGGGGCGGCTTTCCCTACCCGTGCCGTCTGGGATTGAGGCTGCGCAGCGGGAGGGGCACTCTGTGCCGCAGCACTGCCACAGAAGAACACGGTCATCAATAAGCATACCCATATCTTGCGAAACATATCTCCTCCTGTCCTGCGTCTTTCGATTAATGATAGCTCCATTGGTAATTATTGCAATTGCCCGTGACATTCAAGGATTTTTGTGCAAAATAATCCGAGACAACATACCGAAGGAGGATTACATGGCTGAAGAAACCAACCCGCAGGTACTCCTGGAGACCTCGATGGGGAACATCAAGATCGAACTGTTCAAGGAGAAAGCGCCCATAAGCGTCCGCAACTTCCTTTCTTACGTCAACGACGGTTACTACGAGGGCCTTATTTTTCATCGTGTCATAAAGACCTTCATGATCCAGGGGGGAGGGCTTGATGCCGACATGCAGCAGAAGAAGACGAAATTCGCCATAAAGAACGAGGCTGCGAACGGACTCTCCAACAAGCGTGGAACTCTTGCCATGGCACGCACCAGTGTCGTTGACAGCGCCACTTCACAGTTTTTCATAAACGTCGTAGACAACCCGTTCCTCGATCACAAGGGAAAGAACCCGGACCAGTACGGTTATGCGGTTTTCGGCCAAGTCATCGAGGGAATGGACGCTGTCGATGCCATCAGGGACGTTAAAACGGGAAGCCGTGCCGGCCATTCCGACGTGCCGGTAGACCCGGTCATGATCAACAAGGCAACCGTTCTCCCTGCCGAGTAAACCGAGAGGGGCATCTGACGGTGCCCCTTTTCACTGCAGAGCTGCTTCCGTGTCCTATCCTCCAGATTCCGGAAATGTCCGATCCCAGGCACTCCCTGTAGCGCATTTCGTTCTAATAGCTGCGGTTGCCTGCGTTATATACGCTGGGACCTTCCAAGCGCCGTTCGTCTTTGATGATCGTACCTCCATCGTGGAAAACGGCGTCGTCCACAGCTTGGACGGGTTTCTCCACGAAGGTGCCGGATATCGCAACCATCCCCGCAGGGTCCTTGGATACCTTACTTTCGCCCTGAATTACCAGGTAGGAGGGCTCCATCCGGTTGGCTATCACGCCGTCAACCTTCTCATCCATATCATTGCCGCTATCCTTGTCTATACCCTCTGTAGGATCATCTTTCGGGAACCCAGTATGCGGGAAAGCAGACTGGGAGGTCATGCTCCGCTGATCGCCCTCTCCGCCTCACTTCTTTTTGTCGCACACCCGGTCCAGACGGAGGCGGTTGCCTACATAACCCAGCGCCTCACTTCAATGGCGACGATGCTGTACCTTCTCTCTCTCGTCCTTTGGGCGAAGTGGGGATTGTTGCAGGACGCTGCGCGTCAGACGGCTGTGCCCCGTTGGGTTTATGCGGCCGTCTCCTTTTCCGTTGCCTCTGCGGCCATGCTGACCAAGGAGATTTCGGTTACGTTGCCGCTGGCGGGGCTGCTTTACAGCGCCCTCTTTCTTTCTGTCCCCTGGCGTGTCCGGCTGCTGCGCCTTCTTCCCCTACTCCTGGGGGTGCTTATTCCCGTTGTTGGGTGGCATCTTTCAGGGCCTTCTGCCGATTCGGTAGAGGAGATGCTTGACCAGGCACGAGGAGGCACAGCCGTTTCCCGCTGGGAATACCTCGTGACACAGCCCCGGGTGCTCGTGACGTACCTGCGACTTCTTGTTTTTCCCGTGGCGCAGAATCTGGACTACGATTACCCCTTGTACCATTCGCCGCTGGCCCTGCCGGTATTCTGCTCACTGGTATTTCTGCTGTCTCTGGTCTTTCTGGCTTTGTGGCTTGTGAGACGGGCAAAGGCAGGAAGGATCGATTCAGCATTCTTGTTCATCCCGTTCGGCATCGGGTGGTTTTTCCTTACACTACTTGTGGAGTCAACCGTAATTCCTCTGGATGACGTCATTGCGGAGCACCGGCTCTACCTTCCTTCAGCCGGTGCAGCCATGGCAGTCGCGGTATCGGCTGGTCTTCTGGTTGCGCGAGTGGGGGCAAAGGTGGTGGTGGCTGGTAGCATTGCAGCGGTCCTGCTTCTCGGGACGGCGACGTGGCGGAGGAACGAAGTGTGGCAAAGCCCTCTGGCCCTATGGAGCGATGCGGCGGCGAAATCTCCGGCCAAGGCACGTCCTCGGTACAACCTGGGCACTGTTCTGACCGGACTGGGGCGGTATGACGAGGCCATAGGAGAGTTTCGGGAAGCGCTGAAAAGGAAACCGGAGTATCCCGAGGCGTGGCACAATCTGGGCACTGCTTTCGCGGCAAAGGGTGAAACTGATGAAGCAATTGCTAGCTACAGGCAGGCGCTGCGGCTTGCTCCCGACCTGCCGCAGGCGCATAACTCTCTGGGAACGGCTCTCATGCAGAAAGGGGAAACCGAGGAGGCCGGAGGTCATTTCATCCAGGCGGTCCGGTCTGCGCCGATGTACCCGGACGCCCGCAACAACCTTGGAGCATTTTACGGCATGGAGGGAAAGACCGATGCGGCCATCGCAGAGCTTGAGGAGGCCGTGCGCCTTCAGCCGGACAATCCGCGATTCCGGTTCAATCTGTCGGAGGCGTACGAGCAGAAAGGCTGGGGGGCAAGGGCCGCTGAAGAGCGGCAGAAGGGGGAGCGGTTGAGAAATGGTTCTTGAGGATACGGCGGTTACGGCTCCCTTTTCTCCGGAGAGCGCTTCCGATACCGCATGTCCTGGAGCACTATTTCGCGGAGCGTCTTATCCAGTAAGGCCTTACGGCAATCGACCCTGTCGATGGCGCCGTGACTCATCAGGGTTATGAGCCTGCACCCGCCGAAGCAGAGCGGAAGATAGGCGCAGTCGAGGCACTCCTCCCTCTTCCAGAGGTCGAGGTTGTGTGACTCCCGGTAATCGCCCACCCCCTGGGCCAGCGTTCCTACCGACATTTCCGGCCATCCCATGAAGCCGGGGCACTTGTAGAGGGCGCCGTCCCAGTTCACCACCAGGTC
Source organism: Geobacter sp. DSM 9736 (assembly GCF_900187405.1). NCBI lineage: Bacteria > Pseudomonadati > Thermodesulfobacteriota > Desulfuromonadia > Geobacterales > Geobacteraceae > Geobacter > Geobacter sp. DSM 9736. The sequence goes on from NZ_LT896716.1 coordinate 3,926,690, forward strand.
GTTTTCCATTTCCACGACGCAGGCCGACATGGTCGTTTTCTTTACTGCAAATCCGCGCTTCAACGTCTCCTCCCGCAGGAAGAGGGCGGCTTCGGCAACCCACGGCTCGCTGCTGGAGATGCAGCCATGCCCGCTGTCTGTTCCGACCAGACCCCCGGTTTTAGGCATTATCGGAGCAAACTCGACGAATCCCAGCTTCTCCGGGCCGATCCCGCGTTCTTTGAGCACGTCGAGCATCGTGGGGAATTCGCGGTAGTTCTCCTCGGTGAAGTTCCCTCCTATCTGGACCTCGGTAAGGTTAGCCACTTCCGCGATATTGGTGACTATTACGTCGAAGCTCCCCTTCCCGGAGACGAAGGGGCGCTGGCGGTCGTGAATGTGGCGAGGGCCGTCGAGAGTGACGATGGCGCCGGTAAGCCCGAGGGGGAGAAGTTTCTCCACCACTTTCCTCGTTAGTAGCGTTCCGTTGGTGGTGAGGGAGAAGGTGTAGGAGGAACCGGTTTGTCCTGCTTCTTCCAGCAGTCGGGTGGAGATTTCCGTGATGAGGGGAATGGAAAGAAGCGGCTCGCCGCCGTAGAAGCCGAGCCTGACGTCACCCCCTTTCCGGAGGTGATTCCGCACGTGCTCGACGAGCAGGCCTGCGGTTTCTTCGGACATGTACTGTTTTTTCCGAAAGTTACCCTCGAAACAGTAGGGGCACGCCAGGTTGCAGTCGAGGTTGAGGGCCACCTTCGCGCGGAACATCCTGCTCCGGCTGTTGGTTTGCTCCATCAGGGTTTCCATCTCCTGCCGTTCCCGGTCACGGTCCTCAACGAGGATGCCGACACGCTGCAGTGCTGCCGTTTCCGCTTCACCCGCGTTTCCTGATGTAATGTCGTCGAGGCGCGATTCGGGGATGCGGACGACGGAGCCCTTACGGGTTGAGTAGAGGATGATACATCCCGGCCTGTCGGGGCAGGGCCAGATTTTAACATAGCGTGACAACGGCATTAATTCTCCGAAAAAAAAGGGGAGCAGAAGCTCCCCTTGAGCAACGAGGCGCAACAACAGGTCTAGAATCTGCCAAATCCTACCGTGCAACACCCCATAATGCCGTCAGCGTCGTCGATTCCTTCATCTATGACTTCCAGCTCCATCTCCCGCTCGACCTTCTCGCTGTCGTTTCCCATAAATCCTCCTATTGGGAATTTCTCATCCTTTTTCAGGATGTTAGCCAGCATTATATGCTGGACATGAAAAGGTGGAAAGTGATAAATACTCGCTGCGACATTGCGCCTCATTATCGCGTGTCGGCACCTGCTTCTGTTCCCTTGAGGGCTTCTTGTACAAGAAATTCCTGACAGCTATGGCAGTCCTCCTTGCCGTGTGGAGTGCAGCAGTGCCCTCTCCCCGCGCTGAGGAGGGCTCGTCTACCCTCGCTCTTTTCGAGGGGGAAGAGGAGCCGGTCCTTTCCACATCCCGCGTTCCCCGCCCGGTATCTCGCATCGCCGAAAATGTCACCGTCGTCACCGCCGACCAGATCGCCCTTCTCAACGCCCACACCCTTGCCGATGTCCTTCAGACGATCCCGGGTATCCAGCTTCAGTATACCCGCACCCCCGGAACATGGACCGACTTCTTCATCCAGGGCGCGATCGGGACGGACACCCACATACTGCTCCTCATCGACGGTGTCCAGATCAACACGTATGTTCAGGGGATCACAGATCCGGGGGGCATCCCGGTACAGCAGATCGATCGGATAGAAATCATCAAAGGCGCGGCATCTCCCTCGTGGGGGCCTGCCCTGGGAGGGGTCGTCAACGTTATCACGAAGTCGCCGGAGAATCAGCGCCGGTTGACCGGTGCTCTCTCCACCTCGCTGGGTGAACGATCTACGAGCGATACCAGAGGGGAAGCCAGCGGCACCATCGGCAGGCTCGGCTACTACCTATCCGGCGGCACCCTTCATTCGGACGGCCTCCTCCCCAATAATGGAATCAATCAAAACAACGGTTACCTGAAGCTCACCTATGACCTTCCGACGAACGGACTCCTGACGCTGGGCGCGAGCATACGTGACAATAGGCAGGGAATGGAGGAGGGATGGCTTCTTCCGTGGGGCATCTTTGTTCATGACTTTGGGAAAATAGATTCCGGATATTCGTTCCTGTCTCTCGACCAGCCGCTGGCGGAGCGTACGACCCTCACCATAAACCTGCGGGGGAGCAGCCGGGACAGTGAAACCACCTGGGGAAATATTGCCGGCGGCACTTTCGTGATCGATCAGGCTGTCTCGGACCGTGAATCTGCCTGGGGAGGGAGCGCCAAGCTGTCGTGGGGGGACAGCTCCACCGGGGTCGTCGGCGGGTTCGATTACGATCATGTAAATGTCCACGCGGACATTACCATCCCTCCCACTACCACTAGCTTTGATCGCTCCTTCGACCGCTGGGGAGCCTACGCCAACGGAGCATTTTCCCTCGGCCGCTTCACACTCCTTCCCGGCATCCGCCTGGACCACACCGGAATTGCCGGTGAATACCTGAGCTACAACGCGGGTGCAACGTTCCGCGTTACCGAAAAGACCTTCCTTCGTGCCTATGGAGCACGCGGATACGGGATGCCGTCTCTCGGTCTGAGCGAAAATATCCAAAAAGTCTGGACGGCGCAGGCGGGGGTCGAGAGCAATGATATCCCGTATCTGTGGCTCAAGGGTACCCTCTTCTACAACCGCATATGGGACGTTTTGATAGACGCGAATCCCTCGACCTTCGCCAGACAGACGAAGCAGGGGTTCGAGGTTGAGGCACGGACCCTTTCCTGGCAGGGGATCTCGCTGTCGGGGGGATATACCTTCACCGACGCAAGGGACGCGGATACCCACGAGCGCCTGCAAGGGGTGCCCCAGCACGGAGCGAAGCTGGGGCTGACGTACGACGACAGCCGCATCGGACTCAAGGGAATCGCCACGGGAAATTACGTCTGGTGGAGGTCTCCTTCTATATTCGAAGGTAGATATACCGCCATCACCTGGGATCTTCACCTGACCCAGAAACTACCCCGGCTAGGCTACATCGAGCCTGAGGTTTTCTTCTCGGCCCGCAACCTCTTCAACGGTGCCCAATATTCGAAGCTGATTTTCAGGAATGCCCCCCGCTGGATCGAGGGTGGAGTGAGGTTCAGATTTTGAGAAGATCCATCGTTCTCATACTCTGCCTCATTCTCTGGGGGACCGGTGCTGCGTGGGGGTACGACCTGCTCCTCGTCCAGAGCAACAGGAGCTCTGTGTACGACGACGTAGTGCGCGGTTTCCGCAGTGCCTGCGGGGCTGAAAGCCGCCTCCTTGTCCTCAGCGACTACGCCGATGCCGATGTCGTGCGGGTGGTGCGGGAGGAGCGGCCGCGGCTCGTGGTGGCTCTTGGCGACGAAGCCATGGCCAAAGTTCGGAAACTGCGGCAGACGCCGGTTCTTGCTGTAATGACCCTGGGCCTTCATGACGGACAGCGCACCGGCATTGCAGGCATCGACATGTATGTTCCTCCTGAGAGGTATTTCCCTCTGTTCGGTCCGCTACGTGCCGAGAGAATCGGTGTCCTGTACGATCCTGCAAAGACGGGTTGGTACGTAAAGCGGGCGGTGGCGGCGGCGAAGCGGGCAGGGGTGCACCTGGTGCTGCGCGAAGTGCATAACCCCAGGGAGGCGGTAGCCGCCCTCTATGACCTGAAGGGGAAAGTGGATGCCCTCTGGATGATCCCGGACACAACAGCAGTGACGCGAGAGAACCTGGAGGCGTGGTTCGGTTTCTCGCTGCAGCAGTCGGTGCCGGTGGTTTCCTTCACTGCAGCTCACCTGCGGATGGGCGCTGCCGCAGCCGTCGATATCGACAGGGGGGCATTGGGCCGGCAAGCGGGTGAGCTGGCCAACCGGCTTCTAGACGGATCTCCTCATGCCGAGCAGCCGGTAGAGTCTCCTCAGACCACCACCATAAAGAGTAATGCATCCGTCCTCAAAAACCTCGGATTTCCCGCCAACCTTCTCGACAGACTTGCGGACCGGTAACACCGCCTGCCGGCGATCTTGCGCGTGAGCAGTATGCAAAAAAGGGCGACCCTGATGGGCCGCCCTTTTTTATTCAAGTCGGGTCGCCGTTCATTTTTTCATCAGACTGATCCTGGGGGCTTCCTTGTTCTCTTCCTGCTTCGTCCCGTTCAGCATCACGATGCGATTCCGTCCCCCTGATTTGGCCTCGTATAGAGCTATATCGGCGGCGTTGACGAGGGTAGTGGGGTTGTTGCCGTCATGGGGAAAGGAGGCGATGCCTATGCTTGCCGTCAATCGGCCGAAAGGAAGGTGCTCTTCCCCCTGAAACAGTTCCGCCTCTACATCCCGCCTGATCCTTTCGGCTACGAAAATCGACTCGCGCTTTGACGTTCCAGGCAGCAGAACGCAAAATTCCTCCCCTCCGTAACGGGTTACGACGTCCATCTCCCGCACCGAGCCCCTCAGTACCCGCGCGATCTTCCTGAGAGCCTTGTCCCCAGCCACATGCCCGCAGATGTCGTTGTAGGTCTTGAAGTAATCGATATCGATCAGCATGACCGTCATGTGCTGCTGATTGCGCATGCTTCTGTTGATCTCTTCATCCATGCGACGTTCAAGGAAGCGCCGGTTGTAGAGATCGGTAAGGGGGTCTGTGATGGAAAGACGCTCCAGCATCTCGACCTTTTCCTGGTAGTCGTTCCGGCGCAGCATCGAGGCGACATGGTTGGTGAAGGGGGTTAGCAGCGCCAGATCCTCCTCCACGAAGATACCCTCGTTCTTTTTGTCTGCCAGGTTGAGAACGCCCAGGACCTGCCCGCGGTGGAGGAAAGGGAGCGACATGAATGACTTCGTCTTGAACCGCGGCCGGTTGGGGGAGGCAACCCGCGGGTCCTTTTCGATGTCGTTTACCACCAGAGGGGTTCCGTTCAGTGCGACTTTCCCGGCAATGCCGCTGCCCGGTTTAACATCCATCACCTTGAGCAGCTGCGGATTCAGTCCGAGGGCGGATTTGATGCGTAGAACTTCACGGTCCTCAGCGAAAAGCATGAATGAGCCGCTGGAAGCTTCCACCAGTTCCGCTGCCGTCTGAAGCACGATGTCGTGAAACGCCTCTCCATCGCTCAGAGCCAGAGTGCTGATCATGCCGAGCAGCCTCTCGGAGCGTGAGGTTTTCCGGGTAAACTCTTCTTCCCTTTGGAGCATGGCCAGCCGCAGCGCGGCGCGCCCGATCATTATGCCCATCAGCAGGAGATCGTCTCCGGCCACTTCCCCCCCCTGCACGATCATGGCGCCAAACGTCGTCCCCCCCGTGGAGAGCGGCAGGTAGGTTGCCGTGTGGACCTGACTGGAAGGGAGGAGTTTCCGTAGTACGTCTTCCTGCAGAGGCACGGGTGGTGTCGATCCGGGGGGTGAGAAACGATAGAGGAGGTCGGCTTTGACGGAGGTAGGAGCGCTTTCTCCCCACAGCTCCTGCAAAGTGAAAGTGCTTCCATTGTCGGAGGGAATGACGGCGGAAATGCCCGGTGCGTCGAGCATGATCCCAATGGCTTCGGAGAGGAGGTCGAAGACTTCCTGGGGGGAGGCGCAGCTATCCAGTTCTTCCGACACATGCAAAGCAAGCTTCAGCCGGTCGCGCAGGTCGGCGTCGCCCGGCGTCCGTTCCGTTCCCTCAGCCGGAAGAACGGCTAAGGCTTGCACCCGTTGCGCGGCGCTGCTCACCTCCTGCTCGGTAACTACGGGCAGTTCCTGCAGATGTTCAAGAAGGGCGAAGGGATTCATCCCCTCAGCCTTGGATATGGCCTCTATCCGATAGAGGTCCAGAGACTTTTCTCTTACACCGGTGGCTACAAGGTAGTGGTGTTGCCCGTTCTGGTGTTGCAGCTCGACTACGAATCCAAGCAGACCCAGGGGGCAGCGGAACAGTGCGGGGCGTCCTGTTTCGGATGCCTGGTCAATGCTGGTTTTCAGCGAGGAGAGGCAAACCGCGCTGCACAGTGAGCTGTATCCTTCGGCGCGGCAGGCCTGCCACGCCTCACTGCCGGTAATCCGGTTGTCTCCCTCCCGCCCGTAAATTGCGAGATGGTAGCCGTCCAGCGATGCCCGCTCTTGCACAGATGACAGGAGATGTTCGTAAGGAGGAGTGGATGGGTGGGGCATGTGTAGCATCATCCCTTCCTTGAAAACTTGGTGCTGTATTGTCTCATGCTGCTCCACCGACCGTGATTTCCCCGATCAGAAGTGTCGGCTGTGCATCGGCAACCGGTACACCCTGACCGTCTTTTCCGCAGGTGCCGATGCCGAAACCGAGGTCGCTGCCCACCTTTTCGATTTTTTTCAAAACGTCGGGTCCGTTCCCCGTCAGGGTCGCTCCTCGCACCGGTTCTCCCACCACTCCATTTTCGATGAGGTACCCCTCGGTCACTTCGAACATGAAGTTGCCGTTCACTGTGTTGACCTGACCACCCCCCATTTTTCGCACGAGCAGCCCCCGCTCGACCCCCTGGATGATGGATTCCGGCGATGACGACCCGGGAGCGATGATGGTGTTGGACATCCTGACGATCGGTTTCATCTGGTAAGACTCGCGCCGCCCGTTGCCTGTGGATCGGCAGCCCTCCTTCATGGCTGTGAGGCGGTCGTACATGTATCCTTTGAGGATGCCGTTTTCCACCAGCACCGTTCTCTCGGCAGGCGATCCCTCGTCGTCGAAAAAGAAGGATCCGCGTGCATGGGGGATTGTTGCGTCGTCGACGACAGTGACGAGGGGGGATGCGACCTGCGTGCCGACCTTTCCGGAGTAAACCGACATTCCGCTCTGTGCAAGGTCGGCCTCCAGCCCGTGGCCGATTGCCTCGTGAACCATCGTTCCTCCCGCTTCAGAGGAGAGAACCACCGACATGGACCCGCCGGGCGCCTTGCGTGCCGAAAGCATCATGACGGCTCTCCGGGCGGCGGTGACGGCGATTTCCTCAGGAGAACGGTCACGGAACAGTTCGAAACCCCGAACGCCTCCCAGTGGTTCGTAGCCGGTCTGGATGATGTCGCCGCGGGCGGCAACCGCCTGAACGGTGAAGACGGTGCCGGTGCGGCTGTTCTCGATGAACTCCCCAAGAGAGTTCATGATTTTCATGGTGGCGGTGCCGTCCCGATAAAGTACCGTTACTTGCCGCACATCGGGGTCAAAAGCGCGGGCAGTTCGGTCGGCTGCCTGGACAAGAGCGACTTTTTCTTCGAGAGGAACGGTGTCGGGGGGCTGCAAGATCGGGAACCCCCCTGCGGACTTGCGAGGGCGCAGATCCATGACTCCTGCGAACTGCTCGCCTTTTACGGCTCTGCTGGCCGTATGGGCCAGGGAGAGGAGTGCCGCTTCCGTTATGTCGTTGGTGAAGGCGTAAGCGGTCCGCAGATCGGAGATGACGCGGATTCCGACACCTCTGTCGGTTCCGGCGAGAACCTTTTCTATTTTTCCGTCGTCACAGACAATTGCCGTCGAGGAGCCTTCTTCATAATAGATGTCGGCGAACTCCCCGCCATTGGCCAATGCCTGCCGCAGAATCCTTCCGGTGTCGAACTGTTCAAGCATGACCTGGACTCCATTGTGAGAAAGTGGACGGGTCCGCCACGACTTCGACCATCCCCGTTTCCTGCTGCAATGCCGACAGCAGGTCCTCCACATCGGGGGCAAAGGCCGGGTCGTAGCTGATACGGACGATACCGTTCAGTTTATCTGCTGTACTCAGAGTGGCAAGCCCTTCGTAGGCCTCCATGATGAACTTGAGGTATATCAGTTCGCGGCGCATGATCCGGAAGTGACGAACAGAGGTGCACTGCATGGTATCTCCTGCTGAGGATGTTCTTAGATAGCAGGTAAAGCCCCAAAAAACAAGACAAGATGCAACCGGAAACGGGTTCAGTGGAAACTTCCCCCGCTCCTGCAGTGTTTCTACGGATTATTGCTCCCCATGCGACCTGCGGGAAAGGGGAACGCCCCTGTTTCTGAGACGCCGGTGGAGAGCCTGCCGTGTGATTCCGAGCATCCCGGCGGCTATATTGCGCCGTTCCCCGGCAATGCTCATGGCTGCTTCGATCATGCACTCAGCCACCTCTTCTATCGTTGGAAACCTGCCGAACAGGCGGCGCAGCATCTCGGAAGCTTCCTGGGGAGTGGCGGCTTTCAGAGGCTTTACCTCGATATGGCTGCGAATGCAAGGGAAGCTGTCGGCGGTAAGCGTTCCTGTGGCGTCTCTGGCAACGGCGTCATATACGAGGGCCTGCAGTTCCCGAACGTTGCCGGGAAACTCGCAACTGGCCAGCTCTTCGGCCAGCCCCGGAGCAAGCAGGGGCTGTTTCCGCCGCAACGAGACAGCTGCCTGTTCCACGAAATGCCCGAGGAGCAGTGGAATGTCATCGGTGCGCTCGCGGAGCGGCGGCACGTGCAACTGGTAAGCGCACAGCCGGTAGTAGAGATCCTTGCGAAACTTACCCTCTGCGATGAGCCGGGTCAGGTCCTGGTTTGTGGCTACGATGATACGCGCATCGGTGGACTTGAGGGTGTCCGAGCCGAGGGGGTAGTATTCGTGGCTCTGCAGGAGGCGTAGCAGTTTAACCTGTGACGAGGGATTCAGGTCTCCGATTTCGTCAAGGAAGAGGGTGCCTGCCGCGGCTTTCTGGATCAACCCGTCCCGTGACCGGTCCGCACCCGTGTACGCTCCCTTTTTGTGGCCGAAGAGGGTGTCGGAAAAAGTGAAATCGTCAAGCCCTGCGACATTCACAGTCACGAACTCGCCGGGCATGCCGCTCAATTCATGCACAGCTGCGGCAATGAGGTCTTTGCCGACGCCGGTTTCGCCGGTGATGAGAATCGGCTGCCGGCTTCGGCTGATTACCTCCGCATACTGGAAAACCGCACGCATCTTTTTATTGCATGTGATGATGTTCCGGAAGGCCTGGGTGTTGTCGAGCCGGTCGGCGAGAAGGCACTCCTTCAGGCTGGAGAGTTCAGTTTCGAGAGAGCTTAGCCGGAGAGCTTTCTCCACGACGGAGATGAGCCGGTTAGGGTCAACCGGCTTTACCAGGTAGTCGAATGCCCCCGTCTTTAGACACTCCACCGCGGTTTCGACCTCATCCATGGCGGTCATGACGATAACGGGAATGTGGGGATGCGTTCCGACAAGGGTAGTCAGGAGTTCCGTCCCGGAAAGCTTCGGCATCATCAAGTCGAGGACGATGACCGAAACCCGTTCCTTCTCCAGCAGGTGGAGGACATCCCTGCTGTCTGTGGTGGTCGTTACGTCGCCTATCCCTTCTCCTGACAGCGTCATCTTCGTCAGTTCCAGGATTTCCGGTTCGTCGTCCACCAGAAGAATGCTGCCGCCGGTGTAGGAGATGTTCATGCAGGTCCTTTCATTTCTGAAGCCTCAGGCTTTTTTTTCTGATGACTCACCGGGAGCAGTATTGAGACTACCGTTCCTTTTCCGGGCTCGGAGTCGATCTCGATGGAAGCGCCGTGCTCGTCGAGGATTGATTTGGAGATGGCGAGGCCGAGACCGGTGCCGCCATAATCCAGTTTAGTGGAGAAGAAGGGTTCGAAGATGTTGGCCTTTACGTCTGGATGCATTCCGCAGCCTTCGTCGGCGATGGTGACCCTGATGCGTTCGTTACCGGCGTCCAGCGAGGTGGCGACCGTAACACCCGCTTTTTTTCCCGGCAGGGCCTGCACTGCGTTCAATATGAGATTGATGAAGACCTGCTCAAGCTGCTGCGGGTTTCCCTTCACGCGGGGGAGGTGGTCTGTCAGTCGCAGTGTGAATGCATCCGTATGCCGCTTGATCTGGTTGCCGATCAGTGATGCAGCTACGGAGATGGCGCTGTTTATGTCTACCTCGCTGCCCAGGTCCGCTTTTCCCTTGCGTACGAAGTCCTTCAGGTTCTTGATGATCCCTTCGATCCGGCGTGCGTTGTCGGTTATTCCGGCAATATGCTGGGGGAGGGTCTCGCGGATCTGTGAGTAGTAGTGTCCGCCGATGCGGAAGTCCCCCTCCTCCTCATAGTAACGGTCCAGCACCGCGCCGGCGTCTTGCCACGCCTTTGCGACCAGGTGTGCCGTAAAGATGATGTTGCTGTTGGGGTTGTTGACTTCGTGGGCCATTCCTGAAACGAGGAGTCCGAGGGAGGCCATTTTGTTGGTCTGGATCAGCTTTGCCTGCATCGCCCGTTTTTCCGCTTCCGCTTTCTTGCGTACCGAAATATCCCGCGCCACATAGACCAGCTCCGTCATATCCCGGCTGTTTCCGGAAAGTGGAGTAAGGGTGACCCAGTACCAGCGGTCTCTCTCTTCGTCGCGCATTTCCGTCTGAACCGCTGATTTGGAAGTCTGCCGTTCATACTCCTGGTACACGCTGCTGCATCCGGGGCACAGTTCGCTGCAGTGGCGCCCGGCCGCTTCATCTTTTCCTACCCCCAGGTGCTCGGCCATTGCCCTGTTAATGCGAACTATCCGCTGCTCCCGATCCAGAATCGCGATCAGGTCGGGCACAGTGTCGAACGTGCGTTCCCACTCCTCTTTCGCTTTCATCTGCTGGGCAAGGCGAAGCTGTTCCTCAAGTTGCCGCTTTTCCCTGTCCCGTCGCTCCAGGTTCTCAACCATTCCATTGAAAGCGTGGGCCAGCCGGCCGATCTCGTCCTCGCCCCGTGGTGCAATGCGCTGGTAGACTCCGCTGCCGAGTATGTTCACTCCCTCCATCAGAGACGTGAGCGGTTGTGTCATTTGACGTGCGATGAGGTAGGCGCTGCCGGCGCCGAGAAGCAGGAAGGCCGTCATGCAGAGCCCGGCGAGCCAGATGAGGCGCTGCAGCCGCTCTTCCAGGGCGCTCTTGTCGAGCTCCAGCCGTACTGAGCCCAGAAGGGCCGGGGTTTCGTTGCCGTCGCCGTAAAAGAGCATCCCGGCACTCGGCCCCGTTCTGAGCGCCTGGATAGGTGCAATGACCTCGATGACATCCGGGTGCTCCACTCTCAGAGGTGTCTCACCTTCAGCTGGGGGGATATCGATCTTTTTGGGGGGGAGGGGGCCTGTTCCGGATTTGGATCTGGAAATGAGGAGGTCGCCGGAGCTGCTGTAGACTGCAATCGACGTGACATCCCGCTGTGTCGCTATCACTCCCTCAGCGGTTTCGCCTATGGCAGCCGTATCCGCGGCAAAAACAGGCAGCCTAAGGGAGGTCGCGAGCAATGCCGCAAGCAGTTCGCCCTGCCGCCCCATTTCCGTTTTCTGCTCATTTCTGCCGTGAGTTATGAAAAAAATGGTGAATGCGCAGGAAATGGTGACGATGATGACGGCGGCCATGCCGAAAATCTTGGTACGGAAGCTGGGCGATGATGTGAGTGGGAGAAGGGGGAGTCCCATCTAACGGTTCCTTTTACTCAAATGCAAACGGGTAAGAACGTTAGCAAATTGCGTTTCTTTTGTCCATTCTGCAGACTCTTCTTCAAGGAGGAACTTTTTGTGGGTTGTCAAATGCACAGGGATCAAAAATCGGCTGATCCGATGACTTCCCGGATTTTTTGCTCCAGACGTTCTACAACGGCCCCTTTGTCCGCTGTCTGAACTATCTGTTCCGAGAGTTGTTCGATCAGTGCGAGGTCTTCGGGAACGAGATTCATGTGTGTTGAAAGGATGTGCCGCTTCAGTCGTATGAAGTTGCATTCCAGCCTTACCTTAAGCATCTGGTCCAGGCCGGACGTCTTGATTCTGTTGAGGCACTTGTTCGTAATGCTGTAGTTCCTTTCCCTGATCATGTTGCTCCTTTCCGATCCCCTGTTTTCATGCGTTGGCTGCCTGAACTGATGAGGTGTCTCCGATTTCAGGAAACATGCCAGCCACAATAATGCTACAAAAAGCTTATTAATCGGGGACATAGGAGCCGGTCGGTTAGAATTGTGCGGGGCGATGTAAAAAAAGTTTACGTCAATGAGGGGGTGTTTGGATAAACCATCGAATTTTATTGATGAGTTTGGAACGTAAAGTTTTTTGACGCTGGTAAAAAAAGTTTACGGGAAAAGCTCCGGAGGGGGGACGTCAAGCCCCTGAATCGCAACGTTTCCGATCACGCCAGGCATCTCACCCATGGAGAGAGGAGCATCGGGCGCATTCCTGCCGAATTCGTCTGCGGCCTCTTCGAGGGTTATGAAAGTCGCTCCTGAGTCCTTCAGCCGTCCGATCAGGTCGGCGAAGAGCCAGGCCATTGCCTTTCCTTCCCGTTCAGCCTGGATTGTGTGGACGTTAAGTCCGGGGGAGAGGAGGGAGAGGTAGTAGTCGTTGATGTTTTCGGCCGTGATACCGTTCTCGCCAAGGATTTCGTCCATGACCGGGAGCGTCGTGGGAATCTGGAGAGTTGTAAAACGCCGGCCTCCCAAAACAGGGTAGAAAGGTGATGTGCCACGGGCGTCACTGCTGTATGAGAGGAAGAGGGCGTCCTGGATTTCCAGGGAGTCAGCCGTTATGGTCCAGCCTGGCGCGGCGGTGGTGCGTGTCCGGCGCCCGAAGATGTCCTCGAAGCGAGCGCACGCCCTGCCGATCTCCATGGCTACGGTCTTCTTCGGCATCCAGGGGAGCAGGTCGTGCCATTTCACATGATCCCAGCAGTGGATTCCTACTTCATGCCCCATATGCTCAACACTCTTCAGGATATACGGGAATGACGAGCCGATCATCGGTGGAGGGAGAAGAGTTCCGTAGAGCATGGTTGGCAGGCCGAAGGCGGAGGGGGCTCTGCCTCTGAGCATCTTGCGGAGAAAGCCCTTGCGCGTGAAAACGCGGCGTATGGCTTTGCCGGAGTTGTCGGGGCCCATGGAGAAGTAGAATGTGGCGCGGACCCCAGCCTCCTTCAGGATGTCGAGAAGCCGCGGCACGCCGTCACGGGTTCCGGCATAGGTGTCGACGTCGACTTTCAGGGCTATGACAGGTTTCTCCATAGGGCCGCCGCCTGGTTCGCTTGTCAAATGATCAAACTATTATGGATAAATAATCCTTCTCCGTTTCGATTTCAACCGGAGAAATGCCGAAAGGGTCCCCATCGGCCTGAATGGGTTTGCATCCGTTAATCCGTACCTTTTCAGTTCTCAGCCGCACGATATCGGCGCTGCTTGGCACGCCTCCACGCAGTACGGTCGCCAGGAACCGCAGGTACGCACCTCGGGACATGGAACGCAGGCCGATCAGTTCCAGGGTGGGTGTAAATATGCTCGCTTCTGGTGCCAGAATTGCGGGACCGCCGTATCGCGCCGTGTTGCAGAGGAGCAGGGAATGGCAGGAAAAAGTCTGTTCCGGCGTAGTTACCGTCAGTTCCTCCGTTTCCCACTCCCACGCATGGCGCAGCGCAGCAACCGCGTATGCTCCCTTCCCGAAAACCTTCTTTACCTTAAGAGAAACCTTCTGGACAACAGCTCCGTCGACACCGATTCCAGCCATGAGGAAAAAGCGCCTGGTGCGATCGCCGCACCTCAAGGTTCCTGCTGTGAAAGACCGGGAACTCCCGGCGACAATCCGGGAGACAGCGGCTTCCGCATTCTTCAAACCCAGTTCGAGAGCCAGCACGTTGGCGGTTCCCAGGGGGAGAAGGGCGGCTGTCGCCCTGCTGCCGGCGAGTCCGTTCAGGACGGCATTGACGGTCCCGTCGCCGCCGGCGGCGATGACGAGAGGTGCCTCCTCGGTGCTGGCAAATTCACGCGCAAGGGAGGTCATTTCGGAAAAATGCTCGCCAAGGAAAATCTGCGTCTGCACCCCCCCTTCGCGGAGCCGGAGATCGAGCTGCCTGAGTCTCGCCTCCGAAAAGGTCCCGGCGCCGCGGTTGGCTATGAGCGCGCATGCCCTTTTCATATCTTCCTCTGAGCCGGCCGGAGGTTCATCTGACCTTCCGGCGCAGGATGTCCAGGGGGCGGGTGCCTGGTGGAAGTTCCATCCGGATCAGCTGGTTGGGATGAGCGACGGATGCCGGCGAGCCGTCAAGGTTTTGGAAGGATTCGAGAGTGAAGTTCGAGCCTTTCATACCGGGGGCGACCACCTCGATATCGTCCCCGGGGGCGAGACGGTTCCTGACGGCGACGACGAAAGTTCCATCACTATCTTCTTCTTCGACGACTCCGGCCAACTGGTGGCTTCGGAGATAGCGCGAGTGATATTCATGGTCCAGGTTCCGGGGGGGGCCGAGGAAGAATCCGGTGGTGTATCCCCGGTGGCTTATCTTGCAGAGCTCTTCGAGCCACTCGGGACGGAACCGGTAGTTCTGCGGGTCGTCGAAGAACCGGTCGATGGCTTCCCGATATACCCGTACCACCGATGCCACATAGTGGATTCCCTTCATCCGGCCCTCGATCTTCAGGGAGTCGACGCCGCTTCCAACGAGTTCGGGAAGGAACTGGATCAGGCACAAGTCCTTGGAGTTGAAAATGAACGTGCCGTTGGCATCCTCCATAACAGGGAAATATTCTCCCGGCCGCGTCTCCTCCACAAGGGAGTAACTCCAGCGGCAGGGGTGGGCGCACTCTCCCTTGTTGGCCGGTCTGTCTGACATGACGCTCGACAGCAGGCAACGGCCGGAATAGGAGATGCACATGGCGCCGTGAACGAAAACCTCGAGTTCGGCCTCTACCCGCTCACGTGTTTCCCGAATGCCTTCCAGAGTTGTCTCACGCGCAAGATTGATCCGTTTTACACCGCGCTCCTGCCAGAAACGGGCGCTCTTCCAGTTGGTGGTATTCGCCTGGGTGGAGAGGTGGACGGGCTTGGAGGGAGATACTTCGGTCACCATCGAGAAGACGCCGGGGTCCGCAACGATCAGGCCGTCCAGCGGCAGGGCATCGAGCTCTTCCAGGTAACGGTACAGGGAATCGATTTCACTGTTGTCGGGGAAAGCGTTCACGGTCACGTAGACCTTGACTCCCCGTGCGTGGGCGAAGTCGGCTGCCCGCGCCATTTCGTCCAGTGTGAAGTTGTCCGCCAGGTTTCGCAGGCCGAACGATTTTCCACCCAGATAGACCGCATCTGCGCCGTAGTGAACGGCGATACGGAGTTTCTCCAGGTTCCCGGCCGGGGCCAGGAGTTCCGGCTTTTTCATCTGACCTCTCTTTTTTAAGAAAAATAAACCGAATCCTACCACACAACATATACAAAAGAATCCTGAAAGAGAAGCTCGATCAGGGGAAACTTCCTCCTTTGTCCTTGACAAAACCGGGTATTGCCATTAAAGCTCTGTGAAATTTGCGACTGAGGAGGGAATATGAGGATTCGGGTGTTGGTATGTGCCTGTTCCGCAATGCTGTGCATTTCCGGCTGCGGTGCCAACGACCTCATGGTCAAGCGGCAGACGGAAATCGAAGCACGAATGGAGCAGCTCATACAGCGTTATGCTTCTGCCGACGCACGGCTTGCCGAAATGTCGGGGGAGCTGAAGGATGTTCAGGCTCAGGTGAGGCAGAACAGTGCCGATCTGCAGGAAGTGAAGCCGCTACTTTCAGAAATGAAGAGTGCTGTCGATGTAGTGCGACAGAAGCCCCTGGAGACGCAACAGCCGTCCTCTACGGCACTCCCCCCCTCCAGGATCGAAGTAATCAACGGCGAAGCGGCACCGCCGGATAGCGCTTCAAAGATCCAGGACCTCTACATGAAGGCCTTCGGCCTTTACAGTGCCAACGAGTATCAGAAGGCGATCGAAGCCTTTGAGGCCTTCATCGGCACACACCCGGAAAGCGAATATGCTGGTAATGCCCGATACTGGATCGGTGAATGCTTCTATACGCAGAAAGATTTTCGTTCGGCGCTCGAATCGTTCCGCCGCGTGATCGCCGAGTATCCGAAGGGAAACAAGGTTCCCGATGCCATGCTGAAGCTGGGGCTTACCCAGATCAACCTGAACGAGCCGGTCAGGGCCCGGGAGACGCTTCTGGGGCTTGTGGAGCGTTACCCGAAGAGCCAGGCTGCAGCCAAGGCCCGGGAGCGGCTCGGAAAGCGGTAGGCGCTTCCGCTACGGTTAAAGTTATACGTTCATGTGCCGAAAATAAGACGATCCGTATTTCCCGGTCTTTTTCTGCAGCCGCAAGGACTACAGGCCTGGTTGAAACGTATCTTTCTTTAGCGTGATATTCGAGGTGCACCATGAAAAGTATCCTCTCCGCTCTTCTCTTCGTGCTTCCGGCCCTCGCCGCCGGCAGCAGCTACTCCCTTGCCGCCGAGGAAGAACCCTCCGTCTACGTGATCCAGAAGGGGGATACCCTCTGGGGGCTTTCCGACAGATTTCTCCAGGACCCCCGGTTCTGGCCGGACCTCTGGGCGAGGAACGAAAGGATCGGGAACCCGCACTTCATCTTCCCAGGGCAGAGACTGAGAGTCTTTCCGGATCGGGTGGAAATAGAGCCCGCTCAGCCCGCCGTGCCGGCGCCGCGACCGGTTCCTTCTCCACCGGTACCCAAGCCCCATGTCGAGGATACCGCACCTGAAAAAACCTATATGGTGAGCGGCGGCGAAGGATTTCTCATGGAGAACGGCTTCAGGCCGGCCGGCTTCATCGTATCCACATATCAAAACAGGCAGATCGTCGGGGAAGACGATATTGTGTATGTGGATATCGGCAAGGCCCATGGCGCCGGAGTCGGAGACAGGTTTTCCATATTCAAGAGGCTCGATCCGATCAGCCATCCGGTGACCAACGTCATTCTTGGTTACAAAGTCATTCCCCTAGGCACTCTTCAGCTATCCGAGACGGAGGAGAAGGTGTCGAAGGCGCTCATCACCAAGTCCTACATGGAGATCGGCCCCGGTTCTTTTCTGACACCGCACGAGGAACGAAGGCGGGAGATCCCCCTCAGGCAGCCGGAGCACGACCTGGCCGGTTATATAGTCGAGACGCGAAGCGGAAATGCAGCCCTGGCAGCTGGAGATATAGCCTACCTGGATCTGGGAAGGAACCAGGGGCTCGCTGTAGGGAACATGCTCTACGTCGTTCGGGAGGTGGTTCCCGACCAGAAGCTTGTCGAGATGCCGGTGGAGAAGCTCCCGCTCGATGTGGTGGGGGCTGTGGTGGCTGTGGAGGTGGGGGCGAATACCTCTACGGTTCTCATAGTCAAAAGCATTGATACCGTGTATCGCGGCGACAGGGTGGAGATTCGAAAAGCGAAGTAGGGAGTTTCTAAAAGGACCGGTATAGCCGGTCCTTTTTGTATGGGCAGATAACCCTTGTACTGCAGCGGAAGCAGCCGATGGATCACTATTACTGGTTCGCACTCAAATCGGTACCACAGGTGGGAAACGTGACGTTTCGCCGTCTGCTGGAACATTTCGGAACTCCTGAACGTGCTTTGAACGCACCTGCTGAAGAGCTGGCCCTGGTGCGGGGGGTAGGCCCGCAGCTCGCCCAGGCGATAAGGGGTCATGACTACCGCAGGGATGCGGAGCGGGAGTGCAGGCGGATGGAGCTGTGCGGCTGCAGACTCGTCGATATGAATTCTCCCGAGTATCCCCCGGTGCTCCGTGAGTTGCCGGACTATCCACCCTTTCTGTACGTCAAGGGAGCACTGAACGATATCGACCCGGCCGTAGCCGTAGTCGGCTCGCGACGTGCCTCTACGTATGGCGTCACCGCAACGCGCCGGCTGGCGGAGGAGCTTGCGGGGCAAGGCGTTACGGTGATATCTGGCATGGCTAGGGGCATCGATACCGCAGCGCATCAGGGTGCGCTGGCGGCAGGGGGGAAGACGGTTGGAGTTCTCGGGTCCGGCATCGATGTCATGTACCCGCCCGAGAACCGCAGGCTATTCGGCGAGATGGCCGAGCGGGGCGCCCTCGTGTCCGAGTTTCCTCTCGGGACGTCTCCCCTGGCGGAGAACTTCCCTCGCCGCAACCGGATCATAAGCGGGCTGTCGCGTGGCGTCCTGGTGGTTGAGGCTGCCGAAAAGAGCGGTTCCCTCATAACGGCCGAATATGCTCTGGAGCAGGGGCGGGAGGTGTTCGCGATTCCTGGAAACATCACCATGGCCGGGAGCCGCGGCACGAACCGGCTGATAAAGCAGGGAGCAAAACTGGTGGAGTGTGTCGAGGACATTCTGGACGAGCTCTCCTTTCCCCTGGCAAGCTGCGGGAAAAGGTCGGAGGCATCTCCTCTGGCCCCCGAAGAAGAGGCGCTTTGCGCACTTCTTGCGGGAGGGCCTCTGCAGATGGACGAGATCATAGCCACGAGCGGATTGACAGTGGGGGAACTTTCCGCTATTTTACTGCGCCTGGAGCTGAGGGGGGTCATAACCCAGCTCCCCGGCAAGCATTTTGCCGTCATCTGAGATGGTCCCCCGGTTGCGCCTTCTCCGATTTGCGGTAGAGTAGGAAACTGACCGCTCCGGAGGGGCGGAATACCGCCCGGGAGCTTACGCTGCGTTGCGGAGCGCATCACGAGGGTGATGCCACCGTTACTGGTCGAGAGCCTGATCGTGGAGAAATATGCCTAACAATCTTGTTATTGTCGAATCGCCTGCCAAGGCGAAAACGATAGAAAAATTCCTCGGCAAGGACTACCGTGTTCTCGCCTCGTACGGTCATGTCAGGGCGCTGCCGAGCAAGCAGGGCTCGGTGGACATAGAACACGACTTCGAGCCGAAGTATGCTGTGCTCCCGGAGAGCAAGAAGCATATCGATGCAATAAAACGTGAGCTTAAGGACGCAGATGCCCTGCTGCTGGCGACAGACCCCGACCGTGAAGGGGAAGCCATATCGTGGCATCTCCTGGCGGCCCTGGGTTTCGATGGGAAAAAGAAGCCGGAGATTCCGGTACGGCGGGTGGTGTTCCACGAAATAACCCGCGACGCCATCACCGACGCCATCAGAAATCCGCGGGATATTTCCCTGCAACTGGTTGATGCGCAGCAGGCTCGTTCCGTCCTCGACTACCTGGTCGGTTTCAATCTCTCCCCCTTTCTCTGGAAGAAGATCCGTTACGGCCTTTCGGCTGGACGGGTCCAGTCGGTCGCCCTGCGTCTGATCTGCGAGCGGGAGAAGGAGATTCAGGCATTCAGGGAGCAGGAGTACTGGAGTGTCGACGTGCTGCTTGAGAACGGGCAGAAGCAGACCGTCACGGCCCGACTTGTGGAAGCCGACGGAAAGAAGCTCGGCAAGTTCGACATCCCTGACAAGGCTGCGGCCGACGGCCTGACCGATATTCTGTCCCGCGGTAACTACGTAGTCGAGAAGGTCACCAAAAGCGAGCGGAAGCGGTCCCCCTCTCCTCCATTCACTACATCCACTTTACAGCAGGAAGCGGCGCGAAAGCTCGGGTTCTCCGCCAAGAAGACGATGTCCATAGCCCAGAAGCTTTACGAGGGAATCGATGTGGGTGAGGGGTCCGTCGGCCTCATAACCTATATGCGTACCGACAGCGTCGTTCTTTCCAATCAGGCGCTTTCGGAAGCGAAAGAGGTTATTCAGGCTCTTTACGGCAAGGAATATACCCTGCCGAAACCCCGATTCTTCAAGAACCGCGCTAAGAACGCCCAGGAAGCTCACGAGGCGATCCGCCCCACCTCCATCGGGAAGACACCCGCTGAGGTTAAGAAATACCTCTCCGCCGAACAGTTCAAGCTTTACGAGCTGATCTGGAAAAGGACGGTGGCGTGCCAGATGGCGGAGGCCCTCTTGGACCAGACATCGGTGGATATTCTGGCTGCGCCAGGCTTCAGGCTCCGCGCTGCCGGTACGGTAATCCGCTTCCCAGGCTTCATGAAGCTGTATATCGAAGGTGTGGACGACGAGAGCGAGGAGAAGGAAGGAGTCCTGCCGCCGCTGTCGGAGGGAGATGCTCTGAGGCTTGTAGAGCTGAAACCGGAGCAGCACTTCACTCAGCCGCCGCCACGGTACACAGAGGCGACCCTCGTGAAGACGCTGGAAGAATACGGCATCGGCAGGCCGTCAACCTACGCCAGCATCATGAACACGCTGGTGGAGCGCAAGTACGCCCGGCTCGACAAGAAGCGGTTCATCCCCGAAGACGTGGGGATGGTGGTGAACGATCTTCTTACGAAGCATTTCACCCAATATGTCGATTACAACTTTACCGCGCATCTGGAGGAGGAGCTCGACCATGTCTCCCGTGGGGACAAAAGGTGGAAGCCGCTGCTCCAGGAGTTCTGGGGGCCGTTCAGCAACCTGCTGAAGCAGAAGGAGGGAGAGGTCAGCAAGTCGGAGCTAACCACCGAGGCTACCGACGAGACGTGCCCTAACTGCGGAAATAAGCTGGTGGTTAAGCTCGGCAAGCGCGGCAGGTTCATTGCCTGCTCCGGCTACAAGGAAGGATGCACCTACACCCGGAACCTCGATCAGGGGGAGAAGGGGGAAGTGGCGGAGCCGGTCCTGTCCGAGGAGGCTTGCGGCAAATGCGGAAAGCCCATGCTGATTAAGGACGGGCGCTATGGCAAGTACCTTGCCTGCTCCGGATACCCCGAATGCAAGAATATTCAGCCTCTCGTGAAGCCGAAGGGGACGGGGATAACCTGCCCCGAATGCGCCCAGGGAGAACTTACCGAGAAGAAATCGCGCTACGGCAAGATGTTCTACTCCTGCAACCGCTATCCCGACTGCAAGTTCGCCCTGTGGGACCTGCCGGTCCAGGGCCCCTGCCCCAAATGCGGGTTCCCGCTCCTCGTGAAGAAGGTCTACAAGAAGCAGGGAGAGTTCCTCAAGTGTCCGAAGGAAGAATGTGGATATAAATCCATCTGAAGCTGTCTTTGAAGCCATCATGATGAATCAATGCGGTGGAGAGTTGCATGAAAACAGCCTGCGCGGCTGAGTCGCGGGATTTTTTCCGGGTCGAGCTGTTCCTTTTTATCCTCATCGCATTTCTTCTTGTCGGATTACGTCTCTGTTTCCTCCATGAGCCTTTCGAACGTGACGAGGGGTTCTACTCCGTGATCGGCAGAGAGATCCTTCGCGGGGGGATCCCGTACCGCGACGCCATCGACATGAAGCCCCCCGGAGTTTTTTACATCTATGCCTTCGCTATCGCCGTTTTCGGCAAGACCGTAGAGTCCATCAGAATATTTACCGCCCTCTATTCCGTCCTTACCCTCGGAGCCGTTTACTGGCTGGCAAGATATCTCTCGGGTCGAGCGGCAGCCCTCGCTGCGGCTGCAATTTTCGCCCTCTATTCGGGTGCGCCCCTGCTGCAGGGGAGCAGCAGCAACAGCGAGGTCTTCATGGTCCTTCCGCTGATGCTGAGCGCCTGCTTCTTTGCTGCCGCAGCACACCGGCAGCGCCCGGTGCTCCTTGTGGCCAGCGGTTTCTGCATGGCCCTGGCCATGCTCATCAAAACCGTTGCACTCCCCTATCTCCTTCTGCTTCTCGTCTGCTCGATTTTTGTCGGGAAGAAGGAGGAGGGCTTCAAGGGGAGGATTCTCAATCCGGTTCTCTTCCTTTCCCCCTGCATCCTGGTCGGCCTTGCCACACTTGCCTACTTCTACCTGAACGGTGCGTGGGACGACTTCGTAATGTACAACATCACCCTTCCACTCTTCTATTCCAAGGGGGGCGGTGTTGTCGGGCCGGAACTTCCGGAAATGATCCGGTACCTGTCCCACGAGTTCCTCCTGCCGGTGCTGCTGGCCGTGCCGACTGCAGTCTGGCTGCTTATTCGAAGGGAATCCATAAGCCTTGTCATGGCAGCATTGCTCCTAGTCGCCTCCTGGCTGGGGGTGATCATGCCCGGAAAGAATTTCCCCCACTACTTCATTCAGCTGATGCCCTTTCTTTCGCTGCTGGGGGGGATAGGGCTGGCGAAGGTCCTCGGGAACAGGAGGATTTCCCTCATACTCGCGGTCCCGCTGTCAGCGGCCTTTCTATACTATGCGGTGAAGGACTACCGGCTATATTTCGTTCTTCCACCTGAGGATGTATCCATCCTGAAGTATGGTCCCGTTTTTGCGGATTCCGTGAAGGTAGCCGATTACCTGAAGAAGAACACTGCCCCCGGAGACTACATTTTCCAGTGGGGTTTCGAGCCGGAACTCTATTTTCTCGCAGACCGACCCATACCGACACCGTACATCTCAAGCACAATTCCCGCCTCCCTGCCTGATACGGAGGCCGCCGTCAACGAGATGATCCGGATGCTGAAGGCCAAAAAGCCGAAAGTCATCGTAATGCAGAAGGAGTGGGCGAAATTGCCGGGGCTGGTGGAGCTGTCGGACCTTTTGATGAAGGAGTACCGCATGGATACCATCATCCGATACGCTGCAATCTTCACGCGCCGGACAGGGGGATGATACGGGAAACGGCATGAAAACCGAAGACAGAGAATATCAGGAATATCTTCAGAAAAAGTTCCTGCCCGGCCGGCAGCAGTACCTTGAACTGGTTGTCTATCCCCGCTATCTCCGCGAACTCGGCGCTCTCCGGGAAATCTGGGACTTCGGGTTCGGCAACGGCGAGTTCCTGACGTTCTGCCGGAAACG
The DNA here is from genome assembly GCF_900187405.1 of Geobacter sp. DSM 9736. Lineage (NCBI taxonomy): Bacteria > Pseudomonadati > Thermodesulfobacteriota > Desulfuromonadia > Geobacterales > Geobacteraceae > Geobacter > Geobacter sp. DSM 9736. The sequence goes on from NZ_LT896716.1 coordinate 3,949,190, forward strand.
CTCCATTTCCGCACGGGGGATAGATTCGAACGGCAGTTTCGTGGCCACGGCCCGGTCGCAGGGTTTCGCCGTGGAGCTGGACGACCTTTGCCGGCTGGATACCGTTCCCGATGCAGGCGTTGAAGCCGCGATCTCGGACAACGTTCTCGAGCACCTGGACAAACCCGCCATAGGGGCGTTCTTCTCCATCCTTGCGCGAAAACTGGCTCCTTCGGGAATTTTCCTGGCGATAGTTCCAGGAGAAAAAGGATTTACCAGAGACCCCACCCATCGAACTTTCGTGGATGAGGCTCTGCTACGTGAAGTCACTGCCGGCACTGCCGTCTCTTTGATAAAAACCTTCCGCTGGCCTATCGGCGCTCACTGGGTCAGCAGGATTTTCTACCTCAACATGACGGTCTTCGTGTTCAGGAAATTGCCCCAGTAGAACAGGTTACCAGTGAAAACCCTCCCTGATACCAATCATATTGCCGGCCAGGAACAGATGCTTCTCCCGAAGGAGGATTCGAACTTCAGGACCCAGTATGTCCGCTGGACAATGGTTATCTTCGGAGCGCTGCTTCTTTTCGGAGGTGTAGCCGCGTGTATGGATGCTCTATATGCTCCCGACATCAATGCTGCGCTTGACCGGGTTAAGGACTTGTCGGTGAGGCCTTTGGCAGCTTTCCGCCCCGAGCCGAAGGAGCGAGCCCTTTTCCTGAGTGCCTTGGCCACTGTTCCCGGTGCGCTGGTGTTGCTTCATCTCTTCTTCGGGCGAGTCATAGCGCGGCTGACCGGACAAAAACTGGATTATGTCTACTATGCTGCCCTTGGGGCATCGCTGTCGTTCATCGTATGGCTCGGGTACGCAGGGCTCGCCGCACCAAATCCGTTCTTCGAGGACCCGCAGAACAGCCACGACATAATATCTGCCACGAACCTTCAGTTCTTTCTGGCCGGCTCATTTCTGTATGAACACTTTTATCTGTACCTGGCAGCAATCTTTCCAGTGACTGCGCTTCTTCTGTTTTACAACGACCGAATGAACTCTGGTTCCTTGAAAGCCGGGGGGAACATTACCCGCCTGTTCATCTATCTCTGCTGCGCTCTTCTACTGATAGTCATCTTCTCGATAAATGTGTTCAAGTTTCCCTATACCTACGAAAACAAATATGATTTCAACGCCGTGTATTATTCGATGGTGCAGGTCTATCACGGCATTCCCATGCTCATTGACAACTTCACCAATACCTACGGACTGTATCCTCATTTCCTGGTGCCGGTGTTCAAGATCACCGGGTTGAACATAGCTGTCTTCTCGGGCCTGATGGCTCTTCTTAATGTGCTCTGCTATCTGGGCATATTCTTTATTCTGCGTACATGCATACAGAACATCTACATACTCTTCATGTGCTTCTGTTCGATCGTGTATTACGCGCATCTTCATTTCAAGTTGGTCACCAACTTCGATGCAATCTTTGCATCGCAGCCGATACGTTTGATTCCTCCTGTTCTTGCTCTGGTTCTCGCGACCGCGTATCTGAAAAACAGAGGGAGAGTCCTCTACTGGTTCTCCCTCTTTGCCCTTTCGTTCGGGGTGCTGTGGAACCCTGAATTCGGAAGCATAACCATCTTTGCCTACTTTCTTTTTCTCTGCTACACCGAATTCCTGCAGAATGCGATAAGGAAGGCCGCATTACCCATCTTGCTGCATATCGTCCGTGCGGCCTTCGCCCTGGCGGTCTCCTTCTCGGTTTACTCTCTTGCTGTCAAGCTCCTGTACGGCCAGTATCCACAGATCTTCGACATGTTCAACATGATAAAGATCTTCTCGGGTGCCGGTGGCGGAATGCTTGCCATGCCCCTGCTGCACCCCTGGAATCTGATTGCGCTCGTTTACGTGATCGGCCTCCTCTGGTCAATCGTCGCGGTCACGACCGGAACCTGCTCCTCCCGCCATGCACTGATCTTCCTGGTGGCGGTTCTGGGAACAGGAATGTTTTCCTACTACCAGGGGCGAAGCCATAACTGGAATCTGATGCATTCCTGCATTTACACCTTCATTCTCATGGGCATCTATGCCGACACACTGCTGAGGATAGCGAGACGGGAAGTTACCGCCTATCTGCCGGCGGCACTGATCCTGTTTATTATCAGCGGATCACTCTTTCAGCTTCTTTACGATTCGGGCAGGATCTCTAAACTCTTTTTCGAAAAAGAGAACAGAGCCGCAAACCTGCCGGAGCAGCATGAGATCCTGCGCAATGCGAATTTTGTCCGAGAGAATACCATGCCGGGGGAGAAGGTCCTGATTTTCGTGAAGGATTATTATCAGGGGTTGTATCATGGCCTTTCCGGGACCGCTGCGGCCTTCAACCCGGGCCTGCAGGATCTTTTCTACCGCTCCGACTACGTAAACCTTCTGAAGTTCCTGATCAGGAACGGTTCAACCAAGGTTTTCTTCGAACCCCGCTCTTTCGAGTATTTCGACGCGGAAATTCCGGTGGTCCTTTCCACCTTCTACGAGGTGAAGAAAAGCAACGGAGCAATGATGTTGCTGGCCAGAAAGACAGGCACCCGTGCCGGAGCGGTGCGTAATGACTTCTGACGCAGCGAAACTGACGCTGATTTTTCTGCTCTACAATGCGGAGGAGCAGGTGGATGCGCTGGTGGATGCTGCACTGAGGCAGCGCCATCCGGGTTACTCCGAGCAGCTCGAGTGGCTGGATGTCGTATTTATGGACGATTGCTCCGGGGATGGTACATTGCCCCGTCTCCATGCGGCTCTCCAAGCGGCGGGAGCCCCCTGCAATTACCGAATCATTCCCAATGAGCGAAACCTCGGGCTGTCATCCACTCTCAACAAGGTCTTCAATCTGATACGGACTCCCTATGGTCTCACATGCCATCTTGACGTGCTGTTCGGGCGGGATGACTACGCGGCCCGGATGCTTCTTCTCATGGAGGCACATCCGAAGGCCGGCGCCATTACGGGGCAGCCGGCGATTCCGGCGGCAGCGAAGATATCCACGGCCGAAAAGCTGAACATGATCTGCAACCTAATGGACATTCTTCCTTCGCAATCAGAAGAGGCACTGGTCCCCGTCGGTTTTGCCGAGGGGCGCTGCGACATTTTCCGGGTGGAGGCGGTCAGGAAGGCGGGCCTGTGGGATACGACGCTGCGGTCTTCGGGAGAAGATCAGATACTGGCGCTCCGCATGAGGCAGAATGGCTACGAAATCTATCAGGCGCCGCATCTCCCCTATCATCTCTCTGTGTCTGGGGAACAGAACTCCATCTGGAAGCTGCTGAAACATACCCACCTTTTCGGCCGAACCCAGCCGTACATCCTGCTTTCCGACAGGACTGCACTTGCCAGCTCGGCGGGGCGCAGTTCCGGGTCGAACCGGCAGTCCCGGCTGATCCTGCGCGCAAGCCACCTCGCGGGGACGGTCGCCTTGCTGATCCTTATTGCAGGGGCGTTTATGGGAGTGCCGGTCTGGCTGTGGTGTTTTCCTCTCTTTGCAGTCGCACTGCTCAAGGCTTTTCTGTTCCGCAGGCACCTGAACGCAGTACCGCTGAAAGGAACGGAAGTTCTTTTTTTTCTTGCTTTTGTCCCGCTTCAGGACGTTTACTATACGGCGGGACTGCTCCAGGGGTTGTGGAGTTACGCTCGCGGCTCTTCGGGCCGGATAATTCGATAGAGAAGCATTCAATCAGGTAAAGGGCACATTTATGGCGGTTTCCTATCCGTTGTTGTCGGTGGTCGTCCCGATCTACTTCGAAGAAGATACAATTCCCGAATTCTACAGCCGGATGAAAAGCGTGCTTGTCGGTCTCGAGAGCGATCTGCGCCACGAGCTGATTTTCGTGAATGACGGGAGCACCGACCGCTCCCCACTTCTTCTCAAGGAGATCAGCCGGAGCGACAAGAATGTCCGTATCATCAACTTCTCCAGGAATTTCGGTCACCAGGTCGCCATCACGGCCGGTATCGAGCACGCATCCGGAGATGCCGTCGTGGTCATCGATGGGGATCTGCAGGACCCTCCCGAGGTCATCGCCGGAATGGTGGAGAAGTGGCGTGAAGGATACAAGGTGGTGTACGGGGTGAGAAGCGTCCGGAAGGGGGAAACCGCTTTCAAGCTTCTCACGGCGCGCCTCTTCTACCGCCTGATCAGCAGAATGAGCGACGTAAAGCTCCCGCTGGACAGCGGCGACTTCAGGCTGATGGACCGGGTGGTGGTGGAAGCCCTCAACTCGATACGGGAGGAGAACCGCTATATCCGCGGACTGATAAGCTGGATCGGATTTTCCCAGTACGCGCTTCCATACGAGCGGGACAGCCGCTATGCAGGCGAGACAAAATTCAATCTGAAGAAAATGCTGAAGTTCGCCCTCGACGGAATCACCAGCTTTTCCGACAGACCGCTGCGGATCTCCAGCAAGCTCGGTACCATCACTACGGTCGTCGCTTTCCTGGCCATGCTTTACATCATCGTCAGCAAGTTCGTGAACCCGGAGTCGGTTATACAGGGGTGGACGTCGCTGCTCGTCGTGGTCCTTTTTCTGGGCGGGGTTCAGCTGATCTCCATCGGAGTTCTGGGTGAATATATCGGCCGAATATATCGTGAGACGAAGCACCGGCCCCTCTACATAGTCGAGGAGAAGGTCGGATTCGTCTCTCCGGCTCAGACCGTACCGCGGGACGATGCCGCTGCGTCGGAAGCGTGGCGTGAGCGACCGGGAACGGATGTCACCGCTGCATGAAGAGTGATTTCTGAAATGATGGCCCGGCTCCTTAATGGCAGATTCATCAAGTTCATCCTCGTCGGGATGCTGAACACCGGTTTCAGTTACCTGGTGTTCGCCTTTTTCATCTTCCTCGGCCTTCACTATGCCCTTGCGGTCTTTTTAGCGGCCGTGATGGGGGCACTGTTCAACTTCAAGACGATCGGTACACTCGTGTTCCAGAACGGTGCCAACGGGCTTTTGTTCCGCTTTCTCGGGGTCTACCTGTCGACCTACCTGTTGAACGTCGCTGCGCTGCGAGTATGTGCCGGCCTGGGTATGAGCATGTACCTGGCGGGATTTCTGGTGGCCATACCGATGGCGGCGGTTTCGTTTCTCCTGCTGTCCCGATTCGTGTTTCAGAGGGGAACCGGGCCGGAGCGGGACGCCGAGAGCGTCTGCCGCCAGCATTGAAGGCATCCTTTCCACCATGGACATTTCCCAGTTCACGCTCCACGCCGAAATAGAGGATTCCCACTGGTGGTTTTGCGCCCGTCGCGAAATAATCTTCAGCGAGCTCAAGCGTTTTCTTCCCCCGGGCGCCGGCATGTGCCTGGCCGAGATCGGGTGCGGCACCGGCGGCAACCTCAGAGTTCTGGAGAGGCATTATAGCGTCCTTGGGGTCGATCTTGCCCCAGAGGCCGTGAAATATGCTTCTGAACGCCTCGAAGCGCCCGTGTTTCTGGGCGATTTCCGGGACCGGCTGAAGGGGCGCTGGGATCAGATAGACGCAGTCCTTCTTGCGGACGTGCTGGAGCACGTGGAAGATGATGTCGCATTTCTTCATGACATCGTCAGCTGCCTGAAACCTGGAGGCATACTTCTGCTGACCGTTCCGGCCCACCGGTTTCTCTGGAGCCACCACGATCTGGTTCTCGGTCACATCCGCCGATACTCGGCTGCCGGCTTGCGTGCTCTCTGGCAGGGGCTGCCCGTCGAGGAGTTGCGCTTCTCCTCCTTCAACTTCATACTGTTTCCCATTATGGCCGCTGTCCGGCTGCTGGGGCGGGGAGGGGAGCGAAAGGAGGGGGAGAGCGACCTGCGTCCGCTTCCGGCACCGCTCAACGGCTTGCTTTTCAGACTGTTTGCCCTGGAAAGGTTACTCCTGAAGGTTTGCCCTCTGCCATATGGGGCGAGTTACCTCGCTCTGCTAAGGAAACGATGAGTAGGAATGTCATGAATACATGCAGGCAGCCGATCATCTCCGTAGTGGTCCCGTGCTACAACGAAGACCATGTGGTCGATGAATTCCATCGACGCACCGCACCCATTCTCGCCGGTGTGACAGAGGACTTCGAAATTATTTTCGTCAACGACGGCAGCACCGACGGAACGGTGGAAAAGGTTCGAAGCCTCCATGAAGCCGACCCGCGGGTGAAGCTCATCGACCTCAGCCGTAACTTCGGGAAGGAAATAGCCATGACCGCAGGGATAGATTTTGCCGGCGGGGAGGCTGTCGTCGTGATGGATGCCGACCTCCAGGACCCGCCGGAACTGATCCCGGAAATGGTCAGGAGATGGCGGGAAGGGGCCGACGTCGTCTATGCGACCCGTACCATGCGGGAGGGGGAAGGCTTCATAAAGAAGGTTACCGCCAAAGCCTTCTACCGGCTCATCGGGCGGATAACGCGGATCAGTATCCCCGAGGATACGGGAGACTTCCGGCTCATGAACCGGCGTTCGGTGGATGCGTTGAAGCGGCTTCGGGAACGGCATCGGTTCATGAAGGGACTTTTCAGCTGGGTCGGCTTCAGGCAGGTGAGCATCCGCTACCGGCGTGAGCCGCGCTTTGCGGGAACAACGAAGTGGAACTACTGGAAACTGTGGAACTTCGCCATCGAGGGTATCACCTCGTTCAGCATCGGGCCTTTGCAGTTCGCCACCTATTTCGGCGTCGTAACGGCAATCTTTGCGTTTCTTTATGCCTTTTTCCTCGTTGTCCGGACTCTCATTCTCGGCATCGACGTTCCCGGCTACGCCTCGATCATGGTGACGATCCTTTTTTTCAGCGGGGTCCAACTCATAACCCTCGGCATCATGGGGGAGTACATCGGCCGCATGTTCAACGAAACGAAGAACCGCCCCCTGTATCTTGTACAGGGCCTGCTGGGTCTTGCCGATGATGCGGGAGGGGAAGAACATGCCCTTGTCAGGGGGGTGCTGAAATGAAACTTACCATTATCGGCGGGGGGCTTGCGGGGTGCGAGGCCGCGTGGCAGGCGGCGAGGCGGGGTGTCCCTGTCCGCCTCATAGAGATGAAGCCCATACGTTTCTCCCCGGCCCACCATTCCCCCGGCCTCTCCGAACTCGTCTGTTCCAACTCCCTTCGCGGAGCCTCCCTGGACAACGCCGTCGGGCTACTCAAGGAGGAGCTTCGCCGGGCGGGTTCCCTGTTTATTGAGGCTGCCGACGCAACCAGGGTTCCCGCAGGGGGAGCGCTGGCTGTGGACCGCGAGGAGTTCTCCCGCTACATCACCAGCCGCATAGAGTCGGAACCGCTTATCGAGCTGATCCATGAGGAGGCGGCTTCGATTCCCGAAGAGGGCCCGGTCATTGTCGCTTCCGGGCCCCTTACCAGCGATCTGCTTGCGGAGAGCATCGGGAAGCTGACGGGAGAGTATCTCTATTTCTATGACGCCATCGCTCCCATCGTAACCGCGGAGTCCATCGACCGTTCAACAGTCTTCAGCGCGTCCCGTTACGGGAAGGGGGATGGCGATGACTACCTCAACTGTCCTCTGGATGAGGAACAGTACAACAGGTTCATCGACGAACTTCTGGCGGCGGAGAAAGTCGTGGCCCGCTCTTTCGAGAAGGTGGTACATTTCGAAGGATGCATGCCCGTGGAGGAAATGGCGGAGCGGGGGAGGGAGACTCTCCGCTTCGGGCCGATGAAGCCGGTGGGGCTCACAGATCCGCGTACCGGTGGGGAACCGCACGCGGTGGTGCAACTGCGGCAGGAAAACCGCGATGCAACAATGTACAACCTGGTAGGGTTTCAGACCAAACTGACGTGGCCGGAGCAGCGCCGGATATTCCGGATGATTCCGGGGCTGGAGCAGGCTGAGTTCGTGCGCCTCGGCTCGATGCACCGCAACACGTTCATCAACGCTCCCCATCTGCTCCACCCCACGGGGCAGCTGAAGAGGGAGCCCCGCATCATCTTTGCGGGACAGATCACCGGTGTGGAAGGATACGTGGAATCTGCTGCAAGCGGCTTTCTTGCAGGGATAAACGCGGTTGCTCTCACGCGCGGGGAGGGTCCGGTCGTCCCGCCAAGCGAAACAGCGCTTGGGGCTCTTGTTCGTCACATTACGGGTGAGACGGACCACCGTCACTTCCAGCCGATGAATGTGAACTACGGACTTTTCCCCGAACTCCAGGGGAAGATCAAGAAGAAGGAGCGACGTCAGAAGCTTGCGGAACGGGCGCTTGTCATGCTCGATCCCTGGCTTGAACAGGTTAAGCCAGGCGGTTGTTGAAAAACAGCCATCTCGCCGCCGTCCTCGAAAGCCGCCGTGTGCGGCGTAGCGCAGCTACGCATCCGTGGGGCTTTCTGCGGGTGCTACGATCTGGCTATTTTTGAACAACCTCGTTTTTACACGCTTGTTAGCCTGAAAGCTTTTCTCAACCTTAACCTTAACCTTAACCTTAACCTTAACCTTAACCTTAACCTTAACCTTAACCTTAACCTTAACCTTAACCTTAACCTTAACCTTAACCT